>CANLAV010000006.1 GCA_947487905.1 Bacteroidota bacterium | reverse complement strand
CTTTACTGTATTTGGAGGTTCATTATCTGAAACACATGCTGAAAAAATTTGTAGAGTGATGGATTTAGCCATGAAAAATGGAGCGCCATTAATTGGTTTAAATGATAGCGGTGGTGCACGTATACAAGAAGGCGTTGTGTCGTTAGGAGGATACGCAGATATTTTTTATAAAAACACATTAGCCTCGGGAGTTATTCCTCAATTATCTGCTATTATGGGTCCTTGCGCTGGTGGCGCTGTTTATAGCCCTGCCATTACAGATTTTATTATGATGGTTGAAAATACGAGCTACATGTTTGTAACTGGGCCAAACGTTGTAAAAACAGTCACGCACGAAGAAGTTACCTCTGAAGAGTTAGGTGGAGCTTCTGCCCATTCATCAAAATCGGGCGTAACGCATTTTTCATGTGCCAACGAAATTGAATGCATTAACAACATTAAAGCTCTATTGAGCTACATGCCTCAGAACTGCGAAGATGATGCGCCAAGCGTGCCATACGAAAGTAATGGAAATGAAAAAAGAACAGCTTTAAATAATATCATTCCAGAAAACGCCAATCAACCTTACGACATTAGAGAAGTTATTGAAGGCACTATTGATGAAGGTAGTTTTTTAGAAGTACATAAAAATTACGCAGAAAATATCGTTGTTGGTTTTGCTCGCTTAGCAGGAAAAAGCATTGGTATTGTAGCGAATCAGCCCGCATTTTTAGCAGGCGTATTAGATAATAATTCATCAACAAAAGCAGCTCGTTTTGTTCGTTTCTGCGATTGCTTTAATATACCCTTGTTAGTGTTTGAAGATGTACCAGGATTCTTACCAGGTACTGATCAAGAATGGCATGGCATTATTACCAATGGTGCAAAATTATTGTACGCATTTTGTGAAGCAACAGTTCCTCGTATTACGGTGATTACGCGCAAAGCATACGGTGGTGCCTATGATGTGATGAATAGTAAACACATTGGTGCGGACATGAATTATGCTTGGCCTACTGCTGAAATTGCTGTGATGGGTGCAAAAGGCGCTGCTGAAATTATTTTTAAAAATGAAATTGCTGCCGCTTCAGACCCTGCTGCTAAACTAGCTGAAAAAGAAAAAGAATACATCGAGCATTTTGCAAACCCATACAGAGCAGCTGAAAGAGGATACGTTGATGAAGTGATTAAACCTGAAGATACGCGTGAAAAATTAATCAAGGCCTTTAAAATGTTAGAAAATAAAGTAGATGTATTGCCAAAGAAAAAACACGGCAACATTCCTTTGTAAGTAATTTTTTTAATCATAATTACATTTCTATCTTTTGTATGAAACAACATCAAACAAAAAATAGGGAAAACTTACCTTAAAACAGTAGTTGCATTTGCTTGAATAGTTGGCATGATAATTAAATCATTAATATTTACATGTGCAGGGCGTGTTGCCATCCAATAAATGGTTTCAGCAATATCTTCAGGTTTTAAAGGCACTATGTTTTCATACACTTTCTTAGCTCGATCTTCATCACCATCAAATCGAACAATACTAAATTCGGTTTCAACCATACCGGGATTTATGGCAGAGACTTTTATGCCATGAGGCAATAAATCAATGCGCATCCCCTTGTTTAAGGCGTCAACGGCGTGTTTGGTGGCACAATACACATTTCCATTAGCATACACTTCTTTACCTGCAATAGAACCGACATTGATGATGTGTCCTTTTTTTTGTTCAATCATTTTAGTAGAAATGCATTTGGTAACATATAATAAACCCTTAATATTAGTGTTAATCATAGCTTCCCAATGACTTAAATTCCCATCTTGAATTGGAGCCATGCCAGCAGCTAAGCCTGCATTATTAATTAAAATATCAATGTGTTGAAATTTATCTGATAAAGAAAGAACAGCATACTCAACCTCTTTTTGATTGGTAATATCAAAACACAAATCTAAAACATCAACCTTATATTTTGTTTCAATGTCTTTTTTCAATTCAATCAGACGTTCTTTTCTTCTGCCTGTTATCACTAGGTTATAACCATGTTTAGCAAATTCAATTGCTGTTTGTTTTCCAATACCCGATGTTGCACCTGTTATAAATACGATCATAATACTATTACTTTTTAAGGTTTAAATATAAAGTATTAGCCGTTTAAAATTGGAAAAATTACAAGAAATTAATTTTAAAAAATTGAGTATATTTATCCAACTTAAAAACAAGTTCGTATTTAAGTTTTAATTAAAATAAATCTATTGCTAACTCTTAATAAGTTAGTTAATATAATAATAAAAATATGTCGTGTACAAGTTGTTCTTCGGGACGAGGAAATAATAATTCAACAGGAATACCAAACGGTTGCAACAATAATGGATCGTGCGGAACAGGTGGAAGTTGTAATAAATTAAATGTATTTGACTGGCTCGGTAACATGAGTCTGCCTGAAGGCCAATCGCCTTGTGATTTGGTTGAAATTCGTTTTAAAAATTCTAGAAAAGAATTTTATCGTAATGTCAATGATTTAACTCTAAATGTTGGTGATGTAGTTGCTACGGAAGCCTCTCCAGGGCATGATATTGGTGTTGTTTCTATAACGGGTGAATTGGTTAAAATTCAACTCAAAAAGAAAAACATGAATTACGATAGCGAGGAAATAAAAAAAATATACCGCAAGGCTAAACAAAGTGACATTGATAAATGGAAAGAGGCGCAAGGTTTAGAAGTAGATGCTATGTTTAAAGCTAGGACTTTGGCTTTAAAATTAAACTTGCAAATGAAAATTAGCGATGTTGAATACCAAGGCGATAAAAGTAAAGCTGTTTTTTATTATACTGCTGATGGTCGTGTTGATTTTAGAGAACTATTAAAAGTAATGGCTAGCGAATTTAAAGTTCGCATTGAAATGAAACAAATTGGCGCAAGACAAGAAGCTGCGCGATTAGGCGCTATTGGATCATGTGGTAGAGAATTGTGCTGTTCAACGTGGTTAAATGATTTTAGAACCGTATCAACATCTGCGGCACGTTACCAGCAATTATCGTTAAATCCATTAAAATTAGCAGGGCAGTGCGGTAAATTAAAATGCTGTTTAAATTATGAACTAGATAGTTATTTAGATGCTTTAAAAGAGTTTCCTCAAATAGACAACAAGCGACTTGCAACAGAAAAAGGATTTGCTTTTCATCAAAAAACAGATATTTTCAAACGCATTGTTTGGTGGAGTTACACCAGTGAACCAGATGTGTTTATTCCTCTTTCAATTGCAAGAACAAAAGAAATTTTACAATTAAATGCTGAAGATAAAAAGCCTGCTGATTTATTAGAACCGAAGCAATTTAAAGATTTAGCTGAAGTGAAATTACCAGATTATGAAAATGTAGTTGGCCAGGATTCATTAACTCGATTTGATGATCGTAAAAAATCAAACAACAAACATAAAAATAATCGTAAGCCGCACGCAAAACCAAATACGAGTGCTAAGCCTACTCCAACCTCAAATCCAAATCAACAAAAAAAAGTAAATCCAAACCAAAACGCTCAAACGCCAAGACCTTCGCAACAAAACAAGCCAAACCAACAAACAGGGCCAGCTAATCCAAACAAAAACACAAGTCCTAAACAACAAGGTCCAAGAAAAGTTCCAGTACACAATCATAAACCAAAACCAAAAAATGAAAATCCTCCAAGTGCTTAAGGCTAAGACGCCTTTATTTTTATTATTACTAACGATGGTACTTACAGCATGTAATCAATCCACAGTATATAGTAAATACACCACTTTACCAGAAACAGGTTGGGAACAAAGTAATAAATTAAACTACGATGTTGAGGTTACAGATAATAATGCATTAAATAATATTTACCTCAACGTAAGGCATGCTGACGCGTATCCATTTAGTAATTTGTTCGTCTTTTTAACCACTACCTATCCGAACGGAAAAAAAAGCATTGACACCTTGCAATGTATTTTAGCAAATAGCAAAGGAGAATGGATTGGAGATGGTGCAGGTGATATTTTTGATAATAAAATTTTAGTAACAAAAAATATTCGATTTCCTGAGGTAGGAACTTATCATTTTTCATTTGAACAGGGTATGCGTATAAATCCACTACCGCTTATTATGGATTTTGGAATCACCATTGAAAAGTCGAAATAAAACGGAGTAAGATGATTTGTTTCCCAAACGCTAAAATAAATTTAGGACTTCGCGTCACAGAAAAAAGAAATGATGGCTATCACAATATTGAAACTATTTTTTATCCTGTGCCTTGGTGTGAGGCTCTAGAAATTATCGAAAATAAAACATCGTCAACGTTATTTAACCTTCATTTAAGCGGATTACCTATTAGTGGAAACACAACCGATAATTTATTATATAAAGCCTATTATTTAATAAAAGACAAAATTACAGTTCCATCTATTGATGTATTTTTAAATAAAACGCTACCAATGGGAGCAGGTCTAGGCGGAGGAAGTGCAGATGCAGCCTTTTTTATTAACCTCATGAATACGCAATTTGATTTAGGGCTAACTGTTACAACGAGATTAGAAATCGCTAAACAACTAGGAAGCGATTGTGCTTTTTTTATTGAGAATAAACCCGTTTTAGCCACACAAAAAGGCGATGTCTTTGAACCTATACAATTAGATTTATCTCATTTATGGATTGCCATTATTTACCCCAATTTACATAGTAATACACAAGATGCTTATCGCCTTGTTGTTCCAAAAAAACATACGACAAAACTCTCGGAAATTATTTCTCAACCGATAAGCGAATGGAGAACAGTATTACACAATGATTTTGAAGAATCTATTTTTTCTAAATTTCCACTCATTAAAAAAATCAAAGAAGAATTGTATCAGTATGGAGCGACCTATGCCTGTATGAGTGGAAGTGGTAGCGCTGTATTTGGACTATTTGAAAGTAAACCGGATCTATCTCATTTAACAAACTTCCCTCATTGGGTTGGGAAACTGAAATGATTTAAGCGTTCAGAAATCTATTTTTTAAAACATGTTGTAGTCTTAAAAATAAAAAAACAGCAACAAGTCCTAAACTAATACTTAATGCTAGCCATACCCCGTATACCTCCATTTGAAAATAAAACGCAAACATGTAACACAAAGGTAAAGCTAAAATCCAATAACCTATCATAGCAATGAGTGTTGGGTATTTATAATCTTCTAAACCGCGCAAAGCTCCAACTGCAACAACTTGAGAACCATCAAACAATTGGAAAGCGGCAGCAAATAATAATAAATTAGATGTAATTAATATAATTTCAGCATCATCACTAAAAATAAGAGGCAATATTTTATTTAAGGTAATAAAGACAAGTGCCATGAAACCCATTATTAGTAAATTTAATTTGAAAGAATGATATATGGCATTTTTCACTTGAACTAAATTTTGTTGCGCTAAATAATTTCCAACTCTAATGGTTGTTGTACTTCCTAAACCACTTGCAAACATATAGGTAAATGCTGCCATGCTCAACGCAATGCCGTGTGCATCAATTTGTTCTTTACCGAAAACACCAGCCATTAAGCCTGCTACAACAAATGCGGAGGCTTCAGCGGTAAATTGAAATGCGGAGGCTAATCCATCTTTAAACAAAATCCAACTTTGTTTTTTAGAAATAACTACTGATTTAAAATGACTAGCAAATGAATTGATTTGTTTGTGATTAAAGACAAAAACTAAAAAACCAATACCCATGAATAAACGTGCAATAAAACTAGCCCAGCAAGAGCCCATGTAACCTAAAGCTGGCAATCCTAATTTACCATAAATTAAGACATAATTCAAAATAACATTAATAATGTTTCCAATGACACTGATATACATGGCAGCTCGCGTGTTACTTAATCCCTCCGTATATTGTTTACATACAAAGAATAATGTAACCGGAATAATTGAAAAAATAAGTACGTCAAAAAAAGGAATCGCCAATTTTACCACGTCGGCCGGTTGTTGCATGTAAGCGAGAAGTGGCGAAGAAAAAAAGAGCACTAAAAACAAAAAAATACTAACAATGATATTTACGAATAAACTATTTTTAAATAAAGATGCTTTTTCTTTATCATCTTGCTTAACAAAAGCTTCGGTAACAGATGGAGTTAAAGCATAACTCATACCAATACTAAAAACCAATAACAACATGTATAAATTATTAGATAATATACAAGCCGCTTGTTCGGTCTTACCAATCTTTCCTAAAAAATAAGTATCGACCATGCCTGTTACAATATGCCCAACTTGTGTTAAAACAAGAGGTATAGAGAGATAAACAGTTTCCCTTGTGTGATTATTTTTTAAATACGTTTTCAAAGCGTGTAAATGTAAGTAAATTTATATGGAAAGGTTTGCCCCTTATTTAAAATATTAAAAAGTACTTAAACAAATTAAAAAAGCTTGAATATAAAGGCTTTAAACTCCAAAATTGTTTATTATATTTGTGTTTTTAAAACCTCCAATGCAATCCGTAACACTAAAAGATAAAACATTTATTCCCTATATCACTTCTGATAAAATATTGGAAAGTGTAAAGGAAATTGCTGGAAGAATTAACTTTGAATTAGTAAATGATAAGCCCATATTTTTAGTTGTATTAAATGGCTCATTTATGTTTGCTGCAGATTTATTAAAAGAGGTAACCATTGAATGTGAAATTTCGTTTATTAAATTAGCGTCATATCATGGTACATCGAGTACTGGAACTGTTACAGAAATGATTGGCCTAACAGAAGAAATAAAGGGAAGAAATGTAGTCATTGTTGAAGATATTGTTGATACAGGGATAACTTTAGAAAAATTAGTCAACCTTTTAACAAAAAAAGAAGTTAAAAAAATAAAAGTAGCTTCCTTTTTATTAAAACCTGAAGCCTACAAAAAAGACATTAAAGTAGATTATGTAGGAATTGAAATTCCAAATGCGTTTGTTGTTGGTTACGGATTAGATTACGACGGATTAGGAAGAAATATGAAAGAAATTTTTGTATTAAAATAATAAATAAATTTAAAAACGAATAATATGCTAAACATTGTTTTATTTGGACCTCCAGGCGCAGGTAAAGGAACGCAATCTGAAAAATTAATTGAAAAATATGGTTTAATTCATCTATCTACTGGTGATCTTTTGCGCAATGAAATTGCTAAGCAAACACAATTAGGGTTAGAAGCCAAGCAATTAATGGATAAGGGTGATTTAGTGGGTGATGCAATTGTTATTGGTATGATTGAATCGAAATTAGATTCAAATCCTGAATCTAATGGCTTTATATTTGATGGTTTTCCGCGTACGCAAGCGCAAGCGGTGGCCTTAGATGATTTATTACAAAAAAAAGGCACAGCTATTTCAGCTATGTTGGCACTTGAAGTTGATAATGAAGAGTTGATAAAACGCTTACTATTAAGAGGAAAAGAATCAGGAAGACCAGATGATCAAAACGAATCCATTATAAGAAATAGAGTAAACGAATACAATACAAAAACGTTGCCGCTTAAGAATTATTATTCCGAGCAATCTAAGTTTCATTCCATAGATGGAATTGGTTCTATCAATCAAATTTTTAATGAATTAATACAACGTATTATTTTTGTTAAAGCTGAAATTGAACTAACAAATCTCGAAAACGACATTGAACATTTAGATTTAACGATCAATGATTTTGAAGTTGCAACTGAAATTTCAGAAGAATTAAAACAAGATATTGAAGAAGTTAGAAAATCTGAAATCAAACAAAAACCTGAAATTAAAAAAAATATAAAAAAAGAGGTTCCTAAGAAAATAGTTTCTAAAAAAATAACTGCAGTAGCGCCAATTAAAAAGATTGCAACTAAAACCCCTACTAAAAAAGTAGTAATTAAAAAAGTTGCTAAAAAAATAGCAACTAAAAAAATCACTAAGCCAGCTCCTAAAAAAGTGGTTAAAACCGCTGCTAAAAAAATAGTTAAGAAAGTAATTGCTAAGAAAGTTATTAAAAAAGCAATTGCTAAAAAACCAGTAAAAAAGGTGCTTGCTAAAAAAGTAATAGTGAAAAAAGTTGCGACAAAAAAAATAACTAAAAAGGCAGTTGCAAAAAAAATCACAAAACCATTAAAAAAAGTTACTATTAAAAAAACTGTACCCAAAAAAGTTATTAAAAAATCAATGCCAAAAAAAGTATTAGTAAAAAAAGCAGTAGCGAAGAAAAAAGTTGTTGCTAAAAAAATAATTAAAAAGAAAAAATAATTTACAGTTAAAGTATTGGTTCTATAGTTCTTTAACTTATAACTAAAACTAATAGCTAAAAACTAAATATAAGTGGATAATAACTTTGTTGATTACGTAAAAATTTGTTGCCGAAGTGGCAAAGGGGGAAAAGGTTCTACACACTTACACCGAGATAAACTTACATCGATGGGAGGGCCAGATGGTGGTGATGGAGGAAGAGGTGGACATGTCATATTACGTGGTAATAAACAATTTTGGACACTCATACATTTAAAATACCGAAAGCACATCATTGCTGAAGCTGGCGGTGATGGTGGCTCTGCAAATAAATCAGGTAAAGAAGGTGAAGACGAAATATTAGATGTGCCATTAGGAACAATTGCACGTGATTCGGAAACAGGTGAATTTATTTGTGAAATAACAGAAGAAGGTCAAGAAATTGTTTTAATGCCCGGTGGAAAAGGCGGAAGAGGAAATACACATTTTAAAAATCCTGTCAATCAAACGCCACGATATTCTCAACCTGGTGAGGAAGGTAGGAATGAATGGGTTATTTTGGAACTTAAAATTTTAGCAGATGTTGGTTTAGTTGGTTTTCCAAATGCGGGAAAATCAACCTTACTATCTGTGGTTTCTGCAGCAAAACCTGAAATTGCTAATTATCCATTTACAACACTAGCGCCTAATTTAGGAATTGTCGCTTATCGTGATTACAAAAGTTTTGTGATGGCTGATATTCCAGGAATTATTGAAGGTGCAAGTGAAGGCAAAGGTTTAGGTGTGCGTTTCTTAAGACATATTGAACGAAATTCAAGTTTACTATTTTTAGTAAGTTGCCAAAGTGATAATATTTATGAAGAATATAAAATATTATTAAATGAGCTAAAACAATATAACCCTGAATTATTAGACAAACAGCGTATTCTAGCTATTTCAAAATGCGATACGATTGATGAAGAGTTAATTACTGAATTAGAAAAAGATTTAAATAAACGCATGAAAGGAAAGTTTAAAATTCCTTATATTTTCTTTTCTTCGCAAACTGGCTACAACTTATCTCAATTAAAAGATATGTTATGGGAACAATTAAACTAATTTTTTTATATAAATCGATACGAACTCATTCACCAGAAACACCAAATCATATTTGCATTTTAATACTAAAGTAAGAGAAATAATTCACACAACTTTTCGTTAAATAAAATACAGAAGTTAAACCCATGTTTTCAGAAAATTGGCACAGACGTTTTTTTTTATTTGGATTGATAAGTCTATTTTCAGGTTTATTATTTGGATCTGCGCTAATCAGTATTTCACAATTTATATTAGGACTCAACTGGTTCTTAGAAAAAAGATACACTGAAAAATTAAAGTCTATTTTTTCAAATCCTTATTTCTATATTCTATGTTCTGTATTTATTCTACATATAATTGGCTTTACTTATACAAGCGATATTTATGCCGGATTAAATGATTTGAAAACCAAGGTCCCATTAGTTATTTTTGCTATTATTTTTCTCTCAACAAAACCTTTGTCCGCCAAAGAATTTGAATGGCTTTTTAATTTTTTTATAGCTAGCGTTGTAATTAGTTCTGTTTGGTGCTTTCTGGTTTATAATGGAATAACATATAAAAAAATCATTGATATCAGAGATGCCTCAGTTTTCATGTCACACATTCGCTTTTCCATTATCATAGCTTTTACTATCCTATCAATATGTTATTTTTCCTTTTCAAAAAAAACAATAATATTGGCAAGTCCATTAATAATATGGTTATTATACTTTATGCTAACATTCCAAATGGCAACAGGTCTTATTATTTTAGTGGTTGTCGCAACTACTTTCGTTATAATTTACATGTTGAAATATGTCAATAAATATGTTAACCTCATTGTATTTTCATCATTGATTTGCCTAAGTTATTTAAGCTTCCTAAAAATAAAATCAGATTTAACTATCTATAATAAACACCCACTAAACCCTTACAACCAATTATTAAAGACAACGGCCAACAATAATTTGTATGCTCAAGATACAACTCTGAATTTGGCAGAAAATGGAAATTTAATTACCGTCAATTTTTGTGATGCTGAATTAAAAAAAGAATGGGAAAAGCGCAGTAAACTAAATTTTAATGAATACGATCATAAAGGAAATAACTTACGTTTCACAATTTACCGTTATATGTCAAGTAAAGGATTGACAAAAGATTCGATTGGAATAAATCACTTGGACTTTGATGACATCAAGCACATTGAAAATGGCGTGTCTAATTACAAATACGCAAATAATACAGGTTTAGAACAAAAATGGAGAGAACTTATTTGGGAGTATAACGGTTATAAAAGGGACGAAAATCCTTCAGGACATACACTATCAATGCGTTTAGAATTCTGGAAAACAGCTTTATACATCATTAAACAAAATCCACTATTGGGCGTAGGAACTGGAGATATTCAAGTTTCATTTAATCAAGCTTATAATGAAACTCAATCCAAACTTATTAAAGAATGGCGATTAAAATGTCATAATCAGTACTTCGCTATTATGGTTGCGTTTGGATTATTCGGCTTTTTTCTTTTTATAGGCTACCTTATTATTCCCGCTTTAAAATTACGAAAAGAATTGCACCCATTATATTGGCCTTTTATTTTAATTATCTTGCTTTCATTTTTAACCGAAGATACCCTTGAAAGTCAAGCAGGATTAACTTTTTTTGGAATATTCAACACCCTATTTATTTGGCTAGCTAGTTATAAAGAAGAAAAAAATTAATCGTTCAATTTTAAAACTGCCATAAACGCACTTTGAGGTATTTCAACATTCCCTACAGATTTCATTCTCTTCTTACCTTCTTTTTGTTTTTCTAACAATTTACGTTTACGACTAATATCTCCACCATAACATTTTGCAGTAACATCTTTTCGCATCGCACTAATAGTTTCACGAGAAATAATTTTTGCTCCAATAGCTGCCTGAATAGGGATTTCAAATTGCTGTTTAGGAATTAATTCCTTCAATTTTTCACAAATCTTTTTACCAAAATGATATGAATTACTTCTATGTATCAAACAAGATAATGCATCAACAGGTTCTGATTTTAAAAGAATATCTAGTTTAACTAAATCAGATTCTCTCATACCTATTGGATGGTAATCAAAAGAAGCATAGCCTTTTGAAATTGATTTTAATCGATCAAAAAAATCAAAAACAACTTCACCTAAGGGCATTTCAAATACTAACTCTACTCTATCTGCTGTTAAATAATTTTGAGTAACAATAAGTCCTCTTTTTTCAATACACAAACTCATAACAGGGCCTATAAAATCTGCTTTTGTAATTATGTTTGCTTTTATATATGGTTCTTCAATATAATCAATTCGAGCTGGATCAGGCAAATCACTTGGATTATTTACAGTAACTACATCTCCATTCGTTTGATAGGCAATATACGATACGTTAGGCACTGTTGTAATAACCGTCATATTAAATTCACGCTCTAATCGTTCTTGAACAATTTCCATATGAAGCATTCCTAAAAATCCACATCGAAATCCGAAACCTAAGGCTAATGAAGATTCAGCTTCCCAAGTTAATGACGCATCATTAAGCTGAAGTTTTTCCATACTGTAACGCAATTCTTCAAAATCTTCAGTATCTACTGGATAAATGCCAGCAAAAACCATTGGCTTTACCTCTTCAAATCCATGTATTCCTTCAGGACAGGGTTTCGCAACTGTAGTTAAGGTATCTCCAACTTTTACCTCTTTCGCTTCTTTAATCCCAGAAATAATATATCCAACGTCGCCTGTTTTAACAACATCACGAGGCTCAGGCTTTAATCTTAATACGCCAATCTCATCGGCATTATATTCCATTCCGGTATTAAAAAATTTAACCTTTTCACCCTTTTTAATGCTGCCATTATAAATTCTGAAATACGCAATAATTCCTCTAAAAGAATTAAACACAGAGTCAAAAACCAACGCTTGCAATGGTGCGTTTGCATCTCCACTAGGTGCTGGTATTCTATTTACAACTTCCTCTAAAATTTCATGAACACCCATTCCTGTTTTACCAGAAGCTGACATGATTTCCTCTCTGTCACAGCCCAGCAAATCAACTATTTGATCTTTTACCATTTCTGGTTCAGCACTAGGTAAATCGATTTTATTTAAAATGGGAATTATTTTCAAATTATGTTCTAAGGCTAAATACAAATTTGAAATGGTTTGTGCTTGAATGCCTTGTGCTGCGTCAACAATTAATAAAGCACCTTCACAAGCGGCAATTGATCGAGAAACTTCGTAGCTAAAATCAACATGACCGGGTGTATCAATTAAATTTAAAATGTATTTTTCACCATTATAACTGTAGTCCATTTGAATAGCATGGCTCTTAATTGTAATCCCTCTTTCCTTTTCTAAATCCATGTCATCAAGCACTTGAGCTTGCATGTCACGCTTAGATACGGTATTTGTATATTCTAATAACCTATCAGCTAATGTTGATTTTCCGTGATCGATATGAGCAATGATGCAAAAATTTCGTATGTTCTTCATTTATTTAATTTAGAAGGTAAAGATACATTTTTGAAAACGAATTTTAATAATTAGACCTAAAATATATCATAAACACAAAAAGAATTGACTAGCAACTCTTTTTATTTGAATATATCGTAAAATTCAGTCATGTAAATTAGATAAACTATTGAACGTAGCTCAACTTAAGCATATTCGTTCTTCCTTTTTCTTTCATAGGCATACTCGCTAAATTAATAACTAAATCATCCGCCTTCACAAAATTACCCTCTTTAATATATAACTTTAAATCATTAATAGTGTCATCTGTGCTTTCATATTTATCATAATAAAAACCTCGCACACCCCAAACTAAACTCAAGGCATTTAACAATGTTTGATTATCGGTAAATATATATATGTTTGCTTTTGGCCTATGACTACTTAATTTAAAAGCGGTATAACCACTATGGGTCATCGATATTATAGCTGTAACTCCCGCTTGTTTTGACATAACACAGGCATTATGACAAATACTATCTGTTATGTAAGTAATTGTTTTTAATTCAGGCTTATGCTCCTTATAATAAATACGATCATCATTTTCAATTTCGGTAATAATTCTTCGCATATACTCAATGACTTTCACTGGATACCTTCCCACAGATGTTTCTGCACTCAACATAACAGCATCAGCGCCGTCTAAAACTGCGTTTGCTACATCATTAACCTCAGCACGTGTTGGCGTATAACTTGTAATCATACTTTCCATCATTTGTGTGGCAATAATAACAGGCTTTGATGCAACTAAACATTTACTGACAATCATTTTTTGCAATAACGGAACTTGTTCCATTGGCATTTCTACTCCTAAATCTCCGCGAGCAACCATAACACCATCGGTTACTTCAATAATTTTATCAATTTCATTTACAGCTTCTGGCTTTTCTATTTTAGCAATAACACGAGCATGCTTTTTCTTAGAACGAATAATATCTTTCAACTCAATAATATCTGTAACACTTCTTACAAAAGAAAGACCAATCCATTCGAAATTGTTTTCTAATGCAAAATCTAAATCACGTAAATCCTTTAACGTTAGACATGGTAAAGAAATTTTTGTGTTAGGTAAATTCACACCTTTTTTGGATGATAAAATGCCCCCTGCAATAATAATCGTACGAACCTCATCTTTTCTGTTTGTGTCTAACACTTTCAATGTTATTTTCCCGTCATCAATTAAAACTAATTCACCAACAGCAACATCCTGAGGAAATTGAGGATACGTTATAAATATTTTTTCAGCAGTTCCTTCGCATTCTTTAGTAGTAATAGTTATTTCTTGACCATTTACTAAATCAATGGCATTATCTTTTACTTTTCCAATTCTTAATTTAGGACCTTGTAAATCGCCCAATATTCCAACATTTCGATTTAATTTTTTATTTAAAATTCTAATGTTATCAATCACATGCTTAATTGGCTCATAATCTCCATGTGAAAAATTAATTCGGCAAATATCCAATCCAGCATTAAATAATTCCTCTAGTACATTAATGTTTTCTGTAGATGGCCCCATAGTGGCAACTATCTTCGTTTTGTTATAATTAAATTTCATAAATAGTGTTTAATACACGAATGTAATAATTTAGATTTAAAAATGATATTATTAATTTGTTAGGATTTTGATAAATTTGTATCCTATATTTTAATATGCCAAATAAACTTCAAAAATTCGCCGAATTAAATTCATTCGAAAATACATTTGCGTTTCATCATGATATTTTAGAAGATGGATTTCCCAAAAAAGGAAAATGGCATTCGGAGGTATTTAAAAATATTAATCCAATCGTAGTTGAACTTGGCTGTGGTCGAGGAGAATACACTATTGGCTTATCAACAAATGACACATCTAAAAATTACATTGGAGTAGATGTTAAAGGCAATCGAATTTGGACAGGCGCAAAATTCGCTTTAGAAAATAAAATGAACCATGTTGCTTTTTTAAGAACACGCATCGATTTTATCGACTACTGTTTTGCCGAAAATGAAGTGTCTGAAATTTGGATAACATTTCCTGATCCGCAACCAAAAAAAAATCAAGCGCGGAAACGACTTACGAATCCTGATTATTTTTTAAATAGATATAAACGTATATTAAAACCTGGTGGCATTATTCATTTAAAAACAGATAATACATTTTTTTATGAATACACGATGGCTGTTATTCAAGAAAAAAAATTAGAATTACTTTTTGCTACAAACGATTTGTATAAAAATTGTCCAAGCGAAAGAGAAGAATTAATTAAAATAAAAACATACTACGAAGGACTATTCACAGCAAAAGGAGAAGATATTAAATACTGTTGTTTTAAATTAGATTAAGCATGGCAACAAAAAAATTACCTTATCAGAAACATTTTTTCTCAAAACTATTTAAAAGTTTTGCTTTAGGAACGCTATTTTTATTGTTTTCGTTAGGTATTGGAGTTATGGGATACCATTATTTTTTTAATATTCCATGGCTTGATAGTCTTTTAAATGCGAGCATGATTTTAACTGGAATGGGTCCAGTTGATAGAGCGGAAACTGATAGTGCCAAACTATTTTCTTCAATTTATGCCATATATAGCGGCGTAGCCTTTTTAACTAGTGTCGCCGTATTATTTAGTCCTATTATACACAGATTTTTACATCAATTTAGAATTGATATGGAAGAATAAAACCAATACTAAAACCGAATTATTATGATATTAAATTTTATACATTGGAATCCAAGTCCCGAAATGTTTACTATCCCAGGAATTGATTGGCCTGTTCGTTGGTATGGTTTATCATGGGCTATGGCATTTATAGGTTGTCACTTTTTTATGAATCGTATCTTTCGCCAAGAAGGAAGAACAGAAAAACAGCTTGACACATTAACACTTTATATCGTGATTGGCACCATTTTAGGAGCACGTGTTGGACACTGTTTGTTTTATGGATGGGATTATTATTCGGCAAATCCCCTTGACATTTTAAAAGTATGGGAAGGTGGATTAGCAAGTCATGGAGGAGCAATTGGAATTATTGTTGCCATGATTTTATATTGTCTCAAAACAAAAGAAAGTTGGATTTGGTTATTTGATCGATTAGTTGTTGTTGTGCCATTTGCCTCTTTTATGATTCGTTTCGGAAATTTAATGAATTCAGAAATCGTTGGTGAACCAACTCAAGTGCCTTGGGCTTTTGTTTTTCCAAGCATTGATTTATTACCGCGCCATCCTACTCAAATTTATGAAGCCCTTTATTATGTATTTTTATTTTTAATAATGTATGCTTTATGGAAAAATAAACGAGACCAATTTGGAAAAGGATTCATGTTCGGATTATTTTGCATACTGATGTTTACCTTCCGTTTTTTAACTGAATTTCTAAAAGAAAATCAAGAAAGTTTTGAAGCTTCGTTGCCAATTAACATGGGACAGATCCTAAGTATCCCATTTGTACTTATTGGAATCTTTATGATTTGGAAATCGTTTCAGAATAAACAAACTGCTTAATTATTTTTGTAACCTTTACTTCCGTATTACATTATACTAACACAATTCTGTTTAAAACATCGTTTCTGGTTTAATTTACACAACCATTTCTCATTAACTTTGTATAAATAAAAATTCATTAGTATATGCTTTCATTCATTCTTCAAATTAGCAACACGGTGATGGCTACAGCTGCCGAAACTATGGCTTCCGAGCCAATTACTACAGGTATTGAAACCGGAACAGAACTTCCGCCAAATCAATTATCACTTTTCGAAATGGTATCAAAAGGTGGCGTAATTATGATTCCTTTAGCATTATTACTGTTGGTTTCATTCTATGTTATGATTGAACGTATTTTGGTTATTTCGAAAGCGGGTAAAAAAAATACAACGCTCATGCCAAGTTTAAAGGACATGATTTCAAATGGAAATTTAGCTAACGCACGCAATTTATGCAAAAGTGTAAATTCAACAGAATCACTCATGATTGAACAAGGCATTTCTCGCATCGGACAAAACATGTTAGAAATTAGAGAGGCCATGAACAAAAAAGCTTCTGCAGAATTATCTCATCTTGAAAAGAATTTAGGAATATTAAATATCATTGGAAGAATTGCTCCTATGTTTGGTTTTATTGGAACAATCATTGGAGTAATTAAAATATTTTATGATATTTCGTTAGCAAAAACAGTTGAAATTGAAGTTATTTCATCAGGTCTATATCAAAAAATGATTACCTCAGGAGGTGGATTAGTTGTCGGTGTTATTGCATTTGTTGGCTACCATTGGATTAATGCCCGAATTGATAAACTATCTCGACGTATGGAAGAAAGTCAAATTGAATTTTTAGATATGTTAAACGAACCAAGTAAGTAAAGAGTTTTTAATGTTGAGTATTAAGTTTTTAATAAAAAACACTTAAAGTCCAAACTATTAAACACTAAAAACTAATAATTTAAAACTTTCATTAAAATGAGTTTACGTAAAAAAGCACATAGAGACGCCGAAGTAAGCACTGATTCGCTAAGCGACATCATGTTTTTTTTGATGTTGTTTTTTTTAATTTTATCAACGATGGTAAGTCCTAATGCGATAAAAGTAAATCTACCTAGCTCGAAAAAAAACACCCAAATTGATAATAATAAAAAGCCTATTCATATTGCGGCTACCAAAGATCATAAATATTTTATAGATAGTAAAGAAGTTTCGTTTGCTGATTTAGAACCATTATTAGCAGAAAAAATTTCTGGTAGAACGGAGCCTGCAGTCGTTATTCATGTAGATAAAGATTTATTGTATCAAGACTTTATTGATATGATGCAGATTGGAGATAAACTAAATTGCAAAATGATTTGTGCAACACAACCTTCTAATGGTAAGTAAACATGATAGTTTCACGAACTGAAGAAAATAAAAACAAACTCATTTCTGGTGTTATCTCACTGGTCCTTTTAGCCTTATTATTTTTATTTTTGTTTTTATACATCATCATTACACCTAACCCACCCTTTCCTATTACTGAAGGAGGCGGAGGCGGAACGGAAATAAATTTCGGAACGTATAATGAAGGGACTGGAAATATTGAAAATAATGGCATTGGTGATGCAACAAGCGTTGTAGAAAACACAGAAATTATAGCTCCCATTTCAAACCCAGAATCGAACGAAGCAATCTTTACAAGCGAAAATGGGGAAGTTATAGATGCTCCTGATGTAAAGCCAAAAATTGAAAATCATACAACCGTAATTACACCAACTAAACCAACTGAAACCGTAAAGCCTAAAGAAAAAACGATGGCTGAAAAAATTGCTGAAAATGCTTTAAAAAATAAAGGCAAAAATGGTGGTGGTGATGGAAATAGCGGACATGCTGGTAATGAAGGTAGTCCTGATGGCAACCCGAAAACGCATGGAACAGGCGGAACAGGCGGAGGAGATGGTGGCGGAAACGGACCGGGTCATGGACCAGGCAACGGCCCAGGTGCTGGCGGTTACGGATTTAGCCTAGCAGGAAGGAGTGTTGTTAAACCACCTCAATTACCAAAAGATACAAAAGAAGAAGGTAAAGTAGTAGTAGAAATAACGGTTGACAAAAACGGAACAGTTATTAAAGCAGAAGCCAATGGCAGAGGAACTAACACCAATAGTTCCATGTTAAAAACGCTTGCACGTCAAGCTGCTTTTGCCACAAAATTTACGGTTAGTGGTCAGGAAGGCGAACAAAAAGGAACCATTACCATTGTATTTAGTTTTTAACTGAAGCATAAACAACTACGTTATAAACTTCTTTAAATTCAAATTGAAAAATAAAATGACCTATCCGCAAACACTTGATTATCTGTTTTCAAGACTACCGATGTTTCAACGTGTAGGTGCGGCAGCCTATAAGGCAAATCTAGACAATACCATTTCAATTTGTAAAGCCTTAGGTAATCCTGAAAAAAAAATTAAATGCGTACATGTTGCCGGTACAAATGGAAAAGGCTCTTCTTCACACATGTTGGCTGCCATATTACAACAAGCAGGTTATAAAACAGGTTTGTACACCTCGCCACATTTAATAGATTTTAGAGAACGCATTAAAATAAACGGCAAACAAATTCCAAAAACAGAGGTCGTAAAATTTGTAGAAAACTATAAAACCATATTTGAAGACATTGAACCTTCTTTTTTTGAATGGACTGTTGGATTGGCCTTTCATTATTTTGCAGAACAAGAAGTTGATGTTGCTATTATAGAAGTTGGCTTAGGAGGAAGATTAGATTCTACAAATGTGATTAAACCACAATGCTGTTTAATAACAAACATTGGATTCGATCATGTTAATTTATTAGGAAATACGCTCCCTTTAATTGCAGCAGAAAAAGCTGGTATCATAAAAGAAAAAGTTCCAGTTGTTGTTAGCCAAACTCAACTTGAAGTGTTATCTGTTTTTAATACAAAAGCACAATCCGTAAAAGCACCTATAACTTTTGCGGATAAACAATATAAAGTGCTTTCGCATAACTTTCAAGATGGACTGCTGTGTATCGAACTTCTAGAAAAAACAGCTAATAAAGCACAACTTTATAAACTTGATTTAACAGGTACATACCAAATAAAAAATCTTCAAGGTGTTTTAGCATGCATAAGCAGTTTAAAACATAAAGGCTTTTTAATTGAAGATGAAAATATTCTATACGCATTACAACACGTAAAAAAACTAACTGGCTTAATGGGCCGCTGGCAAATAATAAGTGAAAAGCCTTTAATAATAGCGGATACGGGCCATAACGAAGATGGCATAAAAGAAGTTGTAAAAAACATCGAACGTTATTCTTATAAAAAATTGCACATGATTATTGGTGTTGTTAATGATAAGGACGTAACCAGTATTTTAAAACTGCTACCTAAAAATGCTATTTATTATTTTTGTAAAGCAAATATTCCTAGAGCCTTGCCTGAAAAAGAATTGTTTGAATTAGCAAAACAACATGATTTAAAAGGTAAGAAATTTATCAGTGTATCTATGGCTTTATCGGAGGCAAAAAAACAAGCCAAGTCAGACGATTTAATTTTTATAGGTGGAAGTACATTTACTGTGGCAGATGCCCTTCAATGAAACTAAACACCTTCGTTAAAAAAAGTTAATCATCTAAACAATCTAATTTTTAGTTTAGTACATTTACTCTGTATGAGCAAGTATAATTTAGGCATAATATCCGTTTTAGTTGGCGTTGCGCTAGTTGCACTCATTGCCGTTCAAATATATTGGATTCAAAGTTCTGTAAAACTAAAAGAAGAAGAATTTGAACGCTCAGTCAACGAAGCCTTAAAATCTACAGCTAATAAACTTGAAAAAATCGCCTATTCAAACAAAATTTCTAAAAAAATAAAACTCCGCAAGCAAGGTGTTAAAATAACAAAACCTGCATTAAAAACGGTTGCTAATCCTAGCGGGAAGGATGTTCAAGTAAGAATTTTTGAAGAATTAAGCACTGATTCGTGTGGTGTTGTAACGAGTAAAATGTCGCAAAAAGAGTTTATTGGAGATTCAATCAATTCTAAAAATCATTTTACACCATATGAATCCATAGAAAAGACAGAGGACAGGGTGAGTCAAGCGAAAAATTTCGAGAATTTACGTCATGAGTTGATGCAAAATAAAAATGAAATTGTAAATGACTTATACGATGAATTAATTAGTATCAATGTTTATAAAGACTACAAACCAAAAGTAGATTCGCTTATGCTAGATACAATTTTGAAACAAGAACTTATTGACGGCGGCATTACCACAAATTTTAAATATTCTATTTCAAACAAATTAGGTGATTCGAAAACAAATGGTAATTATAAAGAACCGCAAATGGACTGCGATTCCGTATTGTGTTTCTTTGCTATTAATTTATCACCTAACAATGTATATGTAACGCCACAATTTTTAAGTGTGCATTTTCCTAATCAGAAAAACTTCTTACTCCAAAAAATGTGGCTCATGCTCTGTGTTTCAGGCATGGTTATTCTCATTCTCATTCTCGCTTTTTACTATACCATTTCCACCATCTCCAAACAAAAAAAATTATCAGATATTAAAAATGATTTCATTAGCAACATGACTCATGAATTTAAGACACCTATTAGTACTATTTCGCTCGCCTGCGAAATGCTTATTGATGGAACTGTATCTAAAACTCCAGAAAAGCAAAATCGCTTCATGCAAATGATAAGAGATGAAAATAAACGCTTAAGCATTTTAGTAGAAAGTATTTTACAAACTTCGATATTAGATAAAGGAGAATTTAAACTCAAGCGCTCAGAAAACGATGTGCATGATATTATAGAACTTGCCATTCAAAACACGCAGCTTTTAATCGATGCAAGAGAAGGCATCATCAGTAAACAATTAAACGCAAAAAATTACGTTATAAATGCAGATAAGTTACACCTCACTAATATTATTTTCAATTTGATAGATAATGCCATAAAATATTCACAAGTAAAACCAGAGATTCTTATTACCACAAAAGATACAGAAAATGGTATTGAAATTACCGTAAAAGATAACGGAATTGGTATTAGTAAAGAGGATCAACGAAAAATATTTGACAAGTTTTATAGGGTACCAACAGGCAATGTTCACAACGTAAAAGGCTTTGGTTTAGGATTAAGTTATGTTCAGGCGGTCGTTTTTAAGCATAATGGCACGATTAATGTTAGTAGTGAATTAGGAAAAGGCAGTTCGTTTAAAATAATAATGCCTTACAATGAAGTAATTTAAAAACTAATTAAAAAAAATGAGTATGGACAACGTAAAAACACAAATTTTATTAGTAGAAGACGATGCTAATTTAGGGACTTTGCTACAAGAATACTTGGAAGCAAAAGGATTTGAAACAAAACTGGCTACAGACGGAAAAAAAGGATTTGATGCATTTTGCAAACAAGGGTTTGATTTACTGTTGCTTGATGTGATGATGCCTATAAAAGATGGCATTACACTTGCAAAAGAAATCAGAGTAACCGATAAAAATGTTCCCATCATTTTCTTAACTGCAAAAAGCATGAAAGAAGATACCATGGAAGGATTTAATGCTGGTGCAGACGATTACATCACTAAGCCATTCAGCATGGAGGAGCTTTTAGCAAGAGTTAACGCCGTGCTACGAAGAAGCAGTAAGCAACGCGTTCATAATGCAGATGATTCAGCTTTTAGCATTGGAACCTACGCCTTTAATTCAAAAAATCAAGTGTTAATGCTTGATAATAAAGAACAAAAGCTAACAACAAAAGAAAGCGAATTGATGAGACTTCTATGCATTCACAAAAATGATGTATTAGACAGAAACTTTGCACTAAAAACTATTTGGCATGATGATAATTACTTTAATGGAAGAAGTATGGATGTATACATTGCCAAACTTCGTAAATTTTTGAAAGATGATTCAAAAGTAGAAATTGTCAACGTTCATGGAAAAGGGTTTAAATTATTAGTAAATTCTTAGTGATGTTTTTTAAGAAATTACCACTTTCAATTATACTAGTGTTTACAATAATTGGAAGTGGTTTTTTTTATGCCCAAGAAATTCCATCAAACTACATTTGCCCGCGTGGCAATCCCGGTCATGGTGGGTTTATTTGTCAATGTTCAAATCCTACAAAATACTTCGATTCCATTTCATTAAAACAATTACGCATTCAATCATATTGCCCAAGAGGTATTCATAATTTTATTTGCCAGTGTACAAATCCTAGAATCAAAATTGATACTGTTATTATTACAAAACTTCATAAATTCAAGCATTGTCCGCAAGGTATTCATGATTCCTTTTGCCAATGTGGTCCTGCTAGATTCTACCACGACAAAAAATTCATCGTTGAAAAAAAACAAAAGCGGATTAGACGAATTCGTAAATCACACAGATTACAACAATAAAGTTGGGAAATCTCCTAAAAGTGACTTATTTTGTAGAAGAAATAACCCATTTTTAGTTTGTACAAAACAACACATATTTCAGAAATTTTAAATGCTAAGTGCATTGGTCATTCAAACCATGACATTAAACATTTACTCATTGATAGCAGACAGTTAACTGAACCGAGTCATACCTTATTTATTGCACTTATTTCTAAAAGAAACGATGCACATCAATACCTATTTCATCTATATCAAAGCGGCGTTAAAACATTTTTAGTTAATTACATTCCCGAAAACTGCAAACCATTTTCTGATGCGTGTTTTATTATAGTTGACGACACCCTTACTGCGCTGCAAAAACTAACAAGCTACCATCGCCATCAATTCAATATTCCAACCATAGGTATAACTGGCAGTAACGGGAAAACGATTGTAAAAGAATGGTTATATCAACTCTTAAAAAACGATTATACTATTTGCCGAAGTCCGAAAAGTTTTAATTCGCAAATAGGTGTTCCTTTATCGGTTTGGCAGTTAAATAGTCAACACAACCTAGCTATTTTTGAAGCTGGCATTTCTGAAATTGGAGAAATGAATTTGCTCGAAAAAATCATAAAACCTTCTATCGGAATTTTAACCTCTCTGGGAACAGCACACGACGAAGGCTTTACAGACACAAGCATAAAACTCAAAGAAAAATTAATTTTATTTAAACAGTGTGAAATAACGATCATTAATGCGTTATCTATTCATGCTCAATTAAACGATATACATCAATATGTAAAAAACGCATTTATCATTTCGGAAGAAGAAAGTGCCAATCTACAAATTTTAGAAATAGATTCTTATTTACATGCCACTAAAATTACTGGCATCTTTAATAAAGAAACTTATAGCATATCCATTCCTTTTACTGACAAAGCGAGCATTCACAACGCCATTACTTGTTGGGGCACCTTGTTACATTTATCAATTCCTAACGAAGTAATTGAAAGTAGAATGCAAAGTTTGCAATCTGTTGAAATGCGATTAGAATTAAAATTGGCAAACAATAATTGTATTTTAATAAACGACTTTTATAATTCAGATATTAATTCCTTAGAAATTGCTTTGCATTATCAAAAGCAACAGCACCGCGGTGGAAAAAAAATAGTTGTGTTATCTGACATTGAACAAAGTGGTAAACCTGCCAAGCAACTATACGAAGAGGTTTCGGCTTTGCTTAACTTCTTCAACATAGATGTTGTGATTGGAATTGGAAAAGAAATTTCTCATCAACAAAATAGCTTTAAAGGTGAGTGCTACTTTTTTGACAACACAACTGATTTCTTAGATAGTATAAAAACACATCTCAATTTACAATTTCATCATGCTATCCTCTTATTAAAAGGCGCCCGCAGATTTGGTTTTGAAAACATCAGTAAACAATTTCAACAAAAAAGTCACGATACTATTTTAGAAATAAATTTAAATAGCTTAGTTCAAAATTTAAATTTTTATCGCTCACAAATAAGTAACGAAACCTTCATCATGTGCATGGTTAAAGCAACTGGTTATGGTGCAGGAAGTTCGGAAATTGCCTTTACGCTTCAACATCACAACGTGAATTATTTGGCTGTTGCTTATACAGATGAAGGCGTTGATTTAAGAAAAGCTGGTATTCATTTACCAATCATGGTGATGAGTCCTGAGGAATCTTCTTACGATGATTTAATTGATTATAATCTAGAGCCCGAAATTTATTCGTTTAAAGTAGCTCACGAATTTATAAATGCCCTTCAAAATAAAGCCATTGCAGGGCCCTATCCTATTCATATCAAACTCGATACTGGCATGCACCGATTAGGCTTTGAAGAAAAAGAAATTCCTGAATTAATTGAACTTTTAAAAAGAGAAAAAAGTTTACAGGTGAAAAGTGTTTTTTCGCACTTAGTGGCGAGCGACAATGAATCTTTTGATGATTATACCCATAAACAAATTTCATTATTCGATAATGTAGCGCAACAAATAGAAATCGCCATAGGATATCACACCTTAAAACATATTTGTAATTCGGGAGCCATCACTCGTTTTAAACATGCTCATTACAATATGGTGCGTTTAGGTATTGGCATGTATGGCATCGGATTTAATCACGTTGAAAAACAACATCTAAAAAATATTAGTACGTTAAAAACACGCATATCGCAACTAAAATATTTACAAGCCGGCGACACCGTTGGATATAGCAGAAATGCAATGATGACAAAAGATACAACGATTGCGACTATACCAATAGGATATGCAGATGGATTCAGCAGAAAATTAGGTAATGGTCATTTTAGTGTTTCAATAAACAATCAAACAGCCCAAACCGTAGGAAATATTTGCATGGATATGTGTATGGTTGATGTAACAGGTCTAAATTGCAAAGAAGGGGATGATGTTGTTATTTATGAAACTAACGAACAGCTTCATCAATTATCCCTAGCTATGGAAACAATTCCTTATGAAGTATTAACTGGAATTTCTTCACGTGTAAAAAGAGTGTATGTACAAGAGTAATTTCAGAAAAAAGTTGTTTGATTTTAGTTGTTTGAAAATAGCTAAATTATCAATGCTTATTTTATGTGCCTATAATATAATCTTGTTGACTTCATGCAACAATGAAAGCAATAACACGTCTCAAAAACATCCTATCACTAACCCAACCTTTGTGGATGTTGCGCCAATTATTTTTAAAAACTGTACGCCTTGCCACAGGCCAGGAGAAAGTGGTCCGTTTGAATTATTGAATTACAACGACGTAAAAAAATATGCTAATAAAATTAAATTTGTAACACGAACACGTTACATGCCACCTTGGCCTGCAGATGCCACATACACTCATTTTATTGGCGAACGCCTATTGACAGATGAAGAAATTGAAACCATAAAAGTTTGGGTTGAAAACAAAACCCCTTTAGGCGATGCAACAAAAATACCAAGTACGCCAACCTTTTATAAAGGTTCTCATTTTGACAAGCCCGATACCGTTATACAGTTCAAAGATTTAATTCCGATAAAGGGAAATGGAACAGACTATTTTTACATCATCAAAATGCCAATGCAATTTAGCAAAGACACCTTTGTGCGTTACTTTGAATTTGTGCCATCACACCATAAATTCGTACATCATGTTAATGGCCATTTGATTAACTATTCATCAAATTCTAAAAAAAATAACAGCCAGGGTTTATCTTATGCTTTAGATGAATATAGCGATTACAAGGCATTGTATCAGCATATGAATATTTTAAATGATGACAGAACATTTCCAACTCTCACACCAAACACCGTTTATTACTTACCTGGTTATGTGCCTCCAACTTATCCTTTGGGCATTGGCGGTTACAGAGTCAATAAAACATCAAGCATTTTAATAAAAAGCATTCATTACGCACCAACCAATAAAGACAGGCTCGACAGCTCTTACATCAATATTTTTTATGGACCAAAACCAAAGCGTCCCATTTTTGAAACACAATTAGGAACGTTTGGTATTTCAAACATTGAGCCAGAATTGATTTTACAACCCAACCAAATTCAAACCTTCACTACAAAAGCAACATTAGATGCAGATATTTCAATGCTATCTATAAATCCACACATGCACTTATTAGGCAAATCGTTTTGGGCCTTTGCTATCAAACCAAATGGAGACACTATTCCTCTAATTAAAATAAATAAATGGGATTTTAAATGGCAATATTATTACACCTTTCAACATCCTATAAAAATTGAAAAAGGAACAACCATCAACGTTTTTGGAACCTTTGATAATACCAACAAAAATCCAAACAATCCAAACAGTCCGCCAAAACTAGTAACACAAGGTGATGGCATAAAAAGCATGAAATCAACTGAAGAAATGTTTCAGTTTATATTTGCGTATTTGCCTTATCAAACAGGTGATGAAAAAATTAATTTAAAAGAATAAAAAATAATGACACCCAAACTTTACATCGTTCCTACTCCCATTGGAAACTTAGAAGATATGACTTTCAGAGCCATTACAGTATTAAATTCCGTTGATTTAATTTTGGCTGAAGACACGCGTAATTCCATTCATTTGTTGCGTCATTTTAAAATTGGAAAACCACTTCGCTCTTATCACGCGCACAACGAACACGAAACGGTGAAGCAAATTGTAGATATGATTTCTTCTAATCAATCCATTGCCTTAATATCAGATGCGGGCACGCCAGCCATTTCTGATCCAGGTTTTTTATTGGTACGAGAATGTATAAAAAATGGCATTCAAGTTGAAACATTACCAGGCGCCACAGCCTTTGTGCCAGCTTTAGTAAATAGTGGTTTGCCTTGCGACAGTTTTGTGTTTTATGGATTTTTGCCACAAAAAAAAGGACGACACACCAAACTCCTTTCTTTAAAAGAAGAAACACGTACCATGATTTTTTATGAATCTCCGTTTCGATTGGTGAAATTGTTAGAAGAATTTAAAGAGTATTTATCTCCAACACGACAAGTATCTGTTTCGCGCGAATTATCAAAACTTTACGAAGAAAATGCAAGAGGAACGGTAGAAGAACTCATTGCACATTTTACAGCAAAAACAGTAAAAGGAGAAATCGTTGTGGTATTAGCAGGCAAAGACGATGAGTAAAAATTATATTTCATAAATCGCTAAATTTTTCGCATTTTTACAAGCCTTTTATGACAGACACATCACATACAGAAATCACTCCCAAGCGTATTGCTATTATGGGATGTACCGGCAGCATCGGTACACAAGCCTTAGAAGTTATTAAAGAAAATCCTCAGCATTTTGAAGTGGAAGTTTTAGTAGCGCATTCTAATGCGGATTTGTTGATTAAACAAGCCATTGAGTTTAAACCCAATGCGGTTGTAATAGGTGATGAAAGTAAATATGAAACGGTTAAAAACGCTTTATTTACGCACGATATAAAAGTATATGCGGGTTCAAAATCCATTGAGCAAATTGTAGAAATGGATACCATTGATGTGGTGTTGGCTGCTATTGTTGGTTATGCGGGTTTATCATCAACCATCAATGCCATCAAATATAATAAAACCATTGCCTTAGCTAATAAAGAAACATTAGTTGTAGCAGGTGATATTATTACCAAAATGGCTTATAACAATGGGGTTAATATTTATCCCGTTGATTCGGAACACTCGGCTATTTTTCAATGTTTGCCTGGCGAATTTGATAATGACATTGAAAAAATTTATTTAACGGCAAGTGGTGGCCCATTCAGAGGAAAAGACAAACAATTTTTAGCATCTGTCAAAAAAGAACAAGCTCTCAAACATCCTAATTGGGTGATGGGTGCAAAAATTACCATCGATTCGGCAAGTCTTATGAATAAAGGCTTAGAAGTGATTGAAGCCAAATGGTTATTTAATTTAAAGCCCAATCAAATTGATGTGATTGTCCATCCGCAAAGTATTGTACATAGTTTGGTACAGTTTGCCGATGGTAGTATGAAAGCTCAAATGGGTGTACCTGATATGAAATTGCCCATACAATATGCATTCACGTATCCAAAACGAATCAAAAATAATTTCCCTCGTTTTGATTTTTTAAATTACCCAAATTTAACGTTTGAAAAAGCGGATACCGATAC
This sequence comes from Bacteroidota bacterium, assembly GCA_947487905.1. Taxonomy (GTDB): domain Bacteria; phylum Bacteroidota; class Bacteroidia; order B-17B0; family Aurantibacillaceae; genus UBA4416. The sequence continues at coordinate 12,593 of CANLAV010000006.1, read as the reverse complement.
ATTTACAAATTTGGCACTGGCTTATAAGGCAATGGAAAAAGGCGGAAACACAGCTTGTGTGTTAAATGCCTCTAACGAAATAGTGGTGCAAGCATTTTTAGAAGATAAAGTTGGTTTTTTACAAATGAGTGATATTATAGCTTCCGCGATTGATAAAATGCCGTTTATAAAAGCACCAAGCATCGATGATTACATTCAATGCGACAAAGAAACACGAATTTTAACAAGCGAATTAATTAAAAAATAAAAACACCTAATGGAAACATTTATCAGAATAGCACAATTTATAGCAAGTTTAGGTTTGCTTATTTTACTTCACGAATTTGGACATTTTATTACCGCTCGTATGTTTAAAATACGCGTGGATAAATTTTATCTGTTTTTTGATTTCTTATTTCCATTACCGGGAGTTTTAAACTTTGCCATTTTTAAAAAGAAAATTGGTGATACCGAATATGGGTTGGGTTGGTTCCCCATGGGCGGATACGTTCAAATAGCGGGTATGATAGATGAAAATTTAGATACTGAACAAATGAACAAGCCTGCCGAACCATGGGAATTTAGAGCACATCCAGCTTGGCAACGTTTAATCGTTATGCTTGGAGGTATCATCGTTAATATTTTATTAGCATTCATTATTTACGCCATGATATTATTTACATGGGGAGAAAAGAAAATTCCGATGAGTAGTTTAAAAGGCGGCATCGAATGCACTGATTCTTTAGGTATGGCTGTTGGTTTTAAAACAGGTGATAAAATTATTTCGGTGGACAACGAGCCAATAACCTATTTCGATGATTTACGAATTAATATTTTAACGGGAAAAACAGTTCAATTACAAAGAGACGGACAAGCCATAGAATTAAAATTACCAAAAGATTTTTTAGATCAAATTGCAAAAACGGAAAACATTAATTTTATTTCTGGTCGTGGACCAGCCGTGTTTTTAGAATTTCCGCAAACATCTTTAAATCGCGAAAGTGGATTGAAATCTTACGATCGAATTGTGGGCATTAATGATTCTATTCGCTTTACATTTAATGATGAGTTTAAAACACACTTAGCAAATTTTAAAGGGCAAAATATTACTTTAAATATTGAAAGAGAAAACAAAGCTATTTCTCTTCCAATTAAAGTAAGCACTGAAGGTAAAATGGAAGCACACATGGCATCGTCTAATGAAGATTTAGAAAAGCTTGGTGTAATCAGTGTGGAAAGAAAAACTTATGGATTCTTCGAATCCTTTCCTGCGGGTGTGATGATGACTTACGATAAATTAGCATCTTATGTGCGTCAATTTAAAATGATGTTTACACCATCTACTGGCGCTTACAAACACATTGGCGGTTTTAAATCGATGTCGAAAATGTTTGGGAACGAATGGGTTTGGGAAGAATTTTGGACACGCACAGCGTTTTTATCCGTAGTGTTAGCTTTTATGAATTTATTACCAATTCCTGCATTAGATGGCGGACACGTTGTATTTACGTTATATGAAATGATTACACGTCGTGCTCCAAGTGTTAAAGTATTAACTTACGCACAATATGTAGGTATGGCGTTTTTATTGTTCTTAATGTTGTACGCTAACTTAAACGATTTTTTACATTTCTTTAAATAATCCATTTGTTTTCAGAACCCTAAAACAGCTTGTATACCATGAAACTAGTGACTCAAAATTTCCTTTTACTTAGTCTATTACTCATTGTAACGTGTGCTCATGCGCAAGAAAAAACAATGAATACAGGTAAAAAAAATACAGAAAGAGATGCGGCATCAAAAAACAAAATCATGCTTATCCCATTTGAAAATAAAATGTATTTAAGTGAAATTGATGCAAAAATTAATCAAGAATCAAAGTTATCTGCTAAACAAATAAAAACCATGATGCGTGATGGTTTAAATGAGCAACTTTATAAAAAACTAAAAGGAACAATGAGTGTTGTTGATATGTTGGAAGACACAGCAAAAACTCAAAAAGATTTAGGAAACATATATCAATACCTGTCATACCAATATCAAAAAACACCTAATCAAGAAAAATACAAAGCACCATCTAACGATAAGGAAAATAAAAATGTCAATAAAGGTCAGTTGAGTGTTGAAACAAATGGTGATTCGCGTTTCATGAATGCTAAATTAAAAAATGCAACCTTAGTACCCTATTTAACTGGAAAATATAAAACGAACTTATATTTATTTGTGAATGAATTAGACATTAAATCATTCAACGCTATTCCTGGTGATTTTAGTTCTGATTCCAACAGAAAAATAATAGTGCATTATACCATTTATACCTTTGATGCGAAAGAAATAAATTCAGGAATTGCGGAAATCGCTATGCCAGTTCAGGTCAATAATCCAACTAAAATAATTAACACTTATTTTTCTCAAGTAGCTGATTTAATTGTACAACGGTTAAACAAAGCGTTACTCGTAAACTAACTTTTACGGTAAAATAATGGTGATGTTTTTAACAGGGGACGGTGTTGAAAAGTAATCATTCGTCCTAAAATTGAAGACTAAAATCTTTTACATTTGTTATAAATACATTAACTATGAAAAAGATATTTTATCCAATTTGCATTCTCAGCATTTTAATTTCCTCATGCGTTCCACAACGTATATTAGAAGAAACAAAAACAAAACTAACGAATTGTGAAACGGAATCCGCTAATTTAAAAAAAGCAAATCAAGAAGCTGAAGATAAACTGAAATCTGCTACAGAAACTTTAACTAAAAACGAAAAAGACATCTTAGGTTTACAGCGTGACACGTCTATTCTTGGCACAAATTTACGTTTGCTCCAAAACAAATACGATAAACTAAACTTCGTAAATGATCAATTACTTGATAAATACAACCGCATGTTAGCGGGTTCTGAAAAAGACAATGCATCGTTAAGCAGCAAATTACAAGGAACTCAAGAGCAACTATTAAAAAAACAAGATGAGTTAAATTTATTAGAATCAAAATTAAATAGGCAACAACAAGATTTAGATGCCTTATCTGCACAATTAAAAATTCGTGAAGCTCGTGTAAACGAATTAGAATCTGTACTCAAGAAAAAAGACGAAGCAACCGCAGCTTTGAAAAAGAAATTGCAAGATGCCTTATTTAATTTCGAAAATAAAGGATTAACCATTACTCAAAAAAACGGAAAAGTATATGTGAGTATGGACGAATCCTTATTATTCGCTAGTGGCAAAACAGCAGTAGAACCTAAAGGTGTAGAAGCATTGAAAAATGTAGCGAAAGTATTGGAACAAAATCCTGACATCAATATTTTAGTTGAAGGCCATACAGATGATGTGCCAATGAAAGGAAATGGAGACATCAAAGACAACTGGGATTTAAGTGTGATACGTGCAACATCAGTAACAAAAATATTATTACAAAATTCAAGTACCGATGCTAAACGAATTACATCGGCTGGTCGTGGCGAATATTTTCCTATTGATGCAAATAAAACAGCAGAAGCAAGAAAGAAAAACAGACGTACTGAGATAATATTAACGCCAAAATTAGATGAATTATTAAAAGTGTTAGACAATAATTAATTTTTTGGCACAAAAGATGTAAGTTATTCCTTAAATACAATTTAACCTAAAACACAAAAAAATGGGAATGATTAAAGAATTTAAGGAATTTGCTCTTAAGGGAAATTTAGTAGACACGGCTATTGCATTTGTAATGGGTGCTGCTTTTGGAAAAGTAGTTAGTGCATTTGTAGAAAAAATGTTTTCACCATTAGTTGGTTTACTTATGGGAGGCATTGACTTAACAAAGAAAAAAATTGTTATTAAAGAAGGCATTGCAGAAGTGAAAGATGCTAGTGGCGCTGTCATAACTGCAGCTGTTAATGAAATTGCGGTGCAATGGGGAGCTTTTATTACTACTGCCATTGATTTTTTAGTTGTTGCATTTGTAATGTTTATGATTATTAAAGCAATGAATAAAATGAAAAAAGCTGAACTAGTTGCAGAACCTACTGTCCCATCAAGTACAGATGTTTTATTAACTGAAATTAGAGACGCTTTACAAAAATAATGTTACAAAAAATGAAAACTAAAAAAGCTGAATAATAATTATTCAGCTTTATTTATTTTAGGTCATTCTGAACTTGTTTCAGAATCTCATAACAATAAAAATTAATTACTTAAAAGATGCCTAATCAAGTTCGGCATAACATTCAAAAGTTTAAAAAAACACGTTCTATAAAATAATTTCTTATTTGATAAATAGAAAAAATATTTTACGCTAAAACTCCCATTTTTTTACCGAGTCCACTCATAAATTCGCGTACTTCTTTAGCCGTGGCTTCATCGTTTGTTGCGCGCGTATAGGTTTCTGTTAAAGTCATAATGTTTTGATGAAAAAACTTTTTCATTTCATCAATTCCCATTTCTTTAGTCCACAAATCAATTCTCATGGTATTATTTTCTTTTTCATCCCACAAAGCAAGCATCATACTTTTACAAACACTTCCTTCTTTAGCATCAGGTGCTTCCCACTCTATTTTAACTGGTAATTGATTTTCATCAACCGTCACTTTTAATTTTATTTCAGATGTTGTCATACTTTGTAAAAACTATAATATATAAATTTGAAACGTAAATTTAGTTAATTTTTATTTTAAAATTCTTAAATAAACCTTAATTAAGCCATACATTTGTTACATGACAACTTATCCAAAAATAACCTTACACAATGGGAAAGAATTTCCTGTATTACGCTTTCATCCTTGGATTTTTTCGGGAGCTATCAAAACCATGGATTCCAATTTAGCAGATGGCGATATCGTAGAAATATATTCGGCAAAAGAACAGTTTTTAGGAATGGCGCAATACCAAAAAGCGAGTATCTCTGCACGTATCATATCGTTTAGCAAACAACAGATTAACACAGAATTTTGGACTAAAAAAATAAATCAAGCCTTTACATACCGTCAGTTTTTAAATTTGGCAAACAATCCACAAACAAACGTATACCGCCTGGTATTTGGAGAGGGCGATGGAATGCCTGGTTTAATAATGGATTTTTACAATGGACACATTGTATTTCAAGCACACAGTATTGGCATGCATTTATGCAGAAAAGAAATTACCGAAGCTTTAGCGATAGTTTATGGAGATGCTTTGAAAAGCGTATATGATAAAAGTTCGGAAACTTTGCCACCAAATTATGGCGCATCCATTTCAAACGAGTATTTATTTGGAGAATTACAAGGCGATTTAATTGTAGTTGAAAATGACGTCAAATTTTACATCGATTTTATAAATGGACAAAAAACTGGATTCTTCATTGATCAACGTTATAATAGAGAATTGCTTGGAAAATACAGTAAAGGAAAACGTGTATTAAATACATTTTCTTACACAGGTGGTTTTAGTATGTATGCCGCAAAAAATAACTGCGAAATCATACATTCAGTAGATTCGAGTAAAAAAGCCATTGAGTTATGTGATAAAAATGCCATCTTGAATCATGCCACAAACCACGAAGGCTTTGCAGTTGATACCTTTGATTATTTAAAAGATCATGGAAAAAATTACGACATCATTATTTTAGATCCGCCAGCTTTTGCAAAAAGTAAAAACGTATCTCATAATGCTGTAATCGGTTACAAACGTTTAAATCAAATGGCTTTACAAAATATCAAAAAAGGGGGGATTTTATTTACCTTTTCTTGCTCTGGAGTAATTGACAAGGCATTATTTTATAATACAGTAACAGCAGCAGCCATTGAATCTCGCAGACATTTAAAATTGTTACACACCTTATCACAACCTGCCGATCATCCTATTACGCCTAATTTTCCGGAAGGAGAATATTTAAAAGGATTGGCTTTTTATGTTGAATAGTTCAAATTTAAATAACTTATTTTAAGATAAACGGACATACTTTTTAAACACAAAAATCATAACTTAGATTTTTAAATATACTATGAATTCAATTTTAGAAGTAAAAAACATCAATAAGCATTACGGAAATTACCAAGCATTAAAAAATGTAAGCTTAGAAATTCCCGAAAAAGCAATATTTGGTTTACTTGGGCCTAATGGTGCTGGTAAAACATCTTTAATCCGAATTATCAATCAAATTACAGGTCCTGACAGCGGTGAAGTAATTTTTTGTGGCGAAAAATTAGCCCCTAAACATGTTGATTATATTGGTTATTTACCCGAAGAAAGAGGATTGTATAAAAAAATGAGTGTGGGCGAACAAGTGATGTATTTGGCTCAATTAAAAGGATTAAAGAAAAACATTGCCAAAGAAAAATTAATACATTGGTTTAAAAAGTTTGAAATAGAAAGTTGGTGGGATAAAAAAGTAGAAGAGCTAAGTAAAGGGATGCAACAAAAAGTACAGTTTATTGTAACCGTTTTGCATGAGCCAAAACTATTAATTTTAGATGAACCATTCAGTGGTTTTGACCCTATTAACGCACAACTCATTAAAAATGAAATTTTAGAGTTAAGAGAAAAAGGGTCTACCATCATTTTCTCAACCCATAATATGGGCAGTGTTGAAGAACTTTGTGATAACATTGCCTTGATTCATAAATCTGAGAAAATATTAGATGGGACTGTTAGCGATATTAGAAAAGCACACAGGAGCAATACATTCCACGTTATTTTCAAAGGAAATTTGATTGGTTTTACGAATGCTTTATGGGCAGGCGCCGAAATTCTTGAAAAAAAATCAGTCGGTGATGTGCATACACTTACTATTAAATTGCTCCGTCAAACAACGCCAAACGCTTTATTGGAGGCTGTTCTGCAAAATGCTGAAATTATTTCTTTTCACGAAATTGTACCTTCAATGAATGATATATTTATTTCAGTTGTTGAAAATAAACCAGCACTCAATACTCAAAGTTATTTTACAGAATAAAATACAATTACGTATTCAACTATTTATCTATTTTAAAACATGAACAAATTAGTATTAATCATACAACGCGAATACTTCTCAAGAGTAAAGAAAAAGTCATTTATTATCATGACAATTTTAGGCCCACTTCTTATGGCAGGAGTTTTAATTGTGCCTGTATGGCTGGCTATGCGTGATAAAACAGATCATCAAATTTTAGTACTCGACCACAGTGGTTTATTCATTGAAAAATTAACCAATACAACCGAAATTAAATTTACTTATGGATCGGAATCCATTGCAAGTGCAAAACTTAAATTAAAAGATGGTCCCTTTGATTTAATTATGGAAATAAAAGGGGATGCCTTAAACGATGAAAAAACAACTCCAGTATTATATTATAAAAAACAACCAGGTATTAGCACCGAACAATATATAACCAATCAAATGGAAAATATTTTGTTTGATTACCGTTTACAAGGAGATAGCATTGACATAAAAAAAATTGATAATGCCCGCCGACAAGTGCAACTATTAACCTTAAAAGTGACTGAAGATGGTAAAGATGAAAAAACAAATACAGAACTAAATATGGGTATTGGCTTCGGCTGTGCTTTTGCCATTTACTTTATGATATTTTTATACGGCTCGCAAGTGATGCGTGGTGTAATAGAAGAAAAATCAAACCGAATTGTTGAAGTTATTATTTCCTCTGTAAAGCCATTTCAATTAATGCTTGGGAAAATATTAGGTGTCGCTTTAGTTGGTTTAACTCAATTCATTTTATGGATTATTTTAACGCTCGTTCTTCAAACTGCGATTACTACTTTTCTATTTAAAGATGAATTAGCGGACAAGGTGAAACAAAATTCACAAATAGAAAAAGTCATGAAAAATGATTTAACCGCTGGAATTACAAAGATGGAAAAAGTAGAAACACCCAATGAAGCCATTGCCTTATTTAATGATTTAGATAAAGTAAACTTCAGTCAAATTATAGTATGTTTTGCGTTTTTCTTTTTATTTGGCTACTTACTATACGCTGCCTTATTTGCCGCTATTGGCTCGGCCGTTGATAATGAAGCTGACACACAACAATTTATTTTGCCTGTAACTATTCCACTTATTTTAAGCTTTATTATTGCTCAGAGCATTATTAAAGATCCAGATAGTAGCATGGCGCAATTCTTTTCCATTTTCCCATTAACTTCGCCCATCGTTATGATGGTAAGATTGCCATTTGGCGTGCCAATGTGGGAATTACTTCTATCTATGGTGATGCTCATAATTGGCTTTTTATTTTTCACATGGTTAGCCGGTAAAATATACCGAACAGGTATTTTAATGTATGGTAAAAAAACAACTTGGAAAGAGCTAGGGAAATGGCTATTTTATAAAGGTTAGTGCGTTGAAAAAGCCTTTCACTGTTTTAAATCGATTTAGTTATATTCGTAAGGTATTATGATGGAAAAAGAAGTACTCCTACAAGTAAAAAATTTAGTTACAGAGTTTAAATCTGATAACGAATTAATAAAAGCTGTAAACGACATTTCATTTACCTTACATAAAGGAGAAACGATTGGTATAGTTGGAGAGAGTGGTTCTGGAAAATCAGTCACATCACTTTCCATTATGCAGTTAATAGCCAATCCTCCTGGGAGAGTTTCTGGTGGAGAAATTTTGTACCATTCCAAAAACAATGGTATTATAAATTTGAGAACACTTTCTAATCAGGACATGCGCGCATTCAGAGGAAATGAAATCGCCATGATATTTCAAGAGCCCATGACAAGTTTAAATCCAGTTTATTCTTGTGGCGCCCAAGTCATGGAAGCTATTATTTTACATCAAAAAATAAATGAAAAAGAAGCCAAACAAAAAACACTTCATCTATTTTCTCAAGTACAATTACCTGATCCAGAACGTATGTTTGATGCATATCCTCATGAAATTTCGGGGGGACAAAAACAGCGTGTGATGATAGCTATGGCCATGAGCTGTAATCCTCGTATTTTAATTGCTGATGAACCAACCACTGCATTAGACGTAACCGTTCAAAAAAATATATTAGACCTCATGCTTCAATTACAAAAAGAACATGAAATGGGAATTATGTTTATTACACACGATTTAGGCGTCATTGCAGAACTTGCTGATATAGTCATGGTTATGTACAAAGGCAAAGTGGTAGAGCAAGGTCCAGTACTCGATATATTTACAAATCCACAACACCCTTATACAAAAAGTTTATTAGCGTGTAGACCGCCATTAGATAAGCGCATTTTACGATTACCTGTTTCTTCAGACTTCATGAAATTGGATGACCAAGGAAATATGATTGAAATTGCAAAAAGCGTAAGTGAATCTATAAATAGCGTTATTGTATCACAAGAACAACGAGTAGCGGAACACAAAGAGCTTTATGCGAGAAAAAAAATATTAGAAATAAAAAATATCAAAACCTATTTTCCTAAAAACAAAAGTTTTTTTGGAAAAACAACAGATTGGTTAAAAGCAGTGGATGATGTAACTTTAGACGTTTACGAAGGCGAAACACTCGGACTCGTTGGAGAAAGTGGCTGTGGAAAAACAACATTAGGAAGAACCATTTTAAGATTAAATGAACCAACATCAGGAGAAATATATTTTGAGCAAAAAAATGTATTAGCATACTCACAAAAAGAAATGCGAGAATTGCGAAAAGATATGCAAATTATATTCCAAGACCCCTACTCCTCATTGAATCCGCGCATATCGATTGGGAAATCTATTATGGAACCTATGCAGGTCCATAATATGTTAAGTTCAACTCAAGAAAGGAAAGAACGTGTTTTAGAACTACTAAAAAAAGTTGGCTTAGAAGAAAAACATTTTAATCGCTACCCACATGAATTTAGTGGTGGACAAAGACAACGTGTATGTATTGCTCGTGCGTTAGCACTCAATCCGAAATTTATTATTTGTGATGAAAGTGTGAGTGCCTTAGATGTTTCTGTGCAAGCACAGGTATTAAATTTATTAAACGATTTAAAACGCGAATTTAAATTCACTTACATTTTTATTTCGCACGATTTAAGTGTGGTTAAATTTATGAGTGATAGAATGGCTGTTATGAATAAAGGGAAAATTGTTGAGCTAGGTGAAGCTGATTCTATTTATATGAATCCGCAAACAGACTACACGAAAAAATTAATTAACTCCATCCCGAAAGGACAGTTAGACGATATAAAAGCAAGTATCGAAAAAAAGAAATTGTTTGACATTCAAAACACGATTTAAATGTTTGAATTCTTAAAACAACTGACAAACCCTGAAAGCATTATACATTACGGAGGCTTATGGTTATTACTATTTGTCGTATTTGCCGAAACAGGCTTATTTATTGGATTTTTTTTACCAGGAGATTCGCTCATATTTATTTCAGGATTATTATGTGCTACTAAACCACATTTATTAAATACATCTATTTTTTTATTGATTGGTTTATTGATTTGTTCAGCCGTTTTAGGAAATATCGTCGGCTATTGGTTTGGAAAAAAAACAGGAGAAAATTTATTTCAGAAAAAAGACACCTTTTTATTTAGAAAAAAACATTTAGAAACAACCAAACTATTTTACAGCAAGCATGGTGGAAAAGCATTGATTTTAGGTCGTTTTTTACCAATCATTAGAACCTTTGCTCCTATATTAGCAGGTGTTATCCAAGTAGATTTTAAACGCTTTATGTTTTACAATATTGTTGGCGCTATTTTATGGATTACATCCTTAACGAGCTTGGCATTTTTTTTAGGAAAAGAATTTCCGCAAATAGAAAATTACATCGGCTATATTGTTATTGGATTAATTACGATCACAACCATTCCTGTCTTGATAACCTATTTAAAAAATCGAAAAAAATAAAATATATTTTAATCAAACTATTTATATTTACTCATGAAAAAAATTTTAATTACAGGGTCTAATGGTTTATTAGGACAAAAATTAGTTTACAAATTAAGAAACAACACAAACATCACTTGCATTGCTACAGCAAGAGGCACTAATAGATTAGTTAAAACAGATGGCTACGTGTATGAATCATTAGATATAACTGATTTACAAAATGTGAGTGATGTGTTTTTGAAACATAAGCCAGATGTAGTTATTAATACAGCAGCTATGACAAATGTTGATGCTTGCGAAACAGAAAAAGAAGCGTGCTGGTTATTAAATGTAACAGCCGTTGAAAATCAAATTAAGACTTTAGAAAAACTCAAACAAGAAGACTCAACTTACCATCCACATTTTATTCATTTATCCACCGATTTTATTTTTGATGGTACTCATGGGCCTTTAGATGAAAACGAAACGCCGAATCCACAAAGCTATTATGCTGAAAGTAAATTAGCCGCTGAAAAAATAGTTCAAGCAAGCAGCTTACATTGTGCCATTGCACGAACCGTTTTGGTTTACGGCATTGTTGATAGCATGAGCCGAAGCAACATTGTGTTGTGGGTAAAACAAAATTTAGAACAAGGTAAGGTTATTAATGTGGTTGATGATCAATTTAGAACGCCAACACTTGCAGAAGACTTAGCAGATGGCTGTATTTTGATTGCTGAAAAAAATGCCCAAGGTATTTATAATATTTCAGGTAAAGATTTTTTAAGTATTTTAGAATTAGCTCATTTAGTGGCTGACTATTACAAACTAGATAAATCATTAATTAAACCATCAAAATCGGCTGATATTAAACAACCTGCCAAACGCCCACCAATTACAGGTTTCATTATTGATAAGGCAAAAAAAGAATTGGGTTATAATCCAAAAAGTTTTACAGAAGGTATTATGTTTTTAGAAAAACAAATTACAGAGATAGGGAAATAAGATTTGTTTTATGTTTTAAATATATGTTTGTAATAATAAAACGTGGGCAATAAAAAACGATTAAAAAGGCAAAAAATGAGAATAAAGCTCTAACCCATTAATTAATATTTTTTAGACAAAATATTAATTTTATGCGACAAATATTAAATAAAATTAGATTTACAAAATTAATACAACTTCAATGTAAATTATTTTATTAATTTTTTTGGATAATTAAAATGAAACAATTAAATTTATTTAAACTTTAATTATTAATAAGTGTTTTACTAAAAGGCGGATTCCGAAAAGCCAATAGAGTAGGAAAATTTAAAAACAAAATAAAATGGAGCATTTAAAAATTGCAAGCGATAACTACGTCGCATTCACGTTCTTTATTGGTACTATGGCAATGATGGCCGCATCAGTTTTTTTCTTTTTTGAGTTGAACAACACATCTGCAAAATGGAGAACATCAGTACTCGTATCTGGTTTAATTACTTTTATTGCAGCAGTTCATTACTACTACATGAGAAGTTACAATTTAGAAACTGGAGACTCACCAACATTCTTTAGATATGTGGATTGGATTTTAACTGTTCCTTTAATGTGTGTTGAATTTTATTTAATCACTAAAAAAGCAGGAGCTAAAATTGGCTTATTGTGGAAATTAATTTTTGCGTCAATAGTGATGCTTGTAACAGGTTACTTTGGAGAAACAATCGACAGAGACCAAAGCGTTTTATGGGGCGTAATCTCTGGAGCTGCTTACTTCTACATTGCATACCTAGTTTGGTTTGGAGAAGTTGCAAAATTAGCTCAAACAGCAGGTCCTCAAGTTGCAAAAGCAACAAGAGTATTAGGCTGGTTTGTTT
>CANLAV010000005.1 GCA_947487905.1 Bacteroidota bacterium | reverse complement strand
ATTTACTTTCGAGACTTCTGATGCTAATTAACCTACTAAATTAAATTAAAAAAATGGGAAAAATAAAAATCTCAAAAAGCTCACCGTCGATAGACATGACGCCAATGGTGGATTTAGCTTTCTTACTGGTAACATTTTTTATGCTTACGGCTTCGTTTCGCATGGCTGAGCCTGTTATCGTTGATCCCCCATCATCAGTGTCAGATAAATCTTTGCCTGAAAACACTGTACTGATTACAGTTGATAATAATGGGCGCGCTTTTTTTGGCGTAGGAAATGGAGAAGCACGTCGTAATGCTTTATCACAAATGGCTACTAAATACGGGGTTAAGTTTAACGATAAACAAGTGAAAAAGTTCGAAGGCTTATCTAGTTTTGGTGTTGAAATGAAAGATTTACCGCGCTACCTAGATGCTTCAGAGGCTGAACGTTTAAAATTTCAACCACAAAAAGGCGTTCCTTTGGATTCTTTGAATAATCAATTAGGTGATTGGATTCGTTATTCTGCAACAGAGCTAAATGTTATTTACACTAACAACAAAGAGAAGGCTTTAAATGATGGTGTAGAGTTTAAGGGTGAAAAACCCCGGTATGCTATTAAAGCGGATGGTAAAGCAAAATACATTTATATTAAAGATGTTTTTAAAACATTTACAGATATGAAAATTTACACATTCAATCTTATTACATCAATGGAAGGTGGGGCAACAGTTGCTCCAGCTCCAGCACATTAACTATTAACAATAAAAAAATTAAAACATGGCAGAAATAGCAGAAAGTGGCGGCGGCGGACATGGCAAAGGCGGTAAAAAGCGTGCCAAGAAGCAGAGCACCCGAGTAGATATGACTCCGATGGTAGATTTAGCGTTTTTGTTACTAACGTTTTTCGTTTTAACATCAACTTTCAGTAAACCAAAAAGTATGGAGTTAAGCTTACCAGCTGAACCACCAATAGGAAGCCCACCACCACCAGAAGTGAAAAATGGTGTCACATTCTTATTAACGAAAGATGATCGCATTTTTTATTACGTTGGTCAATTTTACGCAGCAGATAATGATAAAGGTAAACCGGCAACTGATTTAAAAGAAACTAATTTTAGTTCAGAAGGATTGCATAAATTATTAATGGAGCAAAATAAATGGGCTAATGATGAAATTGAAAAATTAGCAGCTCAAAACAAAGCAAAGACATTAGCGGATACTACATTCAAGCGAATGGCAGTTGATATTACGGCTAATACAATCGCCATTACAGCATTAATAAAAACAGATGACGAGGCTACTTACAGAAACGCTATTGACATGTTGGATGAATTAAAAATTTGTAATGTTGGTAAACGAGTTATTGGTGTTGAAATGATGGCATCAGAGTACGCACTTTTAAAAACTAAAATAGCAAAATAATATGGTAGCAAATTGGAATAATGTCTCTTCCGATAGCAGAAACGATATTGTTTTTGAAGGAAGAAACCAAGAGTATGGCGCGTATGAAATTCGTCGCAAATACAATTGGACTGTAACCATCGTACTTGCTAGTATGATTGGTGTGTTAGTGTTTGGAATGGGATTAAAGTTTGTCTTAGGTTTAAAAGGTACTGAAGTTGAGAAGGAAGCAGTTTTAGACATGACGGCAATTGATTTAACACCTCCTCCAGCAGATAAAAACGAACCACCTCCACCGCCGCCGCCGCCGCCACCTCCAGTATTGGAGACGGTGAAGTTTGTGCCACCGGTTATTAAGGATGATGCAGTGGAAACTGATCCGCCACCACCACAAGATAAATTGGTTGAGACTAATGTAAGTACCGTTACACAAGAAGGTGATGGTGATGCAGTTGTTGTGCCAGGTGATGGAAAAGGTGATGGAGTAATCGAAGAAAAAGTAATGGAGCCTTTTTTAATTGTTGAGGAAATGCCTGAATTTCCAGGGGGTCCAGGTGAGATGATGAAATACTTTGCTAAGAACACACAATATCCTCAAATGGCTCGTGAAGCTGGAATTGGAGGAAAATGTTTTTACAGCTTTGTTGTTGCGCCTAGCGGTGACATTACAGATGTAAGATTAAGCAAAGGTGTACCAGGCTGTGGTGAATGCGATAGAGAAGCTGCAAGGGTTATTAAATCCATGCCTAATTGGAAGCCAGGAAAACAAACAGGAAGAGCAGTACCGGTTAGAGTAACCGTGCCATTTAACTTTAGCTTAAAATAATTGATACTAATAAAAAAAATCCCTTTTAATTTATTAAAAGGGATTTTTTTATGTTTAAAATTTTCTTAAAAATTCATATGAAAAAATCGCCAATAGAATTAATAAATTTAAGTTTTAGCGCCATCATGGTTTTGCTCACAGTGACAGGTTTTTTCGTTTTTCTTTTTACTGATTTAATGTCTGATCGCGTTTTTGGAATCAAACGCTACGTTTTAGCATTTCTTTTTATAGTTTATGCAATGTATAGAAGTTACAGAATATTTAGGGCTTTAAAATCAAAAATGGATAAAGACATTTAAATTTTTATTCCAATTACTAATAAATCATCAACTTGTTCTAAATCGCCTTTCCAAGTCTCCAAAGTTGAAGACAATTTCATTTTTTGTATTGAAAATGAATCATTCACATTACTTAATAATGTATCTTCAAATTGTTTGTACCTAAATTTTTTTCCTTTAGGTCCGCCAAACTGATCAGCATAACCATCTGTAAATGTATAAATGCAATCGTTAGGGTTTATTGTTATTGTGTGGGCAGAGAATGGTTCGTTTTCATGATGAAAACCACAGGGCTGCCTGTCTCCTTTGTAAATGGTGAGTTCGTTATTTCTGATTAAATAAACAGAATTATTTGCGGATGAGTAAGTCAATTCGTTTTTTGTTTTATCAATGCAGCATAAGGTGATATCCATTCCATCTTTGTTTTCCCCAATATTTCCTGTTTGCTTCAAGGTATGAACTATTTTATCTCTAAGTAAATTTAAAGCTTCTGCCGGATTTTTTGTCGACTTACCTTCTATGATTTCATCTAAAAATGACAAACCTAACATGGTCATAAAACCACCCGGAACTCCATGTCCGGTGCAATCAGCCGTTGCATAAAATAATAAATTATCTTTTTGGCGAACCCAATAAAAATCTCCGCTGACAATATCTTTCGGTTTAAAAAGCACGAAACTATCTTTAAAATTCGAATTGAATTGTTCTTCTGTTGGTATAAAGGCCGACTGTATGCTTTTGGCGTAATTAATACTGTCTGTAATCTCTTTTTTTTGATGAAGAACTTCTTTGTGTTTTTCTTCAATAATTTGTTTTGATTTCTCTAACTCTAAACGAATTCGAATTTCATTTAAAGTTAAACGATAGCGTGTTCTAATTAAAAAGACTGAAAACACAGCTACAGAAAGAGTTAATAAACCGCCGCTAATTAGAAATTCTTCAACGGTTAATGAACTATTTATCTCATAGAACGCAATATTGCTTAATATCGTTGCAAATAAAATGATAATAGACAATTTTGTATCCCACAACACAAGCATGCCAACACCAATGAATAGGGCGATATAAGCAAAGGTGTGTTTTTGAAGATGCGCTAAATCCATTACGCTCCACATATATGCGTTTTGAAGAGAAATGCCTAAAACTAAAATAAAGAGACAACTATAAATACTGATGTTTAAAGTTTGCTTAAGCACTAAAGCTAATACGGTGACGGCTGACACAGTAATTCTAAACAATAAAAACGGAATCATGTAACCAGGAACAATAAAATAATCGCTGGCAAACCAAAGAATATTTAGTATTATACCAACCCAACAAGTAATAACATGAAAGCGCTCTGTTGATTTGTAAAAGGCATCTTTTACTTCAATATCGGTAATATTAATTTCAGCCATGAAGTACTAAGGTAATAAATAAATTAAAATTGGCAGATGATTTAATATAATAAGTGATAAAGGAAAGTCTTGCCGGCTTTAATGAAGTTATTCCATTTTTTAGCATTATTTTAATCTATAAAAGCTACCTCATTATAAATCTTTTTAAAGATGAAAAAAATTAAAAAATTAAATTTTTAATTAAAACAAGTTCGTTTTTTATTTCGTATTTTCAACTTTAGAATTTATTATAGAGGATTAGTATTTATTTTTCATTATGCAGTGTTTTTATAAAACGTTTTTTTTTATTTGTTTGGTCAATACTTGTTTTTCCCAAGCAGTTTCTGATGTTAGTCAATTAAGTTTAGATTTTAAATCGCGTATTTTAAAAAAAAGTAAGTACATCAATATATCGGGCGAAGTTTATTTTAAAAAATCAGGAAGTGTTCTTACAACCCATTTAGTTGCTCCTTTTGAAAGTGTCACTATGATTGATGCAAATGGAGATGTAACAAATTATGATTTTAAAGAAAACTCTTTTTCTCAATCAAGTTCAGCTCTTTCATCTTCTGAATCTAGTTACTTTTGGTTTTTCTTAAATGGAAGGTATAACGATTTAGGCTTACCTAAAATTGGCTATGTTATCAAAGAGACAAAAACGGATGAAGGTTTTTTTGTTACCACATGGGTTCCAAAGAGCGGACTTCAAACTTCTGTTTTAAAAATTGAATTAGTTCACGAAAAGAGTTTGCCTGTTTACCTTGAATTTATTGGCGCTAAGAATAAAAAATTAGGAAAAATTTATTTTTCAAATTATACGAAAATCGGAAAACTATATCTTCCCCTTCAAATCAATGAGTTTGCATATATCGAAAAAGGAGATTCCATTATCACTACAAAAACGTATAGTAATCCTAAAACAAATGAAGCTGTAAAGTCAAATTTTGTCGATTTTAAAATTCCGAAAAATGCAAAAATTATTAATATTAAATAAGTTTTTAATTTCGTTTTTTTTCCTCACAAGTTTGAGTCAATTAAAAGCGCAAGCGAAATTAGATAACGATTTACTTTTCGGAGCTGTTAATTACAAATCTGAATACGAATCTAAGCGAAAGGTCACTTATCTATTTGAAGGCAAACATGCGGTCGTAAAATACAATCCAGTATCTTTATTTTTTGGAGGCTTGTTGTTTTTATATCAAAAAACAATTTCAGTTCAAATAGGTGCGGCTTGTCCCTACGAAGTCAATTGTAGTCAGTTTAGTAAGCAATGCATCCAAAAGTACGGCATATTTAAAGGCATACCATTAACGGCTGATCGCTTGACCCGTTGTACTAAGTTAGCAGGGATTGACATGGTTGAAGGCGTTGACTATAATTCGCGAACGAATAAAATTTACGATAAACCTTCTGATTATCAGAAAAATAAAAAGCCATGAAATTACTAGTCTATTTTTCAGCTATTCAATTTGCTTTTTTTAATGCGACTAGCATGATAGCGCAGATAAATCAAAATTATGTGTTTATAAATTATTTATTACAGAACGAAAAAAATAGAGAAGCACTTTTTTTATTAAACCAACCAAATGAAATTAAAAATACAGATACGCTTAATTTTTTAAAGGGGTATAATTATTATTTAATGAAGAAAGTAGATACTGCTGCCGTTATGCTTTCAAAAGTTAGTGCAATTAGTAATTTGTTCAGTAAGGCAAAAAGTTTTGAAATTTTAAATTTACTTTATGCTAAGAAACATTCAATAGCACTAGGTAAGTTTGATGACTTTTGTATGGATACGGCATTTATGTATCGCCATGTTTTTAATACGATGAAGGCTGGGAATTATTTATTGTTAAGGAAATATGAAAAATTTGACAGCTTATGCAATACATTTCGATACGATGATTTTCGATTAACAAATGAGCAAATGAGACTGAAAGAATTGTCTATTAGAGCTAGAAAGAATTATAGTAAATCACCTATAAAAGCGGCTTTATTATCATCGGTTGTGCCTGGCTTGGGTAAATTTTATGCAGGAAAAAAGGGAGCAGCCATTGCAAGTTTTGCAACTACTACAGCGCTCGGCTTAATGGTAGTTGAGTCTTATTACAGAACAAAAAACATTAAGAGTCCTCAAGTCATAACATTTGGAACTTTATTTACATTTTTTTATGCAGGTAATATTTTAGGTAGTTATTTCAGTGTGCAACAACAAATCAAATCATCTAACGGAAAAATAAATAATGAAATTCTTGCGAGTATTCACGTGCCTATTATTCGTTTTTTTAAGTAGACTTACTTACGCAAACAATGATACTTTAAAACTGAAGCAGTTTGCTGACAGCCTATTTATTGTGGGCAACTATTTTGAAGCTTCTGTTTATTATCAAAAATTAGATTTTTTTTTAATTGGAGAAAATGAAAAAAACAAAGCAAAGTTATCGGCCGCTAATGCAAATAAAATTTTAAAGCAATATGATAATGCGATTAATATACTCAACGCTATAAGTTTAAATGATGTTCATGATTCCTTGATTTATGAGGTTAAATATCAATGCGCTTTGCTTAATTATTTAAAAAATGATTTTTTACAAGTTGAGGTATATTTAAATCAACTCAATTATTTAGTGTCTGATTCTAATTATACTAGTAAATCATGGATACTTCAAGCATTAAATTTGAACGAGCAATATAAATGGCAAGCTGCAAAAGAAAAACTTTTAATGCTTAATTCTAGACTGCATAAAAATGACTCCGTTTTATATAAAAGAGTTAGAAAAGAGATTGATGGAATGTATGCTATGAACCAATTACCAAAATTGAAAAGTGCTAGTAAAGCAATAAAAATGTCATCGCTTATTCCTGGTTTAGGCCAATGTTATACTAAGAATTATGGGGAAGGGATAGCTTCTTTTATTTCTGTCGCTTCAAGTGTTGGTATTATGGCGGTTGGTATTGTGTTCCAGTTTTATTTTACTGGGATTGCAACGGGCAATATGCTGTTAGGTAAATTTTATTTAGGAGGTATTAAACGTTCAGAGTTTTTGGCAGAAAAGTACAATTACACGATTGCAAAATCATTTAATCAAGATTTAAAGCTCAGAATTAAGCAACAATTTATTCCATAAAAAAAACCGACTTAAAGTCGGTATTTTAATTTTTTTAATTTTAACTTAGTCTAAAAAAACAAGGTATTTGTCATTATTTGAGTATTTGCTCATGGCGTCTTTATCAAATAAAACCCAGAAAAAGTCTACAAAACCAGCAACTTCACCAACTACTGGAACACAGAAATAAAGCGCCCACATATAATTCTTTTCAGTTCCCATGTAATAACGGTGCAAAGCAATCGAACCACAGAAAAATGAACGTAATAAATATCCAGTTCTTGTTTGGCTGCTAGAGGCAGACATTTTGCTTCCAGATAAATTTAATGCTGTTAAATCAGCACTGTACATTTCTTCGAAGCTAACTTCTTGACTAACTTTAAAATTTTGTTCTAATTGAACATCTGTTAATTTGTACTTACTAGCGTTTGCGCTGAAGTTGATACTGAAGGCTAAGCCTAATACTAAAATTATTTTTTTCATATTTATTTATTTTGATTTAAACAAAAATAATTAAAAAAAATACAAGACCAAATTTTTAGAATTTTTTTAACAATTAATTTTACATTTCTTTATATTTTTCCATAAACTCCATGGCTGTTTTCATCATATTTGTTGAGCCTAAAAACAAAGGGGTACGCTGGTGCAATTCAGTAATGTCTTGTTCCATAATACGATGATAACCATCATTAGCAACACCACCGGCCTGTTCAATAATAAAGGCAAGGGGATTACATTCGTATAATAAACGTAATTTTCCTTTTGGTGATTTCGTTGTTTTTGGATAAATATAAATACCGCCAGTTATTAAATTACGGTGAATATCTGCAACGCCCGAACCAATGTAACGACTTGAATAAGGACGATTAGTTGCTAAATCTTCTTCTTGACAATACTTAATGTATTTTTTTACGCCATCAGGAAAATGCAAATAATTTCCTTCATTGATGGAGTATGTTTTTCCTTCTTTTGGCATTTGCATATTTGGATGAGATAAACAAAATTCACCAATACTTGGATCTAATGTAAAACCATTAACGCCTTTACCAGTTGTGTAAACTAACATGGCTGATGAGCCATAAATAATATATCCAGCTGCAACTTGTTCAGTTCCACGTTGCATAAAATCTTCGTATGTTCCTGGGCCGTTTAAACTTGTGCGACGGTAAATAGAAAAAATAGTTCCGATAGAAACATTTACATCAATATTGGAAGAGCCATCTAACGGATCCATTGCTACAACGTAACGCGCATTTTTTGAAATTTCGGAATCAATAGGAATGATTTCTTCATTTTCTTCACTAGCGATGGCACAACATTCACCACCAGCTTTTAAGGCAGCTATGAATTGATCATTAGCAAAAATATCTAGTTTTTTTACTCGTTCTCCTTGTACGTTTGTATCGCCTGTTTCTCCTAATATTTCTACCAAACCTGCTTTGGTAACTTCTCTGTTTACAATTTTCCCTGCTATTGCAATATCGCGTAATAATCGAGAAAGTTCTCCTTTAGCAAAGGGAAAATCAGCCTGTTTTTCAATAATAAATTGACCTAATGTGGTAGCGTACATAAATGTGTAAATTAAATTTGAACAAACTTACAAAAATTTATCTAATCTTGATAGTGATTTGTAAATGCTGAGATACAATAATATCGCGTATAAGCGATAGGATTGATTATTTAGAAAATTCTTCTTTTAAAAACTCGCGCCAATCTCCTAAATTTGAAATCACTTGAATTTGACGGTATAGTAAGTGAAATTGCTCTTCATCTTTTTGAGCGTTTAAAACGTTTAATCTGTATTTGTCAAAGTTAGCCAACGCAAATTTTTCTTCAGCAGAAAGACTTGCGCCACTAAATTCTTTGTCGCGTAAGTCATTAATGCTTTCTGCACCACCAATATCTTTCTTTGCGAAAAATCGTGTTGTTATATCTTTTTTATTTGCCATCTGTTTCAAATGTATCAATTGTATTGATTAAATTAGCCTATTAATTAACGGTCTTGCTAACATAATCATGTTAAAATCAATTTATATTAAAACTATTGTTTGTGTATTCAGCATGATTTTTTTTCAAACGTTTGTTTTTTCTCAAAAGAGGATTTCTAAATACGAGGTTTTATGGGCTTTTAAATATCCAATATCAGCGTGTAAGATTAAAAAAGAATGGCCTATGGTCATGCGAAACTATGAATTGGTTAAACAGAGTAAAGTGTTAGATACACTAGAAAATGGCGGAAAAATGGATGCTTTTCGTCATGTTTATTTTATGGCTTATTTAATCAACTATGTAAAGGAAGAAAAGCTAAGAAAATTAGGCATTGCACACGAAAAAGGGAACTATCATCAGTTTATTAAACATCAGTTAGAATTTAGTGAAAGACCGGATAGTTTATCGTGTATCATGGATTTAAGAAATAACGAGGTGGGATTTGAACTAAAAAAAGCCTTAACTTGCTTTGAACCAGATTCTTTAGCAAATATTGTTATTAAACAAATTCATCTTGGAAAGGCTTGGTATTTGATGCGAAACGAACAAAAAAACTATGTTTCTTGCGAAAACGAAGCCATTAATCTAAGCTTATATAATAATAACTGGTTTATTCCTAAATGTTTAATCCCAACAAATCTTTAAATTATTTTTGTTGAAAAGTTATAAAAATAAAAAATAAGTGTATATTTGCCGTCCATTTTGGAATTAGTTATGGGTAAGAGTCAGTACAAAATACAGTTTGGCGGTTTATCATTTGGCGAACACCAATTTGAATTTGAGGTAAATAATAAGTTCTTTGAACAATTTAGTGAGAGTGAAATTACAATAGCTAACATTAACGTGGGAGCTACTTTAATCAAGCAAAATAGCTTAATGCACGTTTTGTTTAATTTTGAAGGAGTTGTAAAATTAAATTGCGATCGTTGTGTTTCTGATTATAATTGTCATATAAGTGGACATGAAAAATTAGTAGTAAAGCACGGCAATCCAGATGAAAGTAATGACGAAATCGTTGTGCTGAAAGAAGGCTTAGAGGAAATTGATATAACTCAGTATTTATACGAGTACATTGAGTTAGCTATTCCTTCGAGAAGAGTGCCCTGTGAAGAAGATGATAACGATGTTCAATGCGATAAAGAAACACTTGCTAAGTTTAATGAATTAAAAGTAGAAGAAGAAAGTGAAAAAACCGATCCTAAATGGGATCAATTAAAAAATATAAAGTTTAACAATAATTAAAATTAAATACCATGCCTAATCCAAAAAGAAAACTATCCAGATCAAGAAGAGACTCACGTCGTTCTACATACAAAGCACCGCATATGACGATTGCAAAAGACACGACAACTGGCGAAGCTCATTTATTTCACCGTGCACATTGGTTTGAAGGAAAATTGTATTACAAGGGAAAAGTTGTAATGGAAAAAGCAGTTAAAGCTTAATTTTAACTACAAATAGTATTATAAAACCTTTTCAGGAAACTGAAGGGGTTTTTTTATGGACTTCATTTTATTTCAAGTAATCTAACGGCTTCGTGCTTTGCTAATTATAATGAAGATTGATAGAAACGTCTAATAATTAAAATTGATGTAAATAAAAACGGTAGCGTTGAAATGATTATTTTATAGTTTAAACTCATTAGCCCTATAAATAGCATAAAGTAAAGCAAACAGCCAAGCATCGCGATGCTTAGATATGTCATAATTTTATTTGCTTTTTTTTGAAAAAGTGTAAGTACTAAAAGGATTTGTCCTCCAATTGGAATAATAATGAGCGGATGAATAACAGCGTTCGTATCTGTAAATAATTTCAAAATAATTTCTCTTTCAGCTTCAAAAATAAAAAGGTGATTATTGCCACTCCACTCTAAATACCCAATTAAAGAGGATAATATGAGAAGTGTATTTAAAATTTTTGCATGCATGATCCTTACTTAACATTCAGCCCATGAATTTTTAAAAATCAGTTTGTTTTAAAACTCACAATTATTTGGTGTACGCGGAAAGGCAATAACATCTCTAATATTAGTCATGCCAGTTACAAATAAAACCAAACGTTCAAAACCTAATCCAAACCCAGCATGCGGACAAGTTCCAAAACGTCGAGTGTCTAAATACCATTGTAAGTCGTGGGTTGGAATATTCATTTCATTCATTCGGTTTTCTAATTTTTCTAAACGCTCTTCACGTTGCGAACCGCCAATAATTTCGCCAATACCAGGGAATAAAATATCCATAGCAGCCACCGTTTTTCCATCTTCATTTTGACGCATGTAAAATGACTTAATGTCTTTTGGGTAATCGGTTAAAATAACTGGTTTTTTAAAATGTTTTTCAACTAAGTAGCGTTCGTGTTCGCTTTGTAAATCAGCTCCCCAACCTTCTATGATATATTGAAACTTCTTTTTCTTATTATGATTAGACTCTCTTAAAATATCTATGGCCTCAGTATAAGTTATTTTCGCAAACTCATTACCTAAACAAAAATGAAGTTTCTCTAGTAACGTTAATTCACTTCTGTCTGCTTGTGGTTTTTGTTTTTCCTCATCAAATAATCGTTGTGATAAAAAATCAATATCTTCTTTATTGTTTTCTAAAGCATAAGTAATAACAAATTTCAACATCTCTTCTGCGAGAGCCATGTTATCTTTCAAATCAAAAAATGCCATTTCTGGTTCAATCATCCAAAACTCGGCTAAGTGACGCGTGGTGTTTGAATTTTCAGCTCTGAAAGTTGGCCCAAATGTATAAACATCACTAAAAGCCATCGCACCTAATTCACCTTCTAATTGTCCTGAAACCGTTAGATTTGTTGATTTTCCGAAGAAGTCTTGTTTATAATCAACCTCCTTTTCATCTGTTAATGGTGGGTTTTTTGTATCAAGTGTGGTAACACGAAACATTTCTCCTGCGCCTTCTGCGTCACTGCTTGTAATAATCGGTGTATGTAAATACACAAACCCTTTATCGTTAAAAAATTTATGTATAGCATAAGCTAACGTGTGACGCACTCTAAATACAGCACCAAATGTGTTAGTACGAAAACGTAAGTGAGCTATTTCCCTTAAATATTCAAGTGAATGTGCTTTAGGTTGTAATGGATATGAATGAGATTTAGACACGTCAGATTCACTATCTCCATAAATTTCAATATCAGTTACTTTTATTTCAACAGTCTGACCTTTTCCTTGTGAAGCAATTAATAAACCAGTTACGCTGATGCAAGCACCTGGCGTAATACGTTTTAAAATGTTATCATCTGTCGTTTCAAAATTTACTACGGCTTGTAAATTATGAATACTTGAACCATCATTCAAGGCAATAAAAGAGTTGTTGCGAAATGTTCTTACCCAACCTTTTACGTTTACGGTTTGATCGATTAAGTTACCTTTTAAAATTTCTTTAATTTTTGTGCGTGCCATATTTCTAATTACTAATGTGGCGTGAAGTTAATGATTTTAAGTATAATTTACTTCAAAAACACGGCATTATTATGGCAAAATTATCCAACTAATTTCGTTTTGCTTTCAGCAAGCATGTCACGTAATTCAGAATAAATTTGCTCAGCAGAAAAACCACATTCTTCATACAGTTCGATTGGTTCACCATGTTCAATAAATCTGTCTGGAATTCCTAATCGTTTTACATGGGCGGAATAATTATGATCAGCCATAAATTCTAAAATCGCTGAACCAACACCTCCCATTAAACAACCATCTTCTATGGTAATAACTTTTTTATATTTAGAAAAAACTTCATGTAATAAAGATTCATCTAATGGTTTCGCAAAACGTAGGTCATAGTGCGCAACCATTATGTTTTCTTCTTCAAGTTTTTTAATAGCACTGGCTGCAAAGTTTCCTGGATGACCAAGAGATAAAATAGCGATATCTTTGCCATCTTTTAATTTTCTTCCCTTTCCAATTTCTATTTTTTGAAAGGGTGTTTTCCAATTAACCATGACACCATTTCCTCTTGGATAACGAATACTAAAACAACCTGGCGTTTCATCAAGTTGGGCCGTGTACATTAAATTACGTAACTCTTCTTCGTTCATTGGAGCACTTACAATCATGTTTGGAATGCATCGGAAATAAGCAATGTCAAATGCACCATGATGTGTTGGACCATCCGCACCGGCTAATCCTCCTCTGTCTAAACAAAATACTACTTTTAAATTTTGCAAGGCAACATCATGCACCACTTGGTCATAAGCACGCTGCATAAATGATGAGTAAATATTACAAAATGGAATTAATCCTTGTGTTGCTAATCCTGCGCTGAAAGTTACTGCATGTTGTTCGGCAATACCAACATCAAATGCTCTGTCTGGCATAGCTTTCATCATAATATTTAATGAACTTCCACTTGGCATGGCTGGGGTAATACCCATTATTTTTTTATTTAATTCGGCGAGTTCAACAATGGTATGTCCAAATACATCTTGGTATTTTGGTGGTTGAGGACTTGTAGGAATTACTTTAATGATTTCTCCGGTATCTTTATTAAATAAACCTGGAGCATGCCATAATGTTGGGTTTCCTTCTTCACTAAATTGGTATCCCTTTCCTTTTTGAGTTAATACGTGTAAAATTTTAGGACCAGGAATATCTTTTAAATCACTCATTATTTTTGTTAGACGGCCGACATCGTGTCCATCAATTGGCCCAAAGTATCTAAATTTAAGCGATTCAAATAAATTACTTTGGTTTAAAAGGCTTGTTTTTACTGCATTTTCGAGCTTACTGGCAATTTCTTGAGCATTTGGTCCAAATTTGCTGATTTTACCCAACAATTCCCAAACCTTATCTTTTGTTTTATTATAAGTATGTGAAGTTGTAATATCTGTCAAATAATCGCGCAGCGCCCCAACGTTAGGATCTATACTCATACAATTATCATTCAATATAACCAATATATTTGCATTAGCACTACCTGCATGATTTAATGCTTCGAATGCCATACCTGCTGTCATTGAACCATCGCCAATCACTGCAATATGCTGCTTATCTTTAATCTCATTATATTTAGACGCAACCGCCATTCCTAATGCAGCACCAATTGAAGTCGAAGAATGTCCTACCCCAAAGGTATCGTATTCACTTTCCGAACGCTTAGGAAATCCACTTATACCCTTGTAAATACGGTTCGTGTGAAATATATCTTTTCGTCCAGTAATGATTTTATGGCCATAGGCTTGATGTCCTACATCCCAAACTAATTGGTCGTAAGGCGTATTAAATACATAATGGATGGCTGTTGTAAGTTCAACTACGCCAAGGGAAGCACCAAAGTGCCCACCTTTTGTAGAAACAATATCAACAATATATTGGCGCAACTCCTTGCAGAACTGCTCCAATTGATTTGGATTTAATTTTTTTAAGTCAGCCGGCGAATTTACTTTTTCTAATAATTCACCTTGGGCAACCCCTGAGCCTTTTACAATTTCCATTATAACAAATATATGTTTTTTTGATATAATAACGACATGTAGCTATCATATATTATAATTTTAAACAAAAATAACATCCAATTGTTTTAAATAATTGAAAAGTTAGAATTGTTTTAGCAATCAAATAGTTGACACATTATAGCTTTTTTTTAAATAATTTTTTTTAATTATATTTGAAGTAATAACTACGAAAAACAACACATGAAAAAACTTTTATCATTAATTTCATTTTCATTAATTTCTATTTCATCATTTTCCCAAAACTGGGTAGATAAGTATAAAAACAGTAATGAAAATTTCTATTCCATTCAAAATGAATTTAATACCTATTGGCAAACTCATAGCTATGAGCGAGGAAAAGGGTATAAACAATTTAAGCGTTGGGAATGGATGGCAGAACCAAGAGTTTATCCGAGTGGCAATTTAAAGTTAGCTTCACCTTCTAAAGCTTTCGAAGAGTTTCAAAGTTTCTTATTAGCAAATCCAACGACGGCTGCTAAAATTAGTTCACCATCAAGCACTTCTGGTAATTGGGCACCAATTGGTCCATTTGGTTCACCAATTGGCGGAGATGCTGGTCGTTTAACATTTATTCGTTTTATGCCAGGCGTTCCAACAACCATTTTCGTAGGGACTGGCGCAGGAGGTTTATGGAAGTCTACCGATAATGGTGTTAATTGGTCAACAAATACGAATACCTTAGCTGTGCTTGGTTGCTCTGATTTAGCTATTAATCCTTTGAATACAAACATTATGTATTTAGCAACAGGTGATATTGATGCAAATGACAATTCATCCGTTGGAATTTATAAATCAACAGATGGAGGATTAACTTGGGCTACAACTGGCTTGAATTGGGGAGTAAACTTAGGTCGTACAATAGGTAGATTATTAATTAATTCAAAAAATCCTAATGTGTTGTTGGCAGCAACTAGTAATGGAATATATAGAACGAATAATGCTGGTATAACTTGGAATCAAGTAAAAACAGGAACTTATAAAGACATGGAGTATAAAACGACTGCAGGAGGCGATACGACCAATGTGTTTGCGGTTACTCAAAGCACTTTTGTTCGGTCAATTAATGGAGGCACAACATTCACAACGGTCGCAACTGGACTTCCAACAACTGGGGTAAACCGAATGGCTTTGTCTGTAACACCAGCAGATCCAGATTATATTTATATTTTATGTAGTAAATCTGCTGATAATAGTTTCGGTGGTGTTTATCGTTCTGTTGATGGAGGAGCTACGTTCACATTACGATCTTCAACACCAAATATCTTTGGCTGGAGCACCGGAGGCACTGATACTGGCGGACAAGGATGGTACGACATTGCTTGCGGCGTTTCTCCAACTAACAAGGAAGAAATTATTTGTGGAGGGGTTAACACCTGGAAGTCAACAAATGGAGGAACAACATGGACTTTAAATACCCATTGGTACGGTGGGGGTGGTAAACCATATGTTCATGCTGATTTGCACGCCGTTGAATACGTATCTGGAACAACTTGTTATTTAGGTCACGATGGTGGAATTTCTAGAACAACAACTAGTGGAACAGCTTGGACAACTATTAATGGCCAAATGAACATTGCTCAAGTATATAAAATTGGGCAATCTGCGCAAGCCGCAACTCCAAATTATGTTTTATCTGGGCATCAAGATAATGGAACTAATTTGATGAATGGCACAACTTGGACAGAAGTATATGGGGGCGACGGAGCTGATTGTTTTGTAGATTGGAGTAGCAATGCAACACTAATTGAATCTTATGTATACGGTGATTTTAATAAATCTACTGATGGTGGTGTAAATTGGAGTGCCATTACAACAGGTTTAACAGGCACAGGAGCTTGGGTTTCTCCAATTATTCAAGATCCAAATAATGCCAATATTTTTTATTGTGGATACCAACAAGTATTTAAATCTACAAATAAAGGAAACTTGTGGTCTCAAATGGGCACTATTGCTGGTTCTGGTGATGTATTGAACATTGCTGCTGCTCCATCAAATGCAGCAGCACTTTATGCAGCGCGTTCAACCAGTTTATTTAAAACGATTAATAGCGGTGGTACTTGGACAAATATCAGTGCAGGATTGCCAACTGGATCGGCTGCTATTACAAACATCGCAGTTGATAATTTGGATGCAAATAATGTATTTGTTACATTTTCTGGATATTCGGCGGGTAATAAAGTGTTCGTTACAACGAATGGTGGAACATCATGGACAAATATATCTGCTGGATTACCGAACTTACCCGTTAATTGCATTATTTATACTAAAAATTTAAATGATGCTATTTATGTAGGAACAGATGTTGGTGTTTATTTTAAAGACGGAAGTATGACGAGTTTTATTCCATTTATGACCAATCTGCCAAATGTTATCGTTACTGATTTTGAAATTCATTATGCAACAAGTAAGTTGAGAGCAGGTACCTACGGAAGAGGTGTTTGGCAATCAGATTTATATACTAATCCTTTAACACCGCCAGTTCCTAACTACTCTACAGTTTTTTCTTCTGCTTGCGTAAATGTTCCTTTTGTATTTAATGATCAGTCGTCAAACACACCAACAGCATGGACATGGACATTAACAGGAGCAACGCCAGCTTTGTCAACAGTTAAAAACCCAACAGTTACTTATACTTCTGCAGGTGTTTATACTGTATCGATGAAAAGTACAAATGTATATGGAACGAGTACTGTATTTACAAATACCATTGTAGTATCAACAACTCCTACAATGGCCTTAACATCTGCTACCGTTTGTAGTGGAGTTCCAACAACGATTTCAGCATCTGGTGCAACTACTTATTCTTGGTCAAATGGAGGAGGAACCTCTTCATCCATTAGTGTTTCTCCAACTGTAACAACAGTTTATACTTGCACAGGATATGTTGGTGCTTGTACAGTTGTTAAAACAACTACGGTGACGGTTGGATCTACACCTGCCGTTCCTACTATTTCTCAAAGTGGTTCGGTATTAACTTCTAGCTCTGCTAGTGGCAACCAATGGTATTTAAACGGATCACCTATTGCTGGTGCAACAGGACAAACGTATACAGTTACTTCTACCGGATATTATTCTGTATGGATTACCTCACCATTTGGGTGTCAATCTTCATCAGCCGTGTCGTCCGTTATATTATCCGGAATAAATGAATTGCATATTTTTAATGCCATCATTTTAGGACCGAATCCTGCTAAAAATCAAATCACACTTACCATTCCTTCTGAATTAGTAAACGCAATTGCTGAAATAAAAGTGGTTGATGTTTCTGGTAAAGTGGCGATCGAAAAACAACTCTTATTAAATGCTATGACAGAAAAAATTAATATTGAAAATTTAGCAAAAGGAATTTATGTATTGGAGTTAAAAACAAACACCATTGACAAGAAATTTAAGTTTGTAAAAGAATAAAATATAATGGCATTTAAATAATAAAAAAGACGTGTTAATTTAACACGTCTTTTTTATTTAAGCAATAATGTGTTATAGTAAAGCAAACTATTTTCAGAATCATTGGCTATGAGCTTGTGAGTTTGACCACCAATAAACACTTCAGAAAATAATTTTTCAAATGCCTTTACTTCTTTCTTATGCTTTCGGTCTTCTGTCATCTTATTATAAATCAAACAGCTATTAGTATTAGAAATTCTCTTCAGATTTGTAATGTATTCGGGTGATGCAAATTGCTCAGGAACATTTCCATCAATAAAAAGATCAGAAATAATTAAATCAAATTTTTTAGTAGTTGTTTTCACGTATTCAAAGGCATCATCGTTAACAATATGCAATTGTTTGAATTTTTCAATTTCAAAATATTTTTTTGCTAATTCAATCACAACTTCATCTTTTTCAAGAGCAGTAATAGAACAATCAATTTTATATTTTTGTTTAAGCAATGATACAACAGTTCCAGCTCCCATGCCGAGCAATAAAACACTTTTGATGTCATATTTTTTAATGGCTATACGCTTAAAAAAAGTATTAAACAAAACATGTAATCCTCCGTACGAATAATTGGCATTGTCACTATTAAGTACATATTTCCCATTCGATTTTACAACTTCTAGATAGGGGGTAACGGTTCCTTTTCTTTTTTCAACAATAACTGGATATAAATAGCTTACCATATTTCTTCATTAATTTAGAGCTGTCTGAAAATAGTTTCAGAGTGGCGCAAAACTAATGCTATAATTTGTAGCATCCTACTTTATTTTTATTGCGTACTTTTACATGAATGAATGAAAATTTAGACGCTCATAACGAAAAGCATACTAATACCGACAAGGATTACGAAAAAGCACTTCGTCCTATTGAATTCAGTGATTTCAGTGGGCAAGAGGCTGTTGTCGATAATTTACGTGTATTTGTTTTAGCAGCTAAACAACGTGAGGAAGCACTTGACCATGTATTATTGCATGGACCTCCAGGTTTAGGAAAAACAACCTTAGCACATATTATTTCTAATGATTTAGGTGTAAACTTGAAAGTAACAAGTGGCCCAGTACTTGATAAGCCAGGCGATTTAGCAGGTTTATTAACTAATCTTGAACCGTTTGATGTTTTATTCGTTGACGAAATTCATCGCTTAAGTCCTATCGTTGAAGAGTATTTATATTCTGCTATGGAGGATTATAAAATTGATATCATGATTGATAGTGGGCCAAATGCCCGCACCGTTCAAATTAAATTAAATCCGTTTACATTAGTTGGTGCAACAACTCGTAGTGGCTTATTAACTGCGCCTTTGCGTGCACGTTTCGGGATTACATCTCGTTTAAATTATTACGATAGTAAAGTTTTAACGAGCATTGTGCAACGTAGTTCGGATATATTAGGTGTAAAAATAGCAGACGAAGCTGCGTATGAAATTGCAAGAAGAAGTAGAGGAACCCCACGTATAGCAAATGCACTATTGCGCCGCGTAAGAGATTTTGCCCAAATAAAAGGTGATGGGAGTATTGATATCAATATTGCAACGTATGGATTAAAAGCATTAAATGTTGACAAAAATGGATTAGATGAAATGGACGTCCGTATTTTATCAGCAATCATTGATAAATTTAAAGGTGGGCCAGTCGGCATCACAACCATAAGCACAGCTGTTGGCGAAGAAGCTGGAACGATTGAAGAAGTTTATGAACCTTTTTTGATTCAAGAAGGGTATTTATCCCGTACACCAAGAGGTAGAGAGGCAACAGAAAAAGCATACAAACATTTAGGAAAATCGTTTAGAGCCAGGAATGGTGGATTGTTTGATGAATAACAAAACGACATACTCTTCTATCATTAAACAAGAAGCTAAGCGTTTGGGTTTTGATTTTTGTGGAATTTCCAAAGCTGAATTTTTAGAAGAAGAAGCGCCCAGGTTAGAGAAATGGTTAAGTGAAAATAAACATGGAAAAATGGAGTACATGGAAAATCATTTTGACAAACGCCTTAACCCAACGCTCTTAGTTGATGATGCAAAATCAGTAGTATCATTATTGTATAATTATTTTCCGGAGCAGCAACAAAATCCAAGTTCACCAAAAATTTCTAAGTATGCCTATGGTTTAGATTATCATGATGTGATTAATGATAAGCTCAAAGAATTTTTATTTACACTCAAAGAAAAGATTGGCGACATTAACGGAAGAGCTTTCGTAGATAGTGCGCCAGTGCTCGATAAAGCATGGGCAAAAAAAAGTGGCTTAGGTTGGATTGGAAAAAATTCTAATTTGATAAATAAGCAACAAGGTTCCTTTTTTTTTATTGCCGAACTAATCATCGATTTAGATTTAGAGTATGATGGCGCAATTAAGGATTATTGTGGTACCTGCACTAAATGCATAGACGCTTGTCCTACTTCTGCCATCGTTGAGCCATACGTAGTTGACGGCAGTAAATGCATCAGTTATTTTACGATTGAATTAAAGGAGGCAATTCCGAATGATTTTAAAGATAAAATGGATAATTGGATGTTCGGTTGCGATGTGTGTCAAGATGTGTGTCCTTGGAATAGTTTTAGTGAATTTCATCAAGAGCCAAAATTTAACAATACCACTGGATTTTTAAATTTTAATACGGCAGATTGGTATCAACTAAATGAAGAGGTATTTTCAACTGTATTTAAAGGCAGTGCCGTGAAACGCACTAAATATAGTGGTTTGAAGCGGAATATCGAATTTATTAAACCTAAACTCTAGGTTATAATTCTTCCATGATGCATGGTATGATTTCAGATGTTTTTGTTTTTAAAAATGCACCTTGTTTATTATAGATGTAATCAATAATTGTACATAATTTTCCATCGGTTGAATAATACATTTCTTGCTTTTTATTTCCAGATGGTTGTAAATAAGTGACATTATAGAATCTACCATCCGGCAACTGTATAGCATAATAATATTTTTGCTTATTTTCGTTATAACGCTCTGTTAGAAATTCATCAGGACAATTGTCTCTAAATTTTCTGTATTCTTGAATATCCCCATTTTCAAAGCGTGTCATGAATTCAGCATAAATATTGGTAAAGTGACTGTAAAAATATTCGTTTTTTGCTTGTGTAAAACTATCTACTGCTAAGCTTGTAATATGCACCAAGCGTTCATTAGTGCCACCGTTACCAATACTATCAAGGTAATACCAACACCAGTCTCGTTCTTTGGAATGGGTACAATATTTTTTTCCTTCAATTAATAATATTGAGTTCGCACTTTTTTTTATTTTGACCAAAATAGTGTTACTTACCTCGCCATCACTTGTCATCGCTAATTTAGTAGGAGCAATTTCTTGTTCTGTATCGTTGTAATAGCTGTAAATACTATCGCCTAAGGCAATACCGTTAGGATTGTAACACACATTTATTTTATAAACGCCTGCAAATAATGGCACACCGAAACTATGGTGGGATGCTGTTTGTGTTAAATAGCTATAATAATTTTCAAAATCATTCCAATAAATTGGAATGGTAATTTGTTCTAATGGTTTTAAGACGCGTATCATAACTTGACCAGTATCATGCACCATCATATGAATCAATTTATTTTCCGTTGCCCTTAAGATGCTTGTATTATTCGCCTTATCATAAAGGTTGAGGTAGAATAATTTTTGACCTGTGTTTTGAGTATGTGGTAGAAGAACCGGGTAACTTTTTTCTTTATCCGAATTGGTGATGGTAATTAAAAATGTAATTTTTTCTCCTTCTTCATATAGTTCTTTTTCAGTGCTGAGTTTAAACTTAATAGGATGATATTTCATATCGGCGTAAACGCCAAGATTAAAAATTAAAAGCAAAATGATGACAACTATTTTTTGCATTTCTATTTTTTAAAGTAATTAATTAATTTTTTTAATAATTATAAATCTTGAACGAATATAGGAAATCAATGAATTAAAATCTCTGTTGCACCAAAGCCATAGTTTTTGTAGGAGGCATCATAAAATTTAACGTCTTCAATTGAGTTGAGGATATCTGCTATTTCTGCTTTTAATTTTCCGTTTCCCACGCCGTGAATGACGATTAGCTTTTTAATACCATTATTAATAGCGTAGCGTAATTCTTTTTCAAAACGTTCTGTTTGTATGGCCAAGATTTCACCATTTGTAAGACTGCTATAAGAATCCATTAATTCTTCAATATGCAAATCAATTTCTTTTGTCAAGTCTTTGATGCGCTGCTTGGCTACTGATTTTTTTTGAGGTTGTTTAAATTCTTTAATCGATTTTAAACGTGTAATATCTTCTTGATTGAGATTCTGTTCTACTTTTTTTATTTCGCTAAAATCATCTTTTAAAATAAAGGCATATACCGAAAAATTAAATTCATCATGACTTAATAAATTAGATTGTATTAATGTTTTTTCGTTGATGTGTAAGATTTCAGAAATAGGTGCTTGTATTTTGTAATGCATGTTTTTAAAGAACAAGCAATCAATTTTATGAAACACAAATT
This sequence comes from Bacteroidota bacterium, assembly GCA_947487905.1. GTDB lineage: Bacteria > Bacteroidota > Bacteroidia > B-17B0 > Aurantibacillaceae > UBA4416. Next base: position 24,774 of record CANLAV010000005.1, on the reverse strand, counting down.
CTTTTAAAAAGTTTTTTTTAACCTGACGTAAATATATTTTTTGATAAGCTCCTAATTCACCATGCTTAAGCGTTTGAAAGTGTTCAGCATCTTTAACCGAATAAGTAAAAGCTATGTTATAAGACGACGAATTGAATAAATAAAATTTATAGTCAGTTACTAATAATGGCATATCATGATCAGGCTCAATAACAAAATAGACAGAATCAGATAATACATTTTCAACGACTAAATCTAAGTTCTCAACTTCTGGATTTAGAATTAGTTCAGTATGTATTGGGACTAATTTTTTAATTAAATAAGGAATTTCAAATCCGTCTGGCATCTCTACAAATACGGTATCTTTGTCTTTAAAGCGTGTGATAATCCCTTGTCCAACTTCGTTTAAAAAACTAACGGTATCTCCAATTCTTAATTTCATAATTCTTCGTTTTTTATTGATAAAATCAATGCTCCTTGTTCTTTTATATTGTAGAACTGTAAATGATATTTAGCACATTCTTTTTTTAATCGTTGCAATGTTTTGTTCGTATTACTGCAATCCCCAATAATTAGTGGCTTACTCATTTTAAGAGTGTTTAAATTTACAAAGGAATTGTGGCTTACTAAAATATAATTCACCGAATCACCGTTAAACTTTAGATTAGATTGAGATACATTCAAGAATCTTTTCTTATTTAGTTGCTGCATTGGGTATGAAGTATGATGACGAATGAGGTTAGAATACTTGATTGTATAGGGCTTTATGTATTTTTCAAATTCGACTTCTGTTATGCGATTTAAGTCGTAATAAATATGGTGACCAATCCGTGTTAAAAAAAATGATTTCTTTTTAATATGAAAGATCACGATTTCCTGTTCATTGATTTGACTGTATTGTTTTACGATGCCTGATAGTGCCCAAATTATGCAAACTATAAAAGTTAGCGTCGCTAATTTATATGATTTTGTTCTTACAATTATTAAGAATAATGCGATACATATACTTAAAAATAAAGCGTCTGTAGAATCAAATGAAATAGAATCGATGTATCCATAATATTTCCTATTGCTGAGATTAGATGATTGAATCATAAAATCAACCGTATGATTTGTAAGCTTACTGAGTATGTTTTGAATGACTACAAAAGGATACAGTAATACGATACATAGGGCTAAAAACATAACGAGTAGGCTTATCGGAATGATAATTAAATTTGAGAACACAAACCAAATAGGGAATTGATGAAAAAAATATAGGGTAATTGGTAAAGTAAATAGTGTGGCTGAAATGGATATTAAACAGCTACTCCAAAACCATTTTAAAATTTTATGTTCAATGTAGTAAATAGACTCTAGAATAGGGTATAAATATAGAATTCCAAATACTGCAAAATAGCTTAATAAAAAGCCGACATCAATAATTAGAAAAGGGTTAAATAATAATAAAATAAGGGCAGATAAAACTAACGTATTGTAACTATTACTTTGTTTTTGAAATGTTTTGCCTAATATAATTAAACTGAGCATAAGGCTTGCTCTTAATACGGATGGAGAAAATCCGGTGATGGTTGTAAATAATAATAGCACAATAATGATGACTGCACATTTTGTTTTTTTAAAACGATCAGTTTTATCAATAAGAGAAAAAAAGAATAAAATGATGGAACAAATAACTCCTGTATGCATACCAGAAACAGATAAGATGTGTAATGTGCCTGAATGAGTGAAGCTAGTCAAAACAGCTTTATCTATTTCATCATCAAAGCCAACTAAAAGTGCGGAACATATAGCAAAAGTGTTTTCGGTTAAACCACTTTGTCGAAGTGAGTTTACTAGTTTAGCTTTAATCTTTTCGCCAATCAGCTCAATGGAATGATCTTTACCTAAATTTTTGTTTTTGGTTGTGTGTTTATAGTCTGAGTAAACAACATGAAATATATTTTTGTGCTCTAAATACTGTTTATAATTAAATTCATTCGGATTTTTAGGTTCATTGATATAACTCCATTTTGAATCTATGGTAATAAATTCTCCAACATAAAAAGTTGGCAGCGAATCTTTCTTTAAATAAATGATTGTTTTCCCAGTTACAGGCTTCCATTCATTCTTGAATTTTAAACAAGTTAGATTGACAATAAGTTTTAAACCGTAATTTGTAAAAACAGGCACTTCGGCAATGGAAGCAATAACCATTTGTTTATCAGAGTCCATTGAATGCGAATAATGTCTAGGATCATTTTTGGCATCATAAAGACTTATGGAAAGATTAGCTAATACAAATAAAAAGACCTGCATCGAAATAGTGTATATGCTTTTTTTAAGTAAGGATGATTCTTTCGTGCTGCTTTGAATAAAGTAGCTTATTACAACGAGCGCTATCGAACCTAGAAAACAAATGTTAAGGTATTGTAAAACATCAAAACGTAGGGCATAAAAAATACCAAGGAGGTATGGAATAATAATTTTTAAAAGTGGAACAGAATTAAAGCGGTTCATGACATTAAAAAATAAAATACGTATTGCTTTTATGCAAGAGTACTTAATTTAATTTAGGAAGCCTTATTTTTTTTGTTAAAATAATGCAGTTAAACCAGCATGAATTTTTCCAGTTCGTAAATCAAATCCATTTCCAAATTGATTACCGAGCGCGTAGCCTAAATTAAAAATGCCGGCTTTGGTATCGAAGTTGATTCCGGCCCCTAGGCTTATAGGCGTATCTTTAATTTGTAAATTGTTGGATTTGTTTTCGTACCAAGCACCTTCGATGAACACGAATAAGTTAGAATTTTTTTCAAAAAGAAAACGGTATTCAATTGTTGGAATAAAGTAGGTTGATGCATAAATACTTTCTTCATCAAATCCTCTCAATGTTCTTAATCCACCAATACGATACAATTCATTTTTATAGATAGTATTCCCGAAGAGTGTGGCATATTGGGCGCCAAGTTTTAAGATATTGTTTTTATGTAATTTTATAAATCCCATCACATCTCCTTCTATTTGGTATTGAGAAGAATTTAAGGCAATATTTGTGTAAGCAGCATCATTAAGTTTCGGATTTTTTTTAATAATTCTACTTCCAATAGAACCTTGTGTGTTGATACTAATTCCTTTTTTAGGATTAAATTTATAATCTAGTTTTTCATAAAAAAAACCGAGTCCATAACTTTTTGTTGTAATATCAGCGTATTCAGGCAAAACCGTTAGTGCAATTAAACCGTTGGTTGAAATTAAATTGGCGTTGCGCTGTTTGTAAAATGTTTTGATATAATTTAAACCATTGTAATAATAATTAAACGCCAATGTGTTACCAACATCAATAAAGGTGGTGTCTTTTTTGTATAGTTTTATATTATAATCAACTCCAATTGGAAGACCAAATAAATAAGGATAAATAACTCTAGCTTTTAAATCTTGTGTTTCGGTTTGTAGTCTTCTCCAATTGATATCAAACGTTTCTCCATTTTTTAATATGGCATTTACTATTTTAATTTTGACATCGCCCGTAAAAATTGTTTTCCCTTTTTCATCAGGCAGAATACCAACAATACCATCGAACTGAGAGGCATTTTTTTTATCAAGAAATAAAAATAATTTATTTTGTTTGTTAGTCAACTTTAAAATGGCTGGCTTTGTTTCAAATAAAAACGGGAGTTGATTTATTTTTTTGGATATGGATTGAAATGATGCTTCATTGTATGGCATACCGTTTTTTATATTTAAATAACGATTTAAAAATTTTTCATTAACACTCCCGTTACCTTCTACAATGAGGCTATCTAGTTTAATAAAAATATTTTTTTCAATAACTAAATGAGCGCTTATTTTTTGTGAATCAATCTGAAGGCTATCTAATTTAGCTAGTGCAAATGGGTAACCATTATTTTCATAATAGCTAATTAGTTTTTCCATCAATTGAGCTAGTTCATTATATTTAAACGGACGTTTAGCAAAGAAATGTTCATTGTATCCTAATTTCGTAATAACGTCTTCATGTTTTTTGTTGTAGGATAAATTAACCCATGTAATTTTTTTTCCAATAGAAATAAATGCTTTATAATTCAACGAATCGTGTTGTAAGCTATCTAGGCTCGCCGTTATAAAACCTTCGTTAATGAGCGAAAATCGGATAGCATTGATTTCTTTTTTTAATGCTAACGTATCCTGAAATTCTTTAATAAAAGCTAGATTTTTAAATCTTGGCTCGTTTCCCAAATTGAGGACAGTAAGTTTATAAGGGTTTTGACCTATACCTTTAATAGATAATAAAAAAAAGAAAGTATAAATAAAGGTTTTTTTCACATCTTCTTTAATCCTAATTCCAAACGTATCTTAGGCCAAGCCCTTGTTGAAAACAAGTATTAGTATAGTTACGTAATTCAGGGACTGACAAATAATTAATACCAGGTCGGAATTCATAATGAAGGTGCGTGTGTTTCCAAAATTCTTTTTTCTTACCCATTCTAAAATCAACACCTAATGGTAAATACACCGAAGCTCCAATATTGTTTTTTTGCATATAAACTTCTGATTTTGCAATTCCATCGTTTGAATTATTATAATTATAAGGAGTAGTTCCAAATTGCTTTTCTGCAATTGTATATTTAGAATACGTAATATTGGTGCTTGCATTTATTGATGTGCCAAATGTAACGCCGATACCGCCATATAAACCCCAACGCGCTTCAGTATTTGTCTTAAAAATTAACGAACCGTCTAATCTTAACTGTTTTGAATTGTAATTCATTCCATAAAATTGATATGTTATAGAATCCAGAGTTGAATACTGTCCAGTTTGTTGAGAAATAAGCGTGTCATATGGTTTTCTTGTTTCGCTGTAGTAGGAGTTTAATAAACCTTGATTTCCTAAAAAATTAAAACCAAGTCTCAGTTGCATATTTGATTTATACGTTTGTTTCTCTTTATCTAAAAAGTTTAAACCAAGCATAACTGAAAACACCGAGTTTCCATCTGTTCCCATTGTATTTCTTTGACTAAAGTTTGAAAAGTTTTCGTTGAGTAACGATGAGTTAGGAGCTAGTTTTTTAAAATCAGTAAGTGAAGCTGGTGAATTTGGTTGTAATATAAATCCCAATTGAGCATGAGCATCTTGGATTTTTATTTTTTTCTGAGACTTTATTAATTTCACGGGGAAACTTTGCATAGTTTCTGGGAAAGTTTGCATAACTTCTTGACCATGTATTGTGCTACAAAAAAAAAGAAATGTGAATAGTATGATTGCAAAAGTTGGTTTATACTTTGTCATTGTAAAATAATTTATGGTTTTAAAGTAAAACGACATGATGTATGATTTATTGTGTTTGCCTAAGGTTGTATTTTACATTTAGGCAAGAGAAATTTCTTTCACTGTTTCAACCCAATCATCTCCACTATTGAGGCTTTCTACTAGCTGCACTTTATGTCCGCCGTGTTCGTGAAAAATTTCTTGGTACTCGGTTCCTATTTCATAAATGGTTTCTAAGCAATCAGCTGTGAACGCTGGCGAAAAAACTAAAATATTTTTCATCCCTTTTTTTCCAAGGTCTTCAATAATTTTATCACTAAACGGGGTTAACCATTTATTGTCTAATCTACTTTGAAAACTCACCGTGAATTTATCTTTAGGAATATTTAGTTGTTTCACAATCAATTCTGTTGTTTGAAAACAAGCTGCTTTGTAACAATAATAATTTTCATAACTGTTTTCTGTTTCACAGTTGTGATCCTTACATAAGTACCCATCATTATAAACTTTATCTACTTGTCTTTCAGGTAAACCATGATAACTAAATACAATGTGCTCGTAGGCATTTAAATCATGTTCTTTTGCACGATTAATAATACAGTTAATATAGTTAGTGTTTGTATAATACTGTGAAATAATTTTTAATTCAGGAATAACCCACCATTTACTAATTATTTCCATAGCGCATTGTAAGGCGCTGCCAGTGCTGCTTGATGCATACTGTGGAAATAAAGGAAAGATGATTATTTTATGATACCCTTCTTTTTTCATTCGCTCTAAAACACTTTCTATGCTTGGATTTTTGTAGCGCATGGCCAATTCTACCTTATAATTTTCGCCAACTGCTAATTGTAATTTTTCAGCAAAATTTTTACTATGCATAAATAAAGGCGAACCATTTTTTTCATCCCAAATGGCTTTGTATAATTTAGACGAATTACCTGAACGAAATGGAACGATGATTCCATTCACTAATATTTTTCGAAGTAACCACGGAATATCAATGACGCGCGGATCGTTTAAAAATTGAGTAAGGTAACTTTTTACGTCTTTTCTTTTAGGGCTATCAGGTGTTCCTAAATTGAGTAATAAAATAGCGGTTGTTGGTTTCATGAATAAAGTGTTTAGTACATAAACAAAACAAGTTCGTTTTAGTTTTGAGTAAGACTATGTTTAGGCTTGAGCAGTTGGCCCACCAAAATTTAATGGCAGTGCATTCATTTCGCTGTCTTTTATTTTTCCGTGCATCTGTTCAAAGCGATTGACGTTATCTGCTAGGGCTTTCATTAAACGTTTAGCATGTTGAGGAGTTAATACAATGCGAGATTTTACTTTTGCTTTTGGCACACCAGGCATCACCCTTATAAAATCCACAACAAATTCAGTAGGGGAGTGAGTAATGATAGCAAGGTTAGAATAGATCCCTTCTGCAATTTCTTCAGAAAGTTCAATATTTAATTGGTTTTCGGCTTCTTGATTTTCCATAAATAATTTTTTTTAAAGTTATGTTTTTTTTCTGAAGCATAAAAAAAACCTATCACGATTGTAATAGGTTTTTTTAAATGTGTAAATAAAAAATTATTCAGCTATTACTTCAAAATTAATCGTAGCTGAAACTTCTTTGAATAAACGGATTTTAGCCGTATAAGTACCTAAAGCCTTAATACCATCTTCGTTCATTTCAATGTTTTTACGTTCAACTTCATAACCAGCTTTTTTCAAAGCTTCAGCTAATTGGATGTTAGTTACTGAACCAAAAATCTTTCCAGATTCTCCAGCTTTTGCGCCTACTTTAACAGAGATGTCTGCAAATTTAGCAGCAAGTTCTGTAGCAGCTGTTCTTAATTTTTGTTCTTTAAATGAGCTTTGTTTAATTTCTTCCGCTTGCATTTTTTTGTTACTTTCAGTAGCTAAAACGGCAATGCGTTGAGGAATTAAAAAGTTACGTCCGTATCCGTTCTTAACTTTTACAATATCATTTTTAAATCCTAACCCTTTAAGGTCTTGTTTTAATATAATTTCCATGTCTTTCCTCTTTTATTATTTTAAACAATCTGCTAAATAAGGCATGATAGCAATGTGACGCGCACGTTTAACTGCTTGAGATACCTTACGTTGAAACTTTAAAGAAGTTCCAGTTAAACGACGAGGTAACAATTTACCCTGTTCATTTACAAACTTCAATAAAAAATCTGGATCTTTATAATCAATATATTTTATGCCTAGTTTTTTAAAGCGGCAATACTTTTTCTTTTTTGCTTCTACCTTAGGAGGATTTAAAAAGCGAACTTCATTTTTAGCCATTTTTCTAATTTTTTTTAATTACCAATTATGCTTCTACTTTTTTTGCTTTAGCAGCTTTTGCTTCTTTAGCTTTTCCACGACGTTTGTCAGCCCAAGCTGCAGCGTGTTTATCTAAAGCGATAGTTAAGAATCTTAAGATTCTTTCATCACGTTTAAATTGTAACTCAAGTTCAGCAATTTCAGTGCCTTTTCCTGTGTATTCAATTAAGTGATAAAATCCTGTAGATTTTTTTTGAATTTGGTAAGCCAATTTTTTTAGACCCCAGTTTTCGTGGTGTAAAATTGTTGCTCCTTGATCAGTTAAGATCTTTTCAAACTTTTTTGCGGCCTCCTTTGCCTGATCTTCAGACAAAACGGGAGTTAAAATGAAGACCGTCTCATAGCGTTTTTCCATTGTTATTATTTTTTTAAATTAGGGTTGCAAATATAAGGTATTTATTTGATAATGAACCCTTTTAAACGATTTTTGAAGTATTATTTTTAACCAAAAACAATTAATCGTTTGATTATCAGACGTTTATTGTTTTTTGAAAATACAGAAATAATTTAAAACAGTGTTTTTGTTTACAATTTAGAGATACAATTCTCAATGATTTCTGATGTTACGCCACATCGAAGTTTGTATTTTCCAATTGGATTTGGGAAAGCAAAACACAAACTCGCCCCTTCATTCTTTTTATCATGTTTTAAAAATGACAGAATTAATTTTTTTGTAGGGTTTGTTAGACTTTTATTTTTAAAAACTGTTTTGAGGTAACTTGAAATTGAATTTAATTCTGCTTTTGAAATGAAACGGAGTTGATGAGCAATTTCCGATTCAACTAGCATACCTATCGCAATTGCCTCACCATGTAAAATATCTTTTTTCTGTTGTAAGATTGCGCTTTCAAAGGCATGCCCAATACTGTGCCCGAAGTTTAAACTTTTTCGAATGTTTTTTTCATACAAATCTTTTTTCACGATGTTGTTTTTTAATTCAATCGCTTTTGTAATGATATCTTCCGAATAAAAAGTTTCGAGTTTTTTTAATTTTTTAATTTTCTTCCAAAAGTCAGCGTCTGCTATTAAAGCAATTTTTATAATTTCTGCATATCCATTGATAATATGTCTTTCTGATAAGCTTTCTAGTAATGCTATATTTATAAATACGCCTTTGGGTTGGTAAATGGTGCCGATATGATTTTTTATGCCTTCAAAATCTACACCTGTTTTTGCCCCAACACTGGCATCAGCCATTGCTAATAACGTTGTTGGAATATTAATAAAATCAATCCCCCTTTTAAATGTTGAAGCCACAAAACCACCTAAATCACTGATTACTCCTCCGCCTAAATTTACAATTAAACTTTTTTTATCAGCGCCAATATCAGTTAACGCGCCCCACACTTGCATGCAGGTTTCAAGGTTTTTATTTTTTTCGCCGCTTTCAAGTTCAATAATTTCAGCGGTTGTTAATATGTCGCAATTAAACAGTAAGCGTGATAAACACTGTTCGATTGTATTTTCATCACAAATAATAATGTATTTACTGTATTCTTTTTTTGAAAGAAATGTATTTAAAGCTTCAAACCCATTTTTTTCAATGTGAATATTATATGAAGTTGATTTTATGATGGACATAATGACTGGTAATTAAATGTAACTATTGATTTGTTTGAGTGCTTGTTGCGCTTGTTGATGCTTTGGATTTTTTTGAAGTATTTTTAATAAATATATTTTCGATTGTTTAAAATCTTTTTTGTAAGCATACAATCCCGCTAAGTTTAATAACAATGGTTCATAATCTGGATCAATAGACAGTGCTTTAAAATAAAGAGTTTCACAAAGTACGGAATTACCGTTTACTAGTTTTATGTATCCCAAATTTGTGAGTGCAGAAACATGTTTTGGGTTTTCCTGTAATATAAATTGGTAGTTTTTTTCAGCATCAGTAAGCAAACCGTTAGATGCATATACGGAGGCTAATTTATTTCTAAAATCTAATACTAAAGGAGCTAGTTCAACAGCTTTTTTCAGGTAAATTAAAGCCCTCTCTTTGTTTCCTATGTTATAAAATGATTCGCCAATTCGGTAACATGTCCAAGCATCTTCATTTGAAAATGATTTTGAAAGTAATTTGGTTTTCAACAAATAGTCATCTGTTATTTTCTGAACATAATTCGTTACTTGTAAATAATTCATTTTTGTAAATTCTAATTGTACTAATAAATGAATGTTTGCTTTAATATCACTTTCTGTCTTATTTTTTAAATAATGCGCGGCGCTATCTAAATAATATAATTTCGGTTCAAATTTTTCGTATTGATTGAGGTAAGCTTTAGCTTTTATATAATTGGTGGGCGATTTTTCGTTAATAGCATATAAACCTATAAATTCTTTTAGTGCTTGTTTGGATTTTTTAGTAATTGGTTTTCTGATATAATGATCGTGCACTGTAACATGGGGAATATCGATAGATCCAGATTTTGGCATATGGCAACTCACACAGTTAGATGCTTTATTTACCCCTTTTTTATTACAAATTAACTTCGAGCCAAATGTTGAATTATTTTTAATCTTTAATCTTTCATCATTAATCCCTCTAGTCTCTTCTTTCTCTTTAGTCTTTTCCATCCCTCCAAAATGGCAGTTATTACAGGCATCATTAAAAACATTTTTGTTTGTTTCTTTAACGCTCACATGCGGATTGTGACAAGTAACACACGTCATTGCTTCTTTATATGGTTTTAAGTTATTGTTACTAACCATTGAGGTATTCGAAACAACAGTATTCTTTTTTATTTTCTCAATAGATTTAATAAAACAGGCACTTTGCTTCAACCTATCTGCGTGCGATGCCATAATAAATTCATCATCTGCATCTTTGTATTTAGGAAGAAATACAGTCATGTAATCATTTAATTTCATACCAGGTTTAAAGTCATAGAATGATTTTCCTTCTTTCAAAACCGTATTACCTTGCAAGTGGCATCGTTGACAAATATCAAACTGGGCATCAATACTTAATTTAGAAGGATTGACGATACTGTAATCAATGTATTTAGACGTATCAATATTTTTACCTGTTTGTCTTTCAGCCACATGAATACTTCCTGGTCCATGACATCGCTCGCAATTAATCCCTTCTGGAACGGACGAAAATTTATTTTCTGAACCTAATACAAAATCTGGATAATTATTATGACAACTCATGCATTCTAATCCAATTTTGCGGGTAAACCTTGTATTGTGCCCGTTTTCGAAGCCCGGAGGTAAATCCCATAATTGTTTTTGAGTATAAAAAGTCATCGGCATTTGGTTTAAATAACCATTTACAGATTGAATGTGAGAATTAGTGTGTTGTCCTGAACCAACTATAAAATCAACCTTCTCAAGACGTTTATGAATAGTATCTTTATTTTTAAGTCGATATTCTAGAAAATACAAACTGTCTTTTTTCCAAAATGCTCTGTAAAAAAAATCGCCCACCTTGTCGTAAATTTGAGAATGTTTAAAGTTACCAGCTGATTTTGTTTTTGTGGCATTGTCAAAGCTTTTTCCCATTCCTGTTTTAATGTAGGTGTTGTAAATATCCTGATGACATAATTTACACGTGTTAATGCCAACGTATTTTGCAGAATCCGAATGATTCAGATATAAATAATCTGCTTTCTTTGAAATGTCACTCACTTTGTTTTCATCAGTATGTTGACAACAACTCAAAATGAATCCTAACGAAATAATGATTGATTGAAATATTTGTTTTTGTAAATCCAATAGATTAAAAATAAGTTTCTTCAAAAGTACTATAACAATTTTAAATTGAAATATTTCTTGACAATCATCCAAAAAAGAGATTTATTAATGATTATTTAATGCCAATGTATACATTTTCAGTAAGATAAATTGCTTTCTGCAATTAAATTCATTAGTTTTGCACCCTCAAAAAAAATAAACATGTCAGAAATCAGAAATATTGCCATTATTGCCCATGTCGATCACGGGAAAACAACATTAGTAGATAAAATTTTACACCAATGTAATTTATTCAGAGAAAACCAAGCTTCTGGAGAATTAATCCTTGATAACAACGACTTAGAGCGCGAACGTGGTATTACCATTTTAGCAAAAAATGTTTCTGTAATGTATAAGGGAACTAAAATCAACATTATTGATACACCAGGACATGCTGATTTTGGTGGTGAAGTTGAGCGTACTTTAAATATGGCGGATGGTGTAATTTTATTAGTTGATGCATTTGAAGGTCCTATGCCTCAAACGCGTTTTGTAACTCAAAAAGCTATCGCTGCTGGTAAAAAAGCTATTGTTGTAGTTAATAAAGTTGATAAACCAAACTGTCGACCTGACGAAGTTCATGATCAAGTTTTTGATCTATTTTTTAATTTAGATGCTTCTGAAGATCAATTAAATTTTCCAACTGTATTTGGCTCAAGTAAAAACGGATGGATGGGAGCTGATTATAAAACACCCACAACTGATGTTACTTATTTATTAGATACTATTTTAGAAAATATCCCAACTGCTCCTGAGCGTGTTGGATCTTTACAAATACAAATTACATCTTTAGATTATTCATCTTTTATTGGTCGTATTGCTGTTGGTCGTGTATTTCGTGGAATCATCAAAGAAAACATGCCGGTGTCTGTTGTAAAACGCGATGGAAGAATTCAAAAATCTCGAATTAAAGAATTATATGTTTTCGAAGGCTTAGGAAAAGTTAAAGTTACTGAAGTTCAAACTGGAGATATTTGTGCATTTACCGGAATTGAAGGTTTTGAAATTGGTGATACCGTTGCAGATTTTGAAAATCCAGAAGCAATGCCAACGATGAAAATCGATGAGCCTACCATGAGTATGTTATTTACAATTAATAACTCTCCTTTCTTTGGTAAAGATGGTAAGTTTGTTACGTCTCGTCACTTACGCGATCGTTTATTTAAAGAATTAGAAAAAAACTTGGCAATGCGTGTTGAAGAAACGGCATCTCCTGATTCTTATTTAGTGTTTGGACGTGGTATTTTGCATTTATCTGTTTTGATTGAAACCATGCGTCGTGAAGGATATGAATTACAATTAGGTCAACCACAAGTTATTGTTAAAGAAATTGATGGTAAGAAATGTGAGCCAATTGAAGTTCTATCAGTAGATGTGCCTCAAGAATCAGCATCAAAAGTTATTGATTTAGTAACTCAACGTAAAGGTAGTTTAATGCTAATGGAAGCAAAAGGCGACTTAACTCATATTGAGTTCGAAATCCCCGCTCGTGGTATCATTGGTTTGCGTAACAATGTCTTAACGGCAACAGCTGGTGAAGCTATTATGGCTCATCGTTTTAAAGATTATGAACCATGGAAAGGACCAATTCCAAGTCGTATAGCAGGGGTGCTAATTTCTAAAGATAAAGGAACTGCAGTGGCATATTCAATTGATAAATTACAGGATCGTGGTAAGTTTTTTGTAGGTGCTGGTGATGAAATTTATCCAGGAATGATTATCGGAGAGCATATTCGTCCTGATGATTTAGTTGTAAATATTTGTACTGAAAAACAATTAACAAACATGCGTGCGTCTGGTACAGATGATAAAATGCGTATCGTTCCAAAAATTAATTTCAGTTTAGAAGAAGCAATGGAATACATTCAAGGTGATGAATATGTTGAGATTACTCCTGTTTTTATTCGTTTACGTAAAATTTATTTAGATGAAAACGAGCGTAAGCGTTTCGGAAAACAATTAGTTTCATAAAAAATCTTATAATTACAAAAGTATAATTAAAAAAGGCAAAGAATTCTTTGCCTTTTTTAATTAAAAAATAGTTTCTTTTCAATTTTCAATTTATAACTTTAAACATAAATTATGAAACCAACATTTGATGAAATATATATGGAGCTTGCCGAAAAATTGGCATTACGTTCGCATTGTGTAAAAGCACAAGTAGGGGCTGTATTAACGAAAGACACTCGAATCGTATCTTTAGGCTATAATGGTCCGCCTGCAGGCACTCATAATTGCGATATAGAGTTTCCTGAAGAGGGTTGTCCGCGTGATAGCAAAGGAAGTTGTTCTTTAGCTTTACACGCCGAACAAAACGCCATTTTGTATGCCGTTAAAAATAATACGGCAATAGAGGGCTCAACATTATATGTGACGCTATCTCCTTGCATTGCCTGTGCTCGTGTTATTTATACGACAGGAATTAAAAGAGTATATTACAAACATAGCTATGCTGAATATAAAAAAATCCCAACGGATGAAGGCGTAGAATTTCTTCGCAAATTTGGTGTTGAGGTTGTTCATTATAAGTAACAATAAAATTTTAGTTGTATGTTAATTCGATTCTTTTTTAGTTTTATAATTTTATGTTTTCTCCAAATTGATTGTTATTCGCAAGAAAGCGCCACCCCACCTAAAAAAGAGCAGTCTTTGAAAAGTAAGCGAAAGCTTCGTAAGGCAGATAAAAAAAAGTGGAAGGAAGAACGTGCTGCTCAACGTGCAGAAGAAAAAAATAGAGATGCGCATCACAAAAGGGTTCAAACTAAAGCGGTTTATAAACGGATGAAACAGAGTAGAGCAAAATCAAATTCCATTCGTGCAAATAAACGCGATCCCTTTTATAAAAGGTGGTTTCAGAATAATCAAAAGCGAAAGCGCGTTCACATGACAAAAGAAAGAACGACATAAGTATTCTATCGAATGTTAATTTAAAAACCACTTATCGTATTTTTATAGCCACTTATTAAAAACAAACTTCCAATTGACGAACTTTGGATTCAAAAAACACCATTTTTTATAAATTTGTGTTAATTAGTGTTAACTTTAGCAGGCTTTAACACAAAAAAATTGGAAAATAAGACCCACAGTATCAAATTATTACAAAAAACACCCACAAAAACTTGCAATAATAAGCTTTGATTTATATATTTATCCGCTAAAATGCATTGAACTTTAATTTAAAATTATTTATATGTTAAGAAAAATTTACCTTTCAATCGTAATACTTTTTATTTCTGGTGCTGCTGCAGTGGCTCAAAACGCTGGCGCTATAAAGGTTTTACTAAAAGATAAAAGTAATGGAGAAGCAATTCCGTTTGCCAGTGTAGTAGCTTACATGGGTGGAGTGCAAATAGCTGTTGCAACCACAGATATGGATGGTTATGCCATGATAAAGCCATTAAATCCGGGTAAATATTCAGTTAAATCAGCTTATGTTGGTTATGCGCCTCAAGAAATGAAGGATATAAATGTTGGAGAATCAAAGACAACATATATTACAATTTCATTATCTGGCGGTGTAGAAACGGATGTTGTAGAAATTGTTGGGTATACGGAACCTTTAATTGATCCTGATACAAAATCAGGAGGTACAGTTACTCGTGAAGAATATCAAAATATGGCAACAAAGAATATTAATTCAGTTGCTGCAACCACAGCTGGTGTATACCAAGCTGATGAAGGTGGAGCATTAAATGTAAGAGGAGGACGATCTAATAACACGACTTATTTTGTGGATGGTGTAAAAGTAATTGGAGGATTAGGTGTTCCCCAGCAAGGCGTTGAGCAAGTGAATGTTATTTTAGGAGGTTTGCCTGCTCAATACGGAGACGCTACTTCTGGTGTTGTTTCAGTTACAACGCGTGGTCCTCAAAGTAAATTTTTTGGAGGTGTAGAATTAATCTCTTCACAAATAACTGATAAATATGGTTATAACTCATTAGGTTTTTCAATTGGTGGGCCAGTTTGGCAAAAGAAAGATTCTGCTGGCAATAAAACTCCCATCATTGGATTTATAGTTTCAGGGCAAGGTACTTATGAAAAAGACCCTGATCCTTCATATAATAAAGTGTATAAATTAAAAGATGAAAAGTTAAAAGAAATTGAAACAACACCTTTAGTTGTAGCTCCATCTGGTCAAGGATTTAATCCTGCCCTATATTATGTAACAAATGGGGACTTTGATAGAGTGAGCGCTCGTCAAAATGTAGCGTCAAGGGGCATTCAGTTAAATGGTAAATTAGATTTTAAAATTACACCAAACACCAATTTAACGTTGGGTGGTGCTTTTGATTATGGAAATAGACATAGTTTTGAATATGGGTATTCTTTATATAACCCACAAAATAACCCACAAATAATTTCAACGACTTATCGTTTATACGGAAATGTTCGTCAAAAATTTGGCACAGCTCAAACAGGAGATAATAAGGAAAAAACACAATCTGTAATTTCAAATGCCTATTTTACATTCTTAGCTTCTTACGAAAGATCTAAACAAAAAACGCAAGATGATTCTCACAAAGATAAAATTTTTAATTATGGGTATATTGGTAAATTTAATTTAACCGTTGATACAGGTATTTCTAATTACGATAATATTTATGCTGGCACGGATAGTTCTTATTGGCAATATCAAGGGCGTTCTTTTAGTCCAGTTACATTCGAAAGAAGTGAAGTAAATGCAACTGCTGCTAATTATACATCGCAAGTGTTTGATTATTATGGAAGTTTGCCAACCATTCAAAATGTTCAAAGTAATTTCGGATTTATTAACGGAGATAGGCCATCTGGAATTTATGGTTTGTTTGCCGCTACAGGTCGTCAATACAATAACTACGGGATGAGAGATAACTCTCAACTTCGTTTTGCTTCTAATTTCTCCGCTGATATTAAGAACCATGCTTTGATGGTTGGTGTTGAATACGACCAAAGAAATATGACTGGGTATGATGTGTTTCCAATTGGATTATGGGAAAGAATGCGTCAAATTACTAATACACATTTAACGACTTTAGACACAAAAAATAGTGTTTTAGTGCCTGAATTAAGTGGTTCTGAAAATCATTATTATTCAAATTACGTTTATAATTCCGAATCTCAAAGTCAATTTGATAAATCAATCAGAGAGCAAATGGGCTTAGCGGCAAGTAATCAATCATTTATTAATACAGATGCCTTAAATCCTGATGATTTAAAATTAAGCATGTTTAGTGCATCTGATCTATTAAATAAAGGAGTTGGTAGTTTAGTAGACTATTGGGGTTACGATTACTTAGGTAACAAAGACAATAACAACACTTCTTTTGATCGTTTTTTAAATAAAAGAGATGACAAAGGAAATCAAACGTTAAACGTTGGTGGATTTAAACCAATTTATGTGGCTGGTTATATTCAAGATAAATTTGATTACAAAGACATTAAGTTCAATGTAGGTGTTCGTATTGATCGTTTCGATGCTAATCAAAAGGTATTAAAGGATAGATATTTATTTCATGAAGCGTATACAGCAGGAGAAAAAGCAGAAGGAAAGCCTGACAATATTAAAGATGATTTTGTAGTATACGTAGATGATATTAAGAGTACTTCACCAAAAATTACGGGATATAGAGATGGAACAACTTGGTACAATTCGGAAGGTAAAGAAATTACCGATCCAAATGCTTTAGCTGTTGATGGTAAAGTAACGCCTTGGTTAAAAGATGTAGATTTTGCTACCAATAATGCATTTAGTGTTAATTCATTTACAGATTATAAGCCACAAATTAATATTATGCCTCGCGTGGCTTTTTCATTCCCAATATCAGATGTAGCAGGTTTCTTTGCTCATTACGATGTATTAACGCAACGCCCTTCTAATGGAGGATTTGGGGATATTAATATGCGTTTTGATCCAAAAGACTATTATTTTATTGGGTCTACGTCTAGTCTACCTTTTTTAACTAACTCTAATTTATTGCCAGAAAGAACAATTGATTATGAATTAGGGTATAATCAAGTATTAAATGAAAAGAAGAATGCTGTATTAAAAATTACGACTTTTTATCGCGAATTAAGAAATCAAGTTACAGTTGTAAACGTCAACCAGGCTTATCCGAAATCATATACGACTTATGCGAATCAAGATTTTGGAACAGTTAAAGGTTTATCTTTAGAGTTTCAAATGCGTAGAACAAAAGGATTACAATTTGATGCGAATTATACATTGCAATTTGCTGAAGGTTCTGGTTCTGGCCCAAATTCTGGTGCAAATCTTGCAAACTCTGGTCAACCTAATTTAAGAGTCACGTTGCCATTAGATTATGACCAAAGACATAATATGGTATTTACCTTGGATTATCGTTTTGGAGAAGGTAAAGATTATAAGGGACCAAACTTTAATAGAAATAAAAAAGGTACACAGCAAACTGTACAAATATTTCAAAACATGGGTGCTAACTTAAGTTTTCTAGTTGGTTCTGGAACACCTTATACGCGTTATCAATCTGCAACTTCTGTAGGAGGAAGAACATCAATTTTAGGGTCATTAAATGGGTCTAATAAACCTTGGCAATACCGTGCAAATCTTCGTATAGATAAGGATGTTGAATTAACTTGGGGCAAGAAAGAAGGTGATAAAAAGAAGACAGCTGCTTTAAATATCTATTTACAAGTATTGAATTTATTAAACACAAGAAATATTCAAAGTGTTTACAATTATACAGGAAATGCTGATGATGACGGGTATTTAAATACAGGGATAGGTCAGCAAGCTGCAAATAGTAACGTGAGTCCGCAAGGTTTTCAAGACCAATATGCTATTTATTTAAATAATCCAGGTAATTATTCACGCCCACGTACCATCAGAATTGGTGTAATGTTAGATTTCTAATCAATAAAATATTCTATTATGCAAACAATAAACAAAATAAACAGAAACCTATTAATAGTAGCTACAGCTTTAAGCGCTTTTTCTGTTAACGCAAGACAAAAAGAAGGAAATGTTTTCAGAACTTCTGACGTGAGTCGAGTGATGGCAGGTTGCTCTGCCCCTCAATCTTCTGCTGAATTAGCCGTGAATAACGTGAGAACGATTATTTATTCTGGTTCAGACATGTGGTGGGATTTATTTGGAACTGGAAGTGCGTATTACGTTATACCAAAGGTAGAAGAAAAATCAAAATGGGTTTCATCAACTTTTGCTGGTAACGTATGGTTTGGGGGTTTAGATGTAGGTGGACAGCTTAAGGTAGCAGCTCAAACTTACAGACAAGATGGTATTGATTTTTGGACTGGTCCATTAAGTACTGTTGATGCAACTGTAAATAGTGACGTTTGTCAAAAATATGATAAAATTTTTAGAATAACTCGTTCAGAAGTTGATGCATTTGTGCTATCAGGGGGATCTGTTACAAGTAATATTAAAAACTGGCCAGGAAATGGAGATTTATCTTTGAATCAGGATCCTTATTTAGCGCCTTGGGTTGATAAATTTGGTGTAGCAGGCGGAGATGGAGTTTATGAGCCAGAGCAAGGTGATTATCCATATTACGACGTTTATAATAACGCTGGTAAAGATAATTTAGGAGTTTGTAAAGCGCGTGTGTTTGGAGATGAAACATTATGGTGGGTTTATAATGATAAAGGAGATATTCATCAAGCTACAGGCGGTATAGCTATTGGATTAGAAGTTAGAGCACAAGCGTTTGCATTTAAAACAACTGACGATATTAATAACATGACATTCTATAGTTATCAGATTATTAATCGTTCATCTTTTAAATTAACTGATGCTTATATGACCGTATTTGTTGACGCCGATTTGGGTCAATACAAAGATGACTATATTGGTTGTGATGTAAAAAGAGGTTTAGGTTATATTTATAATGGTGATTCATATGATGAAACAGGAAGTGGTGCAAATGGCTATTTAGATTATATTCCCTCTTTCGGTTGCGACTTTTTTCAAGGACCAATTAATACAACAAATGGAATAGATGATAATACCAACGGATTTGTAGATGAGGCAGGTGAACAAATGGGAATGAGTAAGTTTTTCTATTTTAATAATAGTTTACCAGGATTTAACCCTCAAACTACAGACCCTCAAAATGCTGTTCAAACGTATCAGTATATGTCTGGTTTTTGGAAAGATGGAACACCTTTTACCTGTGATGCAGCTAGTGGTTACGGCGGCTCTATTCCAACTGGTTTTTTATTCCCTGGAGACACTTATTCTGCAAGTCCTTGTGGGCCTGCTTCATGGGAAGAAAGTACATTGCCTGGAGATAGACGATTCTTGCAATCATCAGGCCCTTTTGAGTTAGAAGCTGGAGCTGTTAATTACGTGACTTATGGTATGCCATGGGCGAAAGCAACTGCACCAAATTCACCTAAATCAGCTATTCCATTATTAAAAATAGCAGATGATAAAGCACAATCTTTATTTGACAATTGTTTCAAAGTATTAAGTGGACCAGAGGCTCCTGATATGACTATTCAAGAGTTAGATAATGAGTTGATTTTGTATTTTGCTAACAAACCAGCTTCAAATAATTATTTAAATCAATACAAGGAATTAGATGTTTCTATTATTGTTGATACGGTAACTCTAATTTCAAGCGGTGGTGCTCCAACACAGTTATTTAAAAATGTGGATAGGTATTACCGTTTTGAAGGATTCAAGGTTTACCAATTACGTAACGATGGTGTGACTCAAGAAGACTTAACGGATTTATCAAAAGCTAAATTGGTTTTTAGCTGCGATATAAATAATGGCATTAAAAGATTGATTAATTACGAATACGATCCAACAAGTGCAGGAGATCGCGCTGTAGTAAAAGCAGAAGGAACAGATAACGGACTTTCTTCAACATTTCATTTTACAAAAGATGAGTTTTCCCAAACGAGTGATAAACAAGTCATTAATAACAAAACATATTACTTCTTGACTGTTGCTTATGCCTACAATCAATATGCTCAATATAAAGAGGATGTGCCTTGGTCTGGATTAAATTCAGCTAGTTATTTAGGACAAAAGAAAACGTATTTAGAGGGAAGAAAATCTAAAAAAGCATATGGTATACCTCATATACCAGACCCTGAAAAAGGTGGTTCCGTTTCAAATTCGTATTATGGTTACGGACCAAAAATTACAAGGTATGAAGGTCATGGAAATGGTGGAAACATTGTTGATTTTACCGACGAAACAATGAATCAAGTTGTTAGTAATGGTGGAAGAACTGATGTGATAACGTATGCTAATGGCAAAGGCCCAATTAATATTAAAGTGGTAGATCCTTTAAATGTGCCTAACGCTGAATTTACAGTTAGTTTTATCAAAAAGAATTATTATAAAGATGAAGCTGCTGCATTAGCAAATGCTTGTGTTTATAATATTAACGATAAAGTTTCTACAAAAAGCACTAGGTTCGGTTCGATAGCAGGCGATAGTGTAACATGGATATTAAAAGATGTTACAAATAATAAAGAATATAAACCTTGTAAATCTATAAGAGTTGGAGAAGAGTTTTATTTCAGTGAAATTGGACTTTCTGTTAAAATTGGTCAAGTGACTGATGTTGCCGGCGTTTCTTCACCAGTAAATGCGTTAACAGATAGAATTGTTCAAAATGGAGATTTCTTAGAGGGAACGATTAGTTTCTCAGATCCAACCAAAATATGGTTAACAGGTGTACCTGATCGAGATGGTACGGATGGTAATAACTGGATTCGTTCAGGTTCTTACGCAAGTTCTACTGACGCAAATCAAAATGATTATAGTTTCTCTTCTGGTAATTTTTTAGATCCAAATCAAATATTTGAAGGTATTTTAGGAGGAACTTGGTCTCCTTATGCATTATCTGCTCCTTATAAAGTGGCTGCACTTCCAAATACTGCAACAAGCGGAGCACCAGGTTATGGCAGTATGTATTCTTCAGGGGCCTTAAATACACCATTTGATTTAAGAAATTTATCAAGTGTAGATATTGTATTTACTTCAGATAAGAGTAAATGGACTCGTGCATTGGTTATTGAACAATGTGACGAAGTGGCTGCAAATCCTACAGGTGCAAAGAAATTTGACTTAAGAAGAGCAAGATCAGTTGATAAACAAGGTGTTGCTTGGGGAAATCCAGGCTGTAATCAAGAAGAGGCTGTAGCACCTTCTGATACTTTTAATTACGGCTGTGGTTGGTTCCCGGGTTACGCAGTTAATATTGAAACGGGTGAGCGTTTAAATATTGCTTTTGGAGAAGATTCTTACCAAGGAGCTAATAACGGACGTGATATGATGTGGAATCCAACTAAAACTTCAACTGAAACGGGTTATCGTTATGCATTTGGAGGAAGACATTACATCTATGTATTTGGGCACAGTAGAAGTGATTCAAAATACAATGCAGCGTCAGGTTTAAATGGCCAATTAATAGGAGCTGGTCCATATTCAAAGTACAGGGATTTATTTAATGAATATAAAAAGGCTGCCCCTTCTACTGGAATTCAATCGGATGTATACATGAGAAACATTTGGTCTGATGCCATGTGGGTTAATATTCCCTTATTAACTGATAATAGATTTGCTTTTACAAATCCAGCAAATATGCCTTGTGATGCTAAAGTAAGATTAAGAGTCAAAAAATCCTACAAACGTGGTTTATCAGGGTCTTATTTTGATGCTTTATCAGTATTCTCATCGGGTGTGGCAGCTTGTCCTACTATGCCATCGGTTGCTCAATATTCAAACTTATCAACAGATACAGTTTTAGCAGCTAAGAATAATAATTTTGGTTTATATGGATTTAGTACAGCAGATATTTTTACAGATATCAATAATTCAAATCAAGCTAAATCTGCTTTAGATTTAATTAATGTTGTTCCAAATCCTTATTATGCTTATTCAACTTATGAAAAGAGCAGATTAGAGAATGTTGTACGTATCACTAATCTGCCCAATAAGTGTAAAATTAAAATCTTCACCATGAATGGAACTCTAGTAAGAACTTTTGATAGAGATGTTTCAGGTCAGGAAGAAATTAATGTATCTACATCTGAATACGTTCATTCTAAGCGATCTCCTTTCCAAGATTGGGACATTAAAAACCAAAGTGGTATTCCAGTAGCAAGTGGATTATACATTATTCACATTGATGTACCAGGCGTTGGGGAAAAGATTTTAAAATGGTTTGGTGTTATGCGTCCATTAGATTTACAAAGCTATTAAGCATTAATTTTAATTAAATACGAATTATGAAGTCAATAAAACATATAGCATTAACCTTAACGTTAACAGGTTCAATTCTAATCACAAGTAATCATGCTCTTGCCGGTAATCCCGAAAGAGCTGGTCAAGCTGGAGCTTCCCAATTATTAATTAATCCTTACGCTCGCTCTGCAGGTTGGGCTGGAGCAAATTCCTCTCGTACTCGTGGATTAGAATCGCAATACACCAATGTTGCTGGGTTAGCATTTACGCGTAAAACGGAGATTATGTTTATGCGTTCTGCTTGGTTAGTAGGAACAGGTATAAATATAAATACATTTGGTATATCACAAAGAGTTGGAGAAACGGGCGCGATTGGTATTGGTATTATGTCTATTAATGCTGGTAAAATTGAGAGAACAACGGAGGATCAGCCAGAAGGTGGATTAGGAACGTTTACTCCACGCTTTACTAACATCGCCCTTTCTTATGCAAAAGGATTTTCAGATAATATTTATGGTGGAATTACTTTACGTGTATTATCAGAAGGAATTGATAACGTGAAAGCGCAAGGAGTTTCTATCGATGCAGGTATTCAGTATCACACAGGAAAATACGATCAAGTTCATTTAGGAGTTTCATTGAAAAATTGGGGACCAAAAATGCAATATAAAGGCGATGGTTTATCTATTCAAAATACGGTAACGAATGCTTACGGTAACCAATACCAAATGACTTCAAGTAGTAAATCTGCAGCATTTGATTTACCTGCTTTGCTAAATATTGGTGCAGCTTATGATATTTATTTAACTAAAGATACAACTGGTCTTTTAAAAACACATCGTTTAACTGTAGCAGGAAATTTCACTTCTAATTCATTTACAAAGGATAATTTATTAATTGGTGTTGAATATGGTTGGAAAGAATTTATTATGGTTCGTGGTGGAATGGTTATGGAACAAGGGATTTTTAAGGGTGATGCTGAAAGAACAACGGCTTTTACTGGCCCTTCTTGCGGCATAACGTTTGAAGTTCCTATCGGTGAAAAAAAGTCAACTTTTGGTGTTGACTATTCTTACCGATTTACAAATCCATTTGGAGGAGTTCATTCATTTGGCGCAAGAATTAACTTTTAAAAACAAAACCTAAATCAAACAATGTTTAGAGTCCCGAAGAAATTCGGGATTCTTTTATTTTAAGAATATATAAACATATGGCTACAATTGCATATTATACAGAAGTAGGATTGAAGAAACTAAAAGATGAATTAAATCATCTTAAAACAGTGGAGCGAAAAATAATCATAAAAGCAATTGCTGACGCTCGCGATAAAGGCGATCTATCCGAGAATGCAGAATATGATGCTGCAAAAAATGATCAAGGACTGTTAGAGATTAAAATTGGAAAGTTAGAAGAAATTGTGGCTAATGCTCGAATTGTTGATAGTTCTCAATTAGATGTAAATAAAGTGAGTATTTTAACAACCGTAAAAATTAAAAATCTGAAAAACAACATGGAGATGAAGTATACCATTGTTGCAGAAAATGAAGCCGATTTAAAATCAGGAAAAATCTCGATAGATTCTCCTATAGGAAAAGCTTTGGTTGGGAAAAAGGTTGGAGAAAATGTCGACGTTACTGTTCCTGCTGGTGTAATTCCATTTCAAATCTTAGAGATTAGTTTATAAGCTAAAAATGCCAAGTATTTTCACGAAAATAATTAATGGAGAAATTCCATGCTATAAAATTGCGGAGGATGAAAATTACATAGCCTTTTTAGATATTTTCCCCCTAAAAAAAGGCCATACACTCGTTGTTCCAAAAAAAGAAATTGATTACATGTTTGATTTAGATTCGGAAACGTATCAAGGTTTAATGCTATTTACAAAAAAAATTTCTGAAGCAATAAGAGTAACATATCCTTGCAATCGCATTGGAATGGCTGTAATTGGACTAGAAGTTCCGCATGCCCACATTCATCTTGTTCCAATAAACACAATGAATGACATGAATTTCGCTAACGATAAATTAACATACTCAAAAGAAGAATTTATCGAATGTGCTGAAAACATAAAGCGGAATCTTTAGACATTCATATATTTTTAATCCTTTTATTTGTCATTTTTAGCTTATCATAATAGCTAAAAAAACATATATTTGCATCCAAAAATTATTTCCTTATCATGGATAAAAAATCACTTATAGGCCTTGGTCTAATTGCCGTTATTTTAATTACTTGGTTAGCATTAGCTGGACCAAATAAATAACAAATTGTTCGCAATAAATTCATT
>CANLAV010000004.1 GCA_947487905.1 Bacteroidota bacterium | reverse complement strand
TTAGCTTTGAGTTTATTTCGAATACTAGCTGTCATTGCAGGCGCTATGTATATCAAAAAAATAATTAATGATGGCGAACACAAAACATTTATAGTATGTGTGTCACTCATACTAGCAGGAGCTTTAGGCAATATTTTAGATTCTGCTTTTTACGGTTTATTATTTAGCGAAAGCAATGATTATGAAGTTGCGCAATTTTTGAGCTCAGATGGTGGTTATGCAGGTTTTTTACAAGGTCATGTGGTGGATATGTTTTATTTTCCGCTGTTTGAAGGTCGTTTTCCAAATTGGTTGCCACTATGGGGTGGTGAGCACTTCGAGTTTTTTAGTGCCATTTTTAATTTTGCCGATATGGCTATTTCCTTTGGGATTGGAATCATTTTAGTTTTTCAAAAAAAATTATTTAAACCAAAAGAAACAGAAGCTCCATTACAATAATTATTTAAAAACAAACGTTTATTACTCATTGAAGCCTATCAAATTCATATTTCTTTTTTTTCTAGTATGCAGCCATGTTTATTCGCAGCATAAAGAAGAAAGCGGTGTTAATTTGCCAAAATTTTATAAAGGTAAGATGCATTTTGGTTTTGCTATTGCATACAACAATACAAACTTTAAAATTCATACCGTTAAAAATTCTGCGTTTCCAGATACATTAATTGATAGTGTGCGTTATGGGATGAAAACTGTTTTAACTAATTCAGACCCAGGCTTTGCCCTTGGTATTATTTCAGATTTTAAACTTCACGAATATGTACGCCTGCGTTTTACACCAAATATTAGCTTTGCCTCACGCAGCATTCAATATAAATTACAAAACGCCAAATTTGATAGCACACGTATTTATAAAAAAAGTGTAGAATCAACCTTCTTAATATTTCCAGCAGAAATAAAACTACAATCTAAACGATTAGATAATTTTGGGGCTTATATTATATTAGGCGGTGGTTATACGCTCGATTTAGCGACAAAGAAAAAAGGTGTCAATTCTATTGGTGGCGCTAGTCAGTTAGAAGATGCTGTTAATTTAAAACGAGATGATTACTTTTACAGCGGTGGTGCTGGCGTTGATTTTTATTTGCAATACTTTAAACTTGGCCTAGAATGTAAAGTCATAAATGGGACAAAGAATTTACTGAATAAAAATCAGAATATATTTTCAAACAGTGTAGATAAAGTAAACTCAAAGATGTTTGTCTTTTCTATTACGTTTGAAGGCTAATCAAGCTCAATCTAATTGACATGAAAAAATTACTGTTATTATTATTGGCTGCTAATCAATTACTTTCTCAAGATAAACTTGGTTATATAAATAGTGAATACGCAGGAATAAGCAGTATATACTCAAACCCAACAAATTTTCTTAACTCGAAAATATTTATAGATATTAATATTATTGGTGCAAATGCCTTTATAGCAAATAATCTCGTTTATTATCCTAAATCTACATCGTCCGTTTTAAAAAATAATTTTTCCAATCCTGGTCAAAATTTAAAAGACGTTACTAAAAGGGGTTTTGCAGAATTTAATGTAGAAGGTCCTTCTGCAGGAATCTCTTTTGATAACTACTCATTCGGTTTTTTTATCAATGGCAGAAGCATGGCAGAAGCCAAAGTTTCAAAAACATTAGCCTCTTATGTTTTGAAAACAAAAGACCAATCCTACTTTAATGAAAACGGCATTCAAAATCAAAGAGCATTTTTTGGATTCGGAGCATGGACTGAATTTGGCGTGAATGCTGCATACATGTATCGAAGAAATCATTATAGTTTCAGAAATGTAGGCGTTAATTTAAAATACTTGGTTGGTATCGCACATGCCAGTTTTAGAGTAAATGATGCAGACTATGACATTTCAAACACAGGGGATTTAGAAAATGTACACGCTATTATTTCCTACAAATACAACATCCCCCAATGGAATGCTGGAAAAGGTATTGCGCTTGATCTTGGCTGGAGTTACACCAGAATGCTTGAAGCTGTGAGTAATTATTCTCCAAATAATAAAAAAATAAGCGGGTGCAAACACATTAGTTACAAATATAAATTAGGTGCTTCCATTACTGATTTAGGATTTATAAACTATAAAAAAAATGCTTCCTCTAAAAAAATTGAATATGATTCTGGAAGCATAAATTTAGATAGTACAAAAGCCAATTCCTTTGAAAGCATTGATCAAGAACTTTCTAGGGTTGGAAACGGTTTAAAAACAACCAGTAAAAATCATTTTCTTGCCCTTATGCCAATTGGAATAAATGTTCAGTATGATTATAATTTTGAAAATAATTTTTTTTTAAATTCTTCTATAAGCGTTGGGCCACGAATTGTTGGTCAATTAAAAAGGCCTGATTTAGTGAGCATTACACCACGTTATGACAAAAAATATTTTGGTGCTGCCTTACCCATTTCACTATATAATTGGACGTATCCACAAGTTGGTTTTGCTTTAAGACTTGGCACTAACTTTATTATAGGGACCGATAGAGCTGGTTATATACTTGGTTTAGTTAGAAACACATATGGTGCAAATATTTATTTTAATTTGAAAATTGCGTTATTTACTCATTGTGGGCAAAGAAAAAAAAGAATGAAAAGTACAAATGATTGTATTTCTAAAGATCAACCATTGCTTAAGAATAAATAATATAAATAAAGGATAATAACCTTTCATTATGAAAAAAGAAATAACCCTTGCTGTTGCTCCACACATTGCTTACAACGAACAATTATTAAAACAAGAAATTGCTGACCAATTATCGTTACAAAAAAATGATACATTTCATTTAAAAATACTAAGACGAAGTATTGATGCGAGATCGAAAAACATTAAAATAAATTTAAAACTTGGTGTTTGGATTAATGAATTTGTTACTAACGAAGCATTACATATACATTATAAAGATGTTGCAAGCTCTAAAAAAGAAATTACAATCATAGGCGCTGGTCCTGCAGGCTTATATGCCGCATTAAGATGTTTAGAATTAGGCATAAAGCCTATTGTATTTGAAAGAGGAAAAGATGTAAAAGCACGAAGAAGAGATTTAGCTGCTATTAATAAAGAGCACATTGTAAATCCAGAAAGTAATTATTGTTTTGGAGAAGGCGGTGCAGGAACATATAGTGATGGTAAGCTTTATACACGTTCAAGTAAGCGTGGCGACATTGAGCATATTTTAAAAACTTTTGTGTTCCACGGTGCAGACGATGTTATTTTAATCGATGCACATCCTCATATTGGCACTAATAAATTACCTCAAATTATTGCGAATATGCGCGAAACCATATTAAAAAATGGTGGAGAAATCCAGTTTGAATCAAAACTCATTGACATTAATTACACCAACGATATTATTACATCTGTTGTCATTGAAAAAGAAACTACATCTATAGAATACAATTGCTCTCATTTAATTTTAGCAACAGGGCATTCAGCGAGAGATATTTATGAATTATTGGAAAGAAAAAAAATTGCTATTGAAGCCAAACCGTTTGCACTAGGTGTAAGGGTAGAACATCCACAAGAATTTATTGATAGCATACAATATAGTTGTGTAAATTCTCAAGATGTAAATTCAAAAAGAGAATACCTCCCAGCCGCTTCTTATAGCCTAGTAAATCAAATTGAAGATCATGGCGTCTATTCTTTCTGTATGTGCCCAGGTGGAATAATTGCACCATGTGCAACGTCGCAAAATGAAATTGTAACAAATGGATGGAGTCCATCTAAGCGGAACAATCCATATGCAAATAGCGGCATTGTTGTAGGCTTAGAGCTTTCTGATTTTGAACCATATAAAAAATTTGGACCCTTAGCAGGACTTCAACTACAAAAAGAAATTGAACAACGCGCCTGGCAAATGGGCGGAAAAACACAAACGGCACCAGCGCAAAATTTACAAGACTTTGTGAATAATAAGGTAAGCTCTCAACTTATTAAAAACTCTTACCAGCCAGGCACACATTCAGTTCAAATGAACGATGTATTAGGTAAAATGATTGGAACAACATTACAAAAAGGATTTAGAGCTTTTGATAAAAAAATGAAAGGCTATATAAGCGATGATGCCATTATTGTTGCTGTTGAATCAAGAACCTCAACGCCAGTTCGTATACCAAGAGATAGAGAAACTCTCCAGCATGTTCAAATAAAAAATTTATACCCATGTGCTGAAGGCGCTGGTTACGCTGGCGGCATTGTAAGTGCAGCTATGGATGGCGTTAACTGTGTAAACGCTATAAACAATTTACTTTAGTTGTTATCTTCCGGCGTTTTGATTTCTTTAATATCGTGAATTGCTTTTCGTTGTTTTTTATAAACATAAACACCTGCCATCAAAAGGCTTGCAAACATAAATAATCCAAGCATTCCCCATACTAATCCCGCAGAGGATTTCACTATTACTAAAAATATAATAGCTACTAATAAAACAGTTGCCAACTCATTAAACAATCTTAGTTTGAAAGAAGATAGTTTATAAACTTTAGCCGACTGTTGTTTAAAAATAACATGACATTGTAAATGATACAAAATTAAAATACCAACAAAAATTAATTTTAACCACATCCAAGGCTGCATCAATAAAACCGTGTTTTCTATAAGCATCCAAGAACCAAAAATAACAGCAAGTATTGCTGCTGGCCAGGTAATAATATACCACAGTTTTCTTTGCATTAATAATAACTGTGTTGTTAGAATACTTTTTTCTGGTTCTTGTTTCTCAAAAGCCTCTTTTGTATAAATAAATAATCTAACAATATAAAATAAGCCTGCAAACCAACACACTACAAAAATAAGGTGCAACGATAATATATATTTATAATCCATAATGATTTTATTTGCAACAAAGGTAGTATTTTTACCATCACATTTAAATAACACTTTTTATGAAAGCAAAAACAGCAAAAGAGTCATTAACTATAAACACAGAGGTTGTTTTACCGAATGATACTAATCATATTGGAAATTTATTTGGTGGTAAACTGTTACAATGGATGGATATTACATCTGCGATTGCGGCAGGCCGACATTCAGGAAGAGTGGTTGTAACCGCATCTATTAATCACGTTTCATTTGATAATCCTATCTCAAAGAATTCAGTGGTAACATTAGAAGCAAAAGTATCTCGTGCATTTACAAGTAGTATGGAAGTATTTATTGATGTATTTGTAGAAGATAGAATAACAGGAAATAAAACAAAATGTAATGAAGCTATTTTTACGTTTGTTGCCATTGATCAAAACGGTTCTCCGCTCCATGTTCCTGAACTGATACCAGAAACCGAGGAAGAGAAAAAAAGATTTGATGGTGCTTTACGCAGACGTCAACTCTCATTAATTTTAGGAGGTAGAATGAAGCCAGATGATGCGACTGAATTAAAAGCGTTATTTACTAAAGATTAATTGCGCTTAAATCAATTTCATTCATGCATTTAAAATGGCCTTTTGGACATTTTCTATATCCTAACTTTGAACACGGTCTACATGATAAATGATTGACTTCAACTATCTGTGAATCATCTCCTGCCATGTATGGGCCCATTCCAAATTCAGGAATGGTATTACCCCAAATAGATATAATATCCTTTTTATAAGCTACAGCAATGTGCATCAATCCAGTATCAGATGTTATGACTTTTTTTGACTGTTTAATAATTGAAGCAGATTGATTTAAACGCATCTTACCACACATATTTAACGTTTGGGTCGGAAACAAATTATGCAACGTTTCAGCAGCGGTCGCATCTTCCTTTCCTCCAAGTAAAACTAACGGTAACGTGCTTTTTGCACAAATTTCTTTTAGTTTATTAAGAGGAATTTGTTTTGTAAAATAAGATCCTCCGATTACCAAAGCATAATATCCATTTAAAAAATGAGCTGGAAAAATAGGCTCTAATTCAACTTCATCTTTATTTGAAATAAAATACTCAAGCCCCTTATTATCATTTACAACACCTAAAAATTTAATAGTTTCTAAATAGCGATCTACAATGTGTTGTTTTGGTAATGTATTTATTTTAAATGTTGTGATTAAAAATTTTTTCCAATTAAGCTTATTGAATGAAACACTTTTTTTACCTAAAACATACTTTAATCTTAGGGTTCTTACATTATGGTGCAAGTCAATTATAAGGTCAAAATTTTCCTGCTTTAACAAAGGCTTTAGGCTTTTTAAATCATTCCCAATTGTGTGGATTTTATCAATGTATGGGTTGTTTTCTATAACCGAAATAAAATTATTTTTTGTTAGATAATGAATTTCAATATTATCTACTTGTTGTTTTAAACATCTCACAACAGGAGTTGTCAAAATAATATCGCCAATAGAACTAAACCTAACAATTAAAACTTTCAATTTTATTATGAAATTAATTAGAATAACATAAATAGTTATTCTATGATTAGTAAATTTACATACAAAAATAGTAAATAATGTTTATTGACACACACACACATTTATATTCGGAAGAATTTAATCCCGATAGAAATGAAATTATAAAAAATTCAATTACCAAAGGAATAACAAAACTCTATTTACCCAACGTTGATTCTACAAGTATTGATGGCATGTTACAATTAGAAAAGGAATTTCCTGAAAACTGTTTTGCCATGATGGGGCTTCATCCTTGTTCCGTAAAAGAAAACTACCTTGAAGAATTAGCCATCATAGAAAGCTGGCTAGATAAAAGAAAATTTGCTGCTATTGGTGAAATTGGAATAGATTTATACTGGGATAAAACATTTTTAAATGAACAAGAAATTGCTTTCAAAAAACAAATTGATTGGGCTCTAACATACAACTACAGTATTGTTATTCATTGTAGAAATGCATTTGACGAAATTTATTCGATTCTTAATTCATACAAAACATTACCAAAAGGCATATTTCATTGCTTTAGCGGAACTATTGAACAAGCTGAAAAAATTTTAGCATTAAAACATTTCAAGCTTGGTATTGGAGGTGTAGTCACATTTAAAAATTCAGGACTTGATAAAGTATTAGAATCCATAAGTATTGAAGATATTGTTTTGGAAACAGACGCACCTTATTTAGCGCCTATGCCTCATCGTGGCAAAAGAAATGAAAGTTCATACATTCCTCTAATTGCACAAAAAGTAGCAGATATAAAAAACATATCTATAGAAGAAGTGCAACATATTACAACCAAAAACGCAAGCTATATTTTTGAAAATTAATCAAATTATATCTCATTCTATTTTTAAAACATTGGTTTACGCTAATGTATTTATTTCCGTGTGTGCCTTAGCACAAGTTATTGTAACATACGCTGTGTTCTCAATTCCTGTAAATTATAATAACACTTCATATTTAGCATTTGTTTTTTTATCTACTTACCTACAATATAATGTACAACGTGGTTATTTGGTTAATCAAACTAACTTAAATAGCGAACGATCAAAATGGCTAGTAAAGCATAAAAAACCGTTACTCCTCAGTGTTGGGCTAGCTTTTATTACAGTTTTGTTTTTATGTAATTCGCTAAGTGCAACCTCCATTTCTATTATGGTTATCGCCGAATTAATATCTACATTTTACTATTTACCGCCTTTTAACATAAGAAAACATGGATACTTAAAGCCATTCATTATTTCAATTATTTGGGTCATTAGTTGCGCTGCGGTTCCGCTGATCGAAAATAATATTCTAACATGCCACAGTGCATTTTTCTTAATTGCACAATTTTGTTTTATTTCAGTATTGTGCATTTTATTTGATATAAAGGATAGTATGGGTGACTTTATAAATGGCGTCAATACATACGCTAATCGATTTGGAATTATAATCACAAAAATAATTTGCTTAATAATATTAATTATAGCAGGGTTTTCATTCTATGCCTTTACAGAAAACATTTATTTACTCATAGCCATGATGTCAATATTTATTATTAGCGTCATAACTGTTTTAATTAGTAAAGAAAAACACCACCGTTTTTATTTTTATTTATGGGTTGATGGATTACTAATACTACAAGGAGTTGTATTTTATTTTATCATTAAAAATAACGATGCCCATCTAGGTAATTTGTTACATAATCTGTAACGCCTTCTTCTAAGCTAGTAAAAGGTTTATTATAACCCTGATGCACTAATTTAACCATGTTAGCCTCTGTAAAATATTGATATTTGTCTCTAATATCAATTGGGGTATCAATATATTCAATGTTTACTGATTTATTTAATGCCTTAAATGTGGCAGTTGCTAAATCTAAAAACGTACGTGCTTTTCCACTTCCTAAATTATAAATTCCATTATTTAAATTACTTGTATAACTAAAAAATAAAACCTCTACTAAATCTTTTACATAAATAAAATCGCGCAATTGCCCACCATCTATATAATTTGGATTATGGGATCTAAATAATTTTACAAATCCTTTATCTTGTATTTGATTATAAGAGTGAAAAATAACAGAAGCCATTCTTGATTTATGAAATTCATTAGGACCATAAACATTAAAAAATTTAAATCCCACCCACTTTGATGGCATTTCATTTTGTGAAATTGCCCATTTGTCAAAATCGTTTTTACTATCTCCATAAGGATTAAGTGGTTTCAATAATGGGATTTTCTCTTCATCATCATCATATCCAAATTCACCCAAACCGTATGTTGCAGCAGATGAAGCATACACTAAAGGAATATTGTTTTCAGTACATAATTTACAAATAGATTTGGTGTAATCTAAATTTAAGGTTTTAAATATGTCAACATTAAATTCTGTCGTATCTGTTCTTGCCCCAATATGATAAACGAATGAAACCGCATCGGAGTTGTTTTTAAACCAAGATAAAAAATTAGAACGATCTATCGTTTTAGTAAACTTTTTATTAAATATGTTTTTGTTTTTATCCGCAAATGAAAAATCATCAACTAATAGAATATCGGTAATTCCCTCACTGTTTAACTTAGATAATAAACAGCTTCCTATAAAGCCTGCAGCGCCTGTAATTACAATCATTTTACTATTTAATTACTGTTAATTTTTTCACTGTTTTAAACCCATTGATTAAAACCTCAACGCTATAATTACCTTGCATTAAATTATTTATTGATAATTCATGAGATACGTTTCCTGCATTTTTATAACTCACTTCTGAATAAACTAATTCCCCTAACATATTAAATACAGAAACGGTTACTTCTGATTCTTTAGTTAAATCATAGTTTAAATAGCAAAGGCTTGTTGTTGGATTAGGAAATATATTTAAATGAAATTCTTTCTTTGGCTGCTCTTTAATGCCGACAACTTCCGGCGATGCTGTTAATTTTTTCTCAGCTACATTAATAACTGCTCGCTTTTTAGAATCAATATCAAATTCGGTTAATACACCTATTAAATAAATATTATCTTCATTGTATCTATATTCCGTTCCTGTTGGTAATGTTAACGTATAGGTGTAAGGTTTGGTATAAGTTTGTCCGATTGTAGATCCACTCAGTGGAATAATACCGGAAACACCATAAGAACCGCTTAACATGGTATCAATAACATACTGGTGTTTGTATCTATTAGATCCCATAATAAATGTTGTTGGATTTAAATAATTTCCATGCTGATAATAAGGAGAGGAAGGAATATTATATAAAAAACTATATTGATTCCAACCATTATCTAGCAAACTATCAGCAATCGCACCAAACACATTATTTTCTTTAATGTATAAATTCAAACGATAATCTCCCTTTACATCAGCTAAAAACGAAGATGAAACCGATGCAGTGATTACACGTGTTGATGCATTGTAATTAATGGCAGTTAATGAAACACTTGCAGGAACCAACATTGCTTGTCGCTGAGAAATATAAGTATTCCAATTATTTCGTTCAACTGAAACTTCCAAGTTTCCCGGAAGCAGATATTGGTCTATCGTAGCCGAGGGAAAAACAGTGGCATAATCAGTCATAAGATTTTCTCCCGAAACAGTACTCATATTATCATCGTTATGAAATGATGCAACAACAACATTCGTATTTGTTAAAGCAACATCTGCGAGTTTTAATTGGCCGTCAGGACACCAGCCACACCACGAACCAGTAAAGCTCTCAACGAGCACTTTCTTCGGTGGCAAGCTACTTGAAATGATTAATGAACCAGAGATGGTATCATTACTATTTTGCTGATCCGCAAAACCGTTAATTAACGTTACCCAAATTTTTAATGAATTATAGGCTGGTGTGGATGTAATATATGGAACCGAAAAATTTACTTGTTTACTATCTAAATAAGAAAGCGGAGACGATAGTGTTTGAGATTCACTAATTGTAGGGTTAGAACCAACCTTATAGTTTATTTGTAATGATGTAATTGGTTTAAAACCATTATTTTTAAATGTTGCAGAAATGATATTTGAAATTCCGACCGTAGAATATTTATAGGTATTGTTTATTATTGTACTAGCATCATAACCGTTAGTAATGTTCTTTACAATAATATCGTCTATCCACAACTGGTATTTGTCTGTAGAGTTATTACGAAAAGCTATACGAATGTTTTGGCCTGCATAAGCCGCTAAAGATAATCCTCGCGTTTGCCATGTGTTTTTTTCTGCAGATATATTAAACACTTTGTTTGCCGCAGAAAAGTCGCCCACAACAGGAATAGAAGACGTATTTGTTGTTATGTAAATTTCATACCCATCCAAGTTTGTGGCATCAGGAGACATTGCATCCCACATTAAAACACTATTAGCTGCAATTGAATTGATTGTTGGTGTAATTAACCAAGCATCGGCTACACCTGTTGGTTTTAACCAGGATGTAGAAACAGCAAAAGTATCTGTTTGATTAGCTTGTTTATAAGATAAAAATGCCTTTTGTTTTTGTCCAGGTGCTCTGAATGGGTAATTGCCAGATAAAGTATCCGCCGTTTTTAATCCATTGTTAATAGTAAACATTCCGCTCGGAACATCTTTATACAAATACGTTTGGATAACACTAGACGCACTGTATGTGCCCGTATTTAAAGTAAGTATATTAAACCTTTCCGAATAAAGCGTTTGTGCATTAACAGAAAAATAAGAAATAATAGTTAGGGTGAGTGCTATGAATTTATTACGCATATCTAAAAATAATAAGAGGCTGGCAAAATACCAACCTCTTACAAAAATAAGATATTTTGCAGTATTATTTACTGATAATCAATTTATCTTTTAAAAGTAAGTCATTCGTCTCAATCTGAATATAATAGTACCCTGAAATAAAATCAGTGATATCAATCCTTATTTCTTGATTTAAAACTTTTTGTGCGCAATTATCATATACTACTTTTCCTGACGGGTCTACCAATTTTAAACCAACCTCTAAAGGCATTTGTTTACTGAACTTAATAGTGGCAAAATCTTGAGAAGGGTTTGGATAAGTGAAGGACTTCACGTTATTATTATCTAGAGGTTTCAATCCTGTTGGGTTACCAACATTGATAATAAACGTTAATGTATCAACCGTTGATAAAAGGGCGTTTTTTAATACATATTTAATTGTGTTAATACCTAATGTTCTTCCTGAAAACATGTGCATTTTTAAAAATCCTATTTGTCCTGGCAGTATGGTAGGCATCACGCCATTGTAAGGTAAATTATTAAAACATATACCACTATTGCATAAATCAAATTCTGAATCAATTAATGTATCTTTTGACAGAAGTTCCCATGTAAAATTTAAATTAGTGGATCCGGTGTTTTGTATTTCTATTCCATTATAATTTAACTTGCTAGTATCTACCACAGCGATATAAATCTTTCCTGGACTAAATGAATAGCTTTGAGCCTTGCCATTAATAAACAAAATCAAACCTACTAAACATAGAGCTATTTGTTTTTTAATATAAAATTTTTTTTTCATAATTAATTAAAATGAGTTGTGCAGATTTTAAAGAAAACAAAAAAGGTTGGCAATTGCCAACCTTTTTAAACTAAAGTACAATGATTATTTACTAACTACTAATTTAATATTAGATGTTCCGTTTGTAGAAGAAACATTAATACTGTATACGCCGCTTGCCCAATTCTCAGTATTGAAATTCACAACATGATTTCCTGCTGATAAATTAGTTAATGCATCAGTATAAACAACTTGTCCGATTGCATTTACAACATTTACTGAAATAGATTCATTTTGCAATAAATCTAAAGATAATGATGCTGCATTTTTTGCTGGACTAGGATAAACCGAAATATTTGCAATATTTGAGTTTTGCTCGTTAATTCCAGTTGCACTTGAAGCTGTTTTAAACAGTTTAATATCTTGAGCTCCCATTACTCCGCTCATTGTGAAGATAACTGCTGGATTAGCGATTATTTGATATTTACCTGCACCATATCCAGAATTAAATCCATCTCCATAAGAATCGTTTACAACTACTTTATAACATTTGTTTGGAGCAACTGTAAATGGAACTGTGTGAAGTAAAATTCCAGTAGCTGCTAAATCAGCATAAGGTCCGCCAGATGCAATTAAAGTATTAGAAACTTCGTCACGAACTTCCCAAGTTAATTCAGAACCATAACGATCTTGTGTAAAGTCCATTTTTAAATTCAATCCGTTAGAGATTTTTGTTGTTAAAGGAATAGATTTTGTTAATAAATTGTTTGCAGGATTTTGATCCGTGCTTCCATTAACTCCAGTAACAACAATGCTTAATGTATTTGTTGCTGCCGCTGTAAATGCATACCCTGGTAATGTAATCACCGTTTGAGTAAATGGAGCTAAGTTCCCTGAAAAACTGTAAGAAGGCGTTGTACCGCCAACTATTCCATAAGAGATAGTAGCAGAAGTAATGTTTGCGCTTCCATTATTTACTAATCTAAACTTTGTTGGTTGCAAGTTTCCAGCACATGTTTCGTTGTCAGCAACAATATTGCTTAAAGATGCATCTCTTGAGTTAGCAATATTCGTAATAGCAACTGGTCCATAAGAGCCATTTATTGTTTTTCTATCTGTTTCTGTAACAAATGCTGCTAGCTCGATATTTCCTAACAAACACGGATTTTCTTTGCCTGTAGCTCCATAAGTAGCAGGTATTGTATACGTTCCAGTTGTAGAAAACGTAGTTCCAGAAGTAGTTACTGGAACTGTAATTCCAAAATTACCCGCTGTTAAGCCTGCACGTAATACGTGATTATGATTATATGTTCCATCTGCATTATAGTTAGATGCATTATATAAAGTAGGAGTTCCATAATTATCTTGAATTCCTAAAATTTTATTTTCTAATAACATAACCGTAATAGAGTTAGTAGAAACAGGGCTATTAGAAGTATAATATACTTGTGCAGTATATGTTAATACTCTTGTAACCGCGTCTACATTTCCTTGAACCGCAACGTTGCAATATGCTGTTTGAGTTTTAACCGATGTTGCCCAAGCAGCCCAGTTTCCTCTTCCTCCAGCCATAGCTGTTCCTGTTAATACGCTTCTATTCATCGTTCCAGCAGGATACCCTGTAATTCCGTTTCCTGGCATTAAATCAATAGCAGTACCAATTGCCGTTTTTAAATCCGGTTCACCTACTGCAGCATTTGCAAAACTACCAGAGTGAATATTGATTAATACTGTGTTCGCAGGATCTGACGCTTGTATTACATTAGCGATATAATGACCATCTGGACAATATCCGCAGTGAATTCCAGTGAATTCTTCTAATATTGCTTTTTTGTTTTGAGGAGCAGTCCCTACAGGTAACTGAGCAAACATTGAGCTTGCCGCTCCTACTGTTAATAATGTTAGTATTTGTTTTTTCATTTTGTTTGGTTTATTTGTTTGTTTATTATTTAGTTATGGTGAATTTTTTTACGATTTTATGATTAGTTGATGATATCGAAACAAAGTAAATGCCCGAGTTTAAAGAATCATTATCTAATTCAATAATGTTTTTTCCTGAATTTAAATCAACTTTTCTGCTTGAAACCACAGAGCCTAATGCATTCGTTATTTTTATTTCTAAATCATTTATACTTACATTCGAAGTAATATTAATTTTAGAATTACTTGCGGTAGATGGATTTGGATAAACATCTGAAACAGAAGCAAAGCCAAAATTATTTTCTTTAATCGACGAAACTATTGAATTAAACTTAAACGTAAAAACAATATTATCAGATATATTGTTGATGTCAAAAATTTTATATTTAACCTCAGAATATCCTGCTAAAGTTGCGTTTTCATCATAATATAATACTCCAGTCAAGTCAGATTGGCCGGTAGTTAATGTTAATTGATTAGAGGCCGGTGAAGAGAATACAACAGGTGTGTAACATTGTCCTGCGAAACAGAAATAAGCAACAGAGCCAGGATTCATTGTTATATCAGTTCGAGTTATACCAAAAATTTTAGTCCCTGTACCAATATTTTTAACTTTTATTGAAGTATGACTTTGACCTCCAGCCATAACGGTTTCAGAAATAACAGCGTTGTTTGCAATAATAGCCCCGGTACTATAATTCGATATCTCAAGACTTACTTGGGCAAGACCATTAAATAAATTAAATACAATAATGGTAGCGCTAAATAAAAATTTATTCATAATTACATTCTTTAATACAATGTTACGTATTTAGGTCTTTTATTCCTAATTTTTATTGAAGATAAATAGTATTCCTAATTTTTATGTTATGAAGCGGTTTTTTTCTTATAAAAACTCATTTCATCAATATAAGTCCAAACGGCTTGGGGCACAAAAAAAGCCATATTCTTCTTTTTAGAAATTGAATTTCTTATGAAAGTTGAAGATATTTCAACCATTGGCGAGTCTGTTAAATAAACGCTCGGATGTTTTTCTAAATCACAGCTTGGTGTGTTTGGCCTCGGATAAACAAACAATTTATGTTGATTAAGAATTTCATCGAAATTTTTCCATTTATGAAAAGAGGATAAATTGTCCTGACCTAAAATCAAAGAAAAAGTATAATTTGGGTATTTCTCTTTTAAATGAGCCAAGGTATGAATAGTGTATGATGGCTGCGATAATCCGAATTCAATATTGCTACTTTTAAATAAATCACTATCTCCTATAGCCAAATTAACCATATGCAAGCGTTGATTTTGATCCAAAAGAGATTCTTTGTTCTTTAAGGGATTATGAGGAGATACAACAAACCACACCTTGTCAATGTCAGTAAACTCAACCATGTAATTTGCAAGAACCATGTGGCCAATGTGAACTGGATTAAATGAACCAAAAAACAAACCTATATGCATAACGTAAATTTAAACATTTTTTATAAAATTAATCTGTATTTTTAAACTGTGTACTTTAATGATATAATCGGACAACGTGAAGCAAAAGCAAAACTACTAAGTATGTTTGCTGATAATCGTATTCCTCATGCCTTGATGCTTACTGGGCCAGAAGGAAGTGGGAATTTACCGACAGCTTTTGCTTTTATTCAGTATGTGTTCTGCACCAATAAAAAGGAAAAAGATTCTTGTGGCGCTTGTCCTTCGTGTTTAAAAACTTCTAAATTAACGCACCCTGATTTGCATTTAGTTTTTCCTATTACTAAAAGTAAAGAGATAAAAACTAGCGACGATTTATTGCAAGAATTTAGAGAGTGCTTTTTAGAAAATCCATATATAACTTTACACGACTGGTTTAATAATTTAAATGCGGAAAATAAGCAACCACTCATTCCAACAGAAGAAGCGAGCTCCATTTTAAAAAAATTATCTTATACAAGCTATGAAGGGGGTTACAAAGTTATGCTGATTTGGCAGCCCGAAACGATGAATGCCGACTCTGCAAACAAACTTTTAAAAATATTAGAAGAGCCTCCTGAACAAACATTATTTGTGTTGGTTTGTAATCACCCTGATAAATTGTTAACGACAATTCTATCAAGGGTTCAGCAGTTATTGTTCTTAAAAATAGATACTGTAGATATAAGCTCAGGTTTAATAAATCAATTTGACTGTCAAGAATCGAATGCAAAACAAGCGGCCTTCATGTGTGACGGTAACTATAGAGAGGCTCAATTATTATTGCAACAAAATGATGATGAGCATGGGTTTTTGCAACTTTTTAGAAGTTTTATGATGATTGCCTTAAATTTTGATGCCATTAAAGCTGTGGCTTGGATAGACGAAAACGCACGCGTTGGAAGAGAAAGGCAAAAACAATTTTTACAATATGGGTTAGAAATCTTTAGAGACTGTTTAATGCATAATTTTGGAAGTGCAGATTTAGTAAGACTTAATGGCGACGAGAAAACGTTCGTGACAAAGTTTTCAAAATTCATTAATCATCGTAATTATGAAAAAATTACTACTGAATTCAACTCCTCATTTTACTATATTGAGCGTAACGCAAATCCTAAAATTTTATTTATGGATCTAATTATGAAGACGAATGAACTGATTAATTTAAAAGTGTAAATATGGCACTACCAAACATTTTCAATTCTGAAACAACAGAAATAATTTTAAAAAGGTTAGAAAATTTAGATGCTAATTCTCAACCAAAATGGGGAAAAATGAATGCCTCTCAAAATGTTGGCTCATATAAACACTGCCTATAATATCACTTTTGGGAAAATAAAAAGCAAAGCGATCTTTTTCATAAAATTACTTATGAAACTATTTATTAAAAATGGAATTATTAACGAAAAACCATATCCTCAAAATTCAAGAACTGCACCAGAATTTGTAATTACTAATAAAAGAGATTTTGAAAAAGAAAAAAGTAAATACATTGAAAACTTAAGAGAAACTGAGGATAAAGGAGCTATTTATTTTGAAGGAAAAGAAAACCCATCGATGGGAAAGTTAACTGCCAAAGAATGGAATAATATGTTTTACAAACATACAAGCCACCATTTTGAACAAT
This sequence comes from Bacteroidota bacterium, assembly GCA_947487905.1. Classification (GTDB taxonomy): domain Bacteria; phylum Bacteroidota; class Bacteroidia; order B-17B0; family Aurantibacillaceae; genus UBA4416. Next base: position 33,342 of record CANLAV010000004.1, on the reverse strand, counting down.
TTGGAATTTAATTTTTAAACTAATCTATTCTTTATTCCTTTACCTATTTTTATTTTATAAAATACAGAAATAAACCAGTTTTTTAATGTTCACTCATTCAAACGTGGGTATTGACTAAGCGGTATTTAAAGAATTTTTGTATTTGTTAAATATTATTTTACATTAGCTAATATTATTTTTTATATGAAAACATTTTTTTTAGGTTTTATTTTTTGTATTGTTTTTTTATCTTATTTTGATTTAAAAGCACAACAAAAATTTCAAATAACAGACTCTTTAAAAGGCTTTGATGAAGCTAGATTTTTAAAGACAAGCATTGCTGATGGCTTATCTGGGCCTCAATTAAGTATTGAATTGGCAATTGCTAAAAAAGAATTTATCTACACAAAATACTATCAAGATAAATCCCCTAACTTATCTTTTAAATCAAGCGCAGCGACCATTGTTCAGCCATCTTGTACAAATATGGATTTTGAAACAGGAACATTTTTTGGTTGGATAGGAGCAACAGGAACAAGTACAAATTCTGTATCTATGGGCGGCTGCTGTCCAACCGTTGGCGCGGTTAACTCTGCTGTTATCAACTCTACTGGATTCGATCCAGCAGTAGGCGGAACAACTCTTCCTTTAACATCTCCGTTTGGTGGCTCAAAAATTGCCAGAGTTAATAATGTTGCAACCGGATCTAAAGTTGATAGAATTGAACAATCTTTTAATGTAACTTCAAGTAATGCTATTTTTCAAATTGCTTTTGCGGCTGTTTTAAATAGTGCGGGTGCTCATAGCTGTAGCCAACAACCATATGTTAATATTAGTTTAATAGACAGTGCTGGCAACACTTTAGCCTGTCCGTTCTTATCATTCTCGGCACCAAGTACTCTTTGTTCTTCTGCTGATCCTAGCTGGATTACTTTTGGGGCTGGACACTATAAACCTTGGTCTATTCAAACTTTAGATTTATCACCATACATCGGATCTTTTGTTACTATACGCTTCACAGTTGGAGATTGCACACAATCAGGACATTATGGTTATGCTTATTTTGACTGTAAATGTTTGCCTTTAGAAATTAGTTTAAATAGCACTATTTTTGATGCTACACCAACAACCCCAATAAACGTTTCAACTTGTGGTGCAATTTCAGCATTAGTAATCGCGCCAACTGGTTTAGGCCCTTATTTATGGCAAGGCCCTTCTGGAAGCGGAGTCTCATCTGTTACAACACAAAGCATTTCAACCTCAACGCCTGGCACATATACACTAACCATGTCCCCGGCCGGTGCTTGTTATGGGCCAACTGTTAAATATGTGATTTTAAATGTTTCCCCAAATCCGATTGTATCAAACCTTACTGCTCAAGCCTCTTGTACCAACGCAGCTGGCTCAGGCACCATAAACGTAACAAGCGGAGTGCCCCCATACACTTATAGTTGGACTCCGGCAGCCTCAACAACATCGCTAGGTTTGGGTCTAAGTCCTGGCGTTAATTATACCGTTCAAGTTATAGATGCATTTGGCTGTCGTAATACAACAACCGTTTCAATCCTTTCATTCAGTAATGCTCCCACTTACACTGTAATACCAACTACCGCCAACTTATCCTGTTTAATTAGCACTATAACAGTAAGTGCTTTTACTGGGGTAAACACAACAGCCGTTTGGACTAACACATCAACATCAAGCTTTGTAGCAACAACAGCTGGAAACTATTCAGTCGTTCTTACCAACACCTTAAGTTTATGCACAGCGACTGTCCCAGTAACCATTACATCAAACACGCTTGGGCCTGTTGCTACTTTTTCTGTTGCTTGTAACTCTGGAACGATTGGATTAAACGCAACCTCAACAGCAGGAATAGCATTAGGTTGGCTAGCCCCAACACTTCCTTTTGCTTCGCCAGTAAGTAATCCCGGAACATCAACAGCTTCTGGAGTTTTTACATTAACAGCAACCAATTTAAGTTCAGGATGTAAAACCACATACACTGTGCAATCAACAATCCCCAATTTAAGTGTAACTGTGACACCACAATTAACATTAACATGTATCCCAAGTTCTTTACAAGGCGCTTCAACTTCATCGTTAGCTGGAGTAGTCTTTACATGGGATAATGGCGTAAGCTCTGGAAGTGCAAATCCTTATGCAATAACTAGTGGCGGAACTTATACTGTTTCAGCTTCTTTTCCGGGAGGATGTTCAACAAAAACAATTATTACCATTTCAACAAATACATTGACCAACGTCAACATTTCATCAGTTTCTTCAATTATTCCTTGCTCAACAAATAGTTTAACCTTAAATGCAAGTAGTTCTTTAGGCGGTCCATATACTTACACGTGGGCTCCATCGTTATCCACTGGTTCTAGTTATGTTGCGTCGAGTCCTGGAACATACACTGTTGCGGCAACTAACGCGGCTAACGGTTGTGTTGCCATAGCAACTAAAACAGTTACTCGCGAAGTAGTGAACGCTAATTTCATTGCAAATCCATATCAAGGATTTATGCCTTTATTGGTTACATTTACAAATACGAGTATAAATACACCAAGCAACTCTGTTGTGTATTCTTGGAATTTTGGAAATGGAACCCCAATAATTACAACAACAGGCCCTCTACTTTCCCCAAATACAGTTTATTCTAACCAAGGCACTTACACGGTAGTTTTAACAGCAACGAAAGGATTTTGTGTTGATACAATGACAAGAATAATTATTGTAGATGTTGTCTCAGATATAAAAGTTCCAAATGTTATTACGCCTAATGGAGATGGTAAAAACGATATCTTCTATTTAGACTTATTAAACGTTAATGAAATTAGCATGACTATTTTTGATCGTTGGGGATTAATTATTTATGAAAGCTCAGACATAGGAAAAATAAGTTGGGATGGAAAAAATAAATCTGGGAGTTTGGTTTCAGATGGCACGTATTTTTATATAATTACTGCAACTGGCTTAGATAGCAAACCACATAAATTAAACGGAACCATTTCTGTTTTTAAATAATTAAACTAAAAACATAAATCATGACTACAAGAAAAGCCTATATATTTTATCTCGTAGTTTTTGTTTTATCTTTATTTCCACGTGTTTTATCTCAAACCTTTAGTCCAATAACAGTTTCTGGCTTTAATATAGATGCTGTAGCAGAAGTTGCGCCAAACGCATTATCCACAACGTCTCAAGCATTAGATGCTGTTGCAACGTCTAACACCGTTTTATATAGTGTATCCTTTGGATCTAGTTTAGGATTTGGTGGTGGACTGCCAAACTCGGGAACTATAATAAATGGAACTAGAACCTATCAATTAATGCCATATACTGGCAATAATGCTATTTATGTTCAAACATCAACAACAAAAACAATAACACTAACAAGTCCCGCAAGCTATAGTAAATTAAGTTTGTTACTATTTTCAACAGAAGGAACTAGCAATATTTCTATTAATGTAAAATACACTGATCTGACAGCAACAAGTTTTGGAAGTTCGACTATTGCAGATTGGTTTGGCGGAACACCTATTGCAAAATGTTGCTTAGGTCGATGTGCAAGACTTACCTCTGTTACAACAAGTGGCGGACTTCCAAGCAATCCAAATTTATATTATTTAGATTTAAATCTTTCATGTGCCGATCAATTAAAAAGTGTTGCATCGATAGTTGTAACAGGAAACACAGGCAGTATAGGAAGCTTTATTATGGGAGTTTCAGGAGTGCCCTATACATCAACAACAACCTTAAGCTACCCTAGCAGTATTTTTTGTGGCTCTACAACTTTTGTAACAGCAACATTGGGAGGCGCTACAACTGGGGCGTTTTCTGCAAGTCCTGGTGGACTGAATTTAAATCCAACAAATGGAGTAATTAACGTGTTATTAAGTGCGCCAGGAACATACACTGTAACATTTACACCCTCAGGACCATGTGCCACTGGTGCAACTTTTAGTTTAACGATTGCTCCTTCTCCAGTAATCAGTATTAGCTCTTCACCTGTATCAACTACTCCTTCCATTTGTTATGGCCAAACCGCTACATTAACAGCAAGTGGTGCAACAACATATAGTTGGAGTACAGGCGCAACCTCTTCAAGTATTATTGTTTCACCAACAACTACAACAACCTATTCAATCACGGGAACAGCATCAGGTTGTTCTGCTAATAATACACTATTACTCAATGTAAACCCCTATCCCACTATTAGTGTTCCTAGCCCTACAATTTGTAGTGGGACTATTGCTTCTGTATCAGCAACAGGCGCAACAACTTACACTTGGAATACGGGCTCAACTTCAAGTACATTAAGTGTTTCTCCATCAAGTACAACAACTTATTCTGTGATTGGCAGTTTACTTGGTTGTTCATCCATAAATACTACCACTGTTTATGTAAACCCTTCTCCTACAATTACTGTGAATTCAGCAACTTTATGCGCTGGTGATACAACGACCATTAGCGCCCTTGGAGCTTCATCCTATACGTGGAGCACAGGAGCAACTAGTAACACGATTGCTGTGTCTCCATCTTCATCAACAACCTACACGGTTTTAGGAGAGTCTCTTGGATGCTCAACGCCTTTTACAGCAAGCGTTTCAGTAACTGCACTTCCTTCTATCAGTGTCAATTCTGCAACATTATGCGTCGGACAATCAACCGTAATAAGTGCAAGTGGTGCATCTACTTACATTTGGAATACGGGGGAAACAACAAATTCTATCAATGTTTCTCCTACATCATCATCTGTATATACTGTTACTGGAACAACAAACGGATGTTCTAATACAGCATTTGTTTCAGTTACAACAAGTACAATTGCAGACGTGTCTATTAGTACTACATCAACACTCATTCCTTGTAATACCAATAGCGTTGTACTTACAGCAAATAGTATTAGTGGTGGGCCTTACTCATACAACTGGCAATTACCAACTGGGTCTGGGTCTGATTATAGTGTATTTGAATCTGGCACCTATACAGTTATTGCAACTAATTCGATTAATGGCTGTACTGTAGCCGCTACGCAATTAGTGGAAAAAGAAACCGTTTTTGCTTCTTTTACAGCGGATACTTATAGTGGTTTATCTCCATTAAATGTATCATTTCTGAATACAAGTACAAGTGGTGTTGATGTAACTTACTTGTGGGATTTAGGTAATTCTACATCAACGTATACAACAACTAATTGCTCATCAACCTATTTAAATACAGGGGCTTACGAAGTAACATTAATAGTTAATAAAGGCTTTTGTGTAGATACCGCAAAGACATTCATTTACGTTGACTTGCCGTCGGGATTAATTGCACCTAACGTAATTACTCCTAATGGTGATGGAAAAAACGATATGTTTTATTTGGACGCGCTTAATATTGGACAAATAACGATGTATGTTTTTGATCGTTGGGGGTTAAAAATATTTGAAGCCACGGATTTTGGAAAAATGAGTTGGGATGGAAAAAACCATTCTGGTAGTATTGTATCAGACGGTGTTTATTATTACGTTATAAAAGCAACTGGCCTAGATAATAAACCATATGAGCTAAAAGGAACAATAAGTGTGTTTAAATAACCTCTACTGGTTTTATTTTTTCTTTCAATTGATTTAATAAAAAAATCATTTTAACCTTGATTGCTTCATAATCACAAACCTCATTACTCAAGTATACAAACATAATATCATACTTACTATTTGTAACCGCTTGATATAAGTCGTGTTTGTTTAAGCGATATATTTCTCGCATGCGACGCTTTAAAATATTTCTTTGATTTGCTCTTTTATGTTTTTTTTTCGGAACTACAAACATAGCGCGAACTGGAAATGGGCTTTCGAATTCTGAAAGTGTGTAAATAAGCTTTATAGGAAACTGCGTTTTTGATTCGCCTTTAGCAAACAAATGTTCTATCGACTTTTTACTACACAAGCGCTCTATTTTAGAAAAAGAAAACATGGTTAAAAAGTTTAATAAATTTCAATGAATTAAATAAGAATAAACGTTTAACGTTTATTTGCTTCTTTAATGTATTCGTCAATTGCACCAGACATACTTGGATTCTTTGGATTAGGAGCGTATACGTCTAAACGGTAACCGTGTTTTTTTAATTCATTTGCTGTTGCGGCTCCGAAACAAGCTATACGAGTACTGCCTTGTTTAAAAATAGGAAAATTTTGTTTCAATGAATTTATACCTGCCGATGTAAAAAACACTAACATATCGAAATCATTTAAATTCTTGATGTCTGATAAATTAGCGCTTACTGTTCTATACATAATGGCCTTAGTGTATTTAATCCCAATAGCATCTAAGAAATCACAAATCTGTTCTTTATGAACGTCTGCAGCTGGCAATAAAAACTTTTCTTCTTTATTTTTTCTTATGACGTCAACTAAATCTCTAATTGTTTGATGTCCGAAAAAGATTTTACGTTTACGATACTGTATGTATTTTTGTAAATAATAGGCCGTGGCTTCATTTATACAAAAATATTTCATTGATTCGGGAACCGTAACTCTCATTTCGTTACACATTCTAAAATAATGATCAACAGCTAATCTACTCGTTAAAATAACGGCTTTATGTTCTAAAATATCTACGCGTTGATTTCTGAAATCTTTTACTGGCAATCCTTCTATTTTTATAAATTGTCTAAAAGTTTCTATTAAATTATATTTTTTAGATAAATCATAATAGGGATTTTTATCGTTTTCAGGCTTAGGCTGTGATATTAAAATAGTCTTAACTTTTGTTTTAGGATGATTCGAAACCTCGATAACAGGTTGAGGGGGCTCTGCCACTAACTGCTTACGTGTTTTTACGCCAACCTTAAGTGTTTTTTCAACATTTACTGCAACCTGTGCAGGCGTCTTTTTTTCAACACTAGTTTTCTTTTCAACCTTTGTTTTAAGTTCTTGGTTGGTTGGTTTAACTGATTTTGCAACAGCTTTTTTTACTGGTTTGTTAATAGGCTTTTTTGATAGGCTTTTTTTAACCGCTTTCTTTGGTGCTAATTTTTTAACAGAAACTTTTTTATTTTTTACTATAGGCTTAGCCTTTGTAGTCAACTTTTTAACCACTACCTTTTTTATCGGCGTTTGTTTTTTAACACCTGTCTTTTTTAAAACAATGGCTTTTTTTGCCGTTACTTTCTTTTTTACAAGCAGTGTTTTTTTGCTTTTTTTAGCACCACTTCCTTTTTTTGATTTAGCAATCACTGCCTTACCTGATGTTTTTTTCTTTATCGCCATTTAAAAACAAATACTTAAAAATTTATAAATAAAAATTTTATTAATACTAAAAAAGGTAAAATTTCTAAGGCACAAAGGTACATAATAATATAAACAATAGCAACGTTTTGTTCTGAATACATTAATACTAAAAGACGAACCAAACGGAGGATGTAAAATCCAATAAATAATGATAAGGCGACATAAATTAAATATCCTGTTTGAACGCTTGAAAAAAGCAAAATAAGAACGATTGGAAACAATAAAATGATAAACGCATGTGAAAATACTAAAACGGTAAACCAATACTCTTTGGCTAAATTTTGGGCCTTTAATATCCCCGATAGAAAATTAATAAATAAGTGCTTAACACTATAAACAGTTAGTGTTATAATTAACAAAAACAAATACTGTAAGAACTCTGAATTTGCTTCAAACAAACCAAAATTAAAAAACCGGTTGAACTCAAATATTAAAAGAGGAATTAATAAAATATAGTTAACACTAAAAAAAATAGCGCTTCTTTTGCTTAAGCCATATTCTTCTCTATATAACTGCTTAGCTATGGTTAAACTAAATACTGCTGATAACACATCGCTTATTTTTTTCGCATCTGATACTTTTATAGCAACCATAAGCACAAATGAAACAAAAAGAATAATTGTTGGCCAAATTAGATAATGACTCGTGTTATACGCTAGTTCCAATCCGGATGTAGGTCTTAGCAAATTATCTGAAAAAATGGATGGAACAACATTGGTAGAATCGTTTAAAGCAAGAGAAATTACCGTTTTGTCTATAACTGGGCTAATCATATTTATAAGATAAACCATTTTGAAACATTAAACCCTAATTTAAATTGACCTCTTAGCCATGTACTTCTTGTGTAAGGCATAAAATTACTTTCTAAAATAGCGTCGCTATTTGAAAAATTAAAATTAAAAACCCTTCCTCTTACAATTAATTCCACGCCTGCACCAAAAGCATTATAATAGCCTAAAGGATTTTTATTTTGAAATGCTGATGCATTATAAAAATAATCGAAAACGAAAGTAGCTTTCTTTGATAGTTTTAAGCGTGCGGCAAACCCCATTGAAAACAATCCATTTTTATCTTCTGCAAAATTCTTGGTGTTAACATCTAACTTTATAAAATTTCGATACACATAGGTTGGCATCATTTGTAAAGAAATTTTTTCGTTTATTTTTCGGGCGATTAACAATTGGCTGCAATATTGCAATCTATGAAATTCGTTTTTTTTAACTAGAACAACGCCTGCATAAAGCTTTTCTGTGCTCATTGTTGAGTAACCTATGTTTCCATAAAAAGTAATCGAAACGGGTCGATTAGCCGTTGTTTGAGTAAGCATTCTCCATTTAAAAGTACCATCAAACATCTCTTTGAACTTACTTCTTCCAATCCCTAATGTCAAATAGTTGGTTAATCCATAATCCAAACTAAAACGAACGTCACTAATACTTCCAAGTCCGAAAAAATTATGTGCTGCTGAATTTAAAGGGTTTTTAACAGTTGAATGATATGCGTTTTCAAAGCGCTGCGATAAATTAACTGCTAAAAAATTTTTCCTAATGGTTTCTGTTGTTTGCGAGTTAACAATCTTAGACGTTGGAAAAACATACTCGGTATTTGGAGTGTAATAAGTCAGTATATCTACCTTTAATAAATTTTCCTGTGCCAACATAGAAAAAGAAAAACAAACCAAAATACTAAACACAATTTTTCTAATCATTCTTCCATACAATTACAATTCAAATATAAATAAAATAATGGAAAGTGGGGGCGTATTAACCCTATCAGATTTTAACCAGCAAGCTCTAAATACTTCTTGATTAACCGAGAAAAGCCATAACTCGTTAATTCAGTTCTTTTTACTTTTTTAAAACGCTTGTCTGTTATCTTTCCTTCCACATCTAACTCATAAAACACAGCATGAATATGTTGATGTGATAAAATATGTTTACTAACTTTTGTTTCTTTTTTAAATACAAAAGCCTTTGTTATTTTTTTTAAGTTTTCATTTGCTAATACAATTTCTAAATCCAATGGCTTCAAACTTTCAATTAAATAAAACTCATATAGATTTTGCCAAATATCTTTTTCTGTCCGCTTTGTTATATAAACACTATCCTTATCATTCAAAATAATGTAATTAAAAAAACGCGTTTTAACTTTTAGCGTATTGTTTTTAACTGGCAATAATGATACGGTTTGATTTTGAAACGATAAACAATATGCTTGAAGAGGACATTCATCACACCTTGGATTTTGTGGTTTACAAAATAAAGCGCCAAATTCCATGATAGCAGAATTGTGTACATCTGGTTTTTTAATATGTAATAATTCATCTGCGATTGCTTGAAATTCTTTCTTTCCCTGCGAAGAATTTATGAGCGTATGACAATCAAATAACCTTGATAGTACTCTATACACATTGCCATCAACAACTGCGCGTGGTAACTGAAAAGCAAAAGAAGCAACTGCCGCTGCAGTGTAATCTCCAACCCCTTTTAATTTTCTAATTTCCTCATACGTTTTTGGAAACAAGCCGTTGTGTTCATGTACAATATACTTTGCAGCGGCGTGCAAATTGCGAGCCCTTGAATAATACCCTAGTCCTTGCCAAAGTCTCATCACTAAATCTTCAGGAGCATTTGCTAAATCTTTTACCGTTGGAAAATGTTCTACAAATTTTATATAATAACTTAAACCTTGTATTACCTGGGTTTGCTGTAAAATAATTTCAGATAGCCATATTTTATATGGATCGGTTGTGTTTCTCCACGGCAAATCTCTCTTATTGATTTTATACCACTGAATTAATGTGCTGGATATTGGATGCATGAATTTATTCCTCTTCTATGGCAAAAATTTTATTTATAATATGTACGTTTTTTTCTTTTATTATTTTTCGTTTTAAACTCATTTTTGGAGTAAGTTCGCCGCCCTCAATACTCCAGTCAGATGATAGTATTTGACACCGTTTTAATTGTTCAAATGGAGCTAAATCTTTATTTACGTTTTTAATATGATCATTTATTATTTTCTTTAAGGCATCATGCTTACTCATTTCTTGGTTTGTTGTCCACTCAATATTATTTTCCTTGCAGTAGTCTTTAAAATTAACGAACGACGGAACAATAAGAGCTGAAGCATGTTTTTCTCCCTCTCCAATAACCATCGATTGTTCAACAAACCGAGATTCTTTGATTTTATTTTCAATCATTAATGGAGCAATGTATTTCCCTGAACTTGTTTTAAAAATTTCTTTGATTCGATCTGTGATCTTTAAAAATTTTCCTTCAACAAATGTTCCTACATCTCCTGTATGAAACCAACCATCAGTATCGATAACTTCATTAGTAGCAACTTCATTCTTATAATAACCATTCATTAAATTTGGGCCTTTTACTAAAATCTCTCCGCTCTCAGAATCTATTTTTACAGCGACTCCTTCGATGACTGGCCCACATGTTCCTATGCGAATATTGTCTTCTCCATATCTATTTACACTTACAACCACACAAGTTTCTGTTAGGCCATAACCCTGTAAACAAACAATATTGGCGCATAAAAAAACGCGCTCCAATTTTGGATTCAATGCTGCCCCACCTGATGCAATACAGACTAACTTTCCGCCAACAGCTTCACGCCATTTACTGTAAACTAATTTATCTGCAATTTTATGTTGCACGCGATACCACGAACCGTTTTTATTATTTAGTTCATACCGATGCGCTAGTCGAATACTCCAATCAAAAATTTTTCTTTTAACCCCAGTTAACTTTTCGCCGGTTGCTGTAATCTTTTCATAGACTCTTTCAATCAAACGAGGAACTGAAACAAAAATTTGAGGCTTAATATCTTTTAAATTATCTCCAATGGTCTCAAGACCTTCAGCATAATAAATAGAAATCCCTTTGTATAAATAAAGGGTACAAACCATTCGCTCGTAAACATGGTTTAATGGCAAAAAACTTAAAGCCCTCCAAGTACTTTTAAATGGAGCAAAATCTTGACACGCTAAAACATTTGATACTAAATTATGATGTGTTATCATAACACCCTTTGGAACGCCAGTGGTTCCTGAAGTATAAAGAATCGTTAAAAGGTTGCTTGGTAAAATAGCGTTTTTTATTCGCTGTAATTCTTCAAAACAATCGTTTTCAATTCCTAAATTAATAAATTCATCAAAAGTCAACAGTCCGTCTATCTTCTCAAAACTAACAATGTGTTGGACGTGTGGCAGTTCTTTTTCAAGAGAAACAAGCTTTTCATAAATAGATTTATCTGAAATAAAAATAAGTTTTGCTTCAGAATGATTTAAAATAAATTGTAAATCGTGTTTGCTTGCCGTAGGAAAAATGGGCACCGTAACAACATTTGCTTGCTGAGAACCATAATCACAAAAATTCCATTCGGGCCGATTGTTAGAAATAATCGCCACTTTTTCATTTTGAGAAATGCCCATTTTTATTAAAGCACAACTCACCCAATTACTATAATTAATAAAATCTTCGTTCGAATATTTTTTCCAACTCTTATTTACTTTGGAGCTCAATACATCGTTTTTTACAAACGACGATTTGTATAAATCCAAAATATCAAATACGCGTTTTATTTCCATCATGTTCGCTTTTTTTGGTTGCTATTCAAAGATTACAATTTTTATGAGAATAAACAAATAACCTATGCTAGTGGAATCAACTTAATAATTTCTTCTAAGTAGTAAGCATCTGTTTGATCAAATGTTTTGAGGCTTTCGCTATCAACATCTAAAACAGCAAAAACATTGTTTTGTTTATCAAACAGCGGTATAACTATTTCCGATTTTGAAAGGGAACTACAAGCAATATGACCACGAAAATTATCCACATCGTCAACAATTATAGTTTCTTTTTTATTCCACGACGTTCCGCAAACCCCTTTTCCTAAAGCAATGCGAGTACAAGCTATTGGCCCCTGAAAAGGGCCGAGAACTAATTCGTTTTGTTTAACTAGATAAAAACCAACCCATAAAAAATTAAACCCTTGTTTAAGTGCGGCAGATATGTTTGCCATGTTTGCAATTAAATCGTTTTCTGCGCCAATGAGCGATTTTACTTGTGGAAGCAAAGACGCATACTTATCTTCTTTACTTTCGCCAACAATGGTTATATTTTCTGACATGATGTAGTTGTTTATTTTAAGAAGTTAAATTTATTAAAGAAACGCGGCTTGTACTATTAATTTTAAAATTAACTTTATGAAAGATTGATTTTGTAGAATACACATGTTAGAAAAATATTTTATTGCCGTTGTTCCTTCCGATTCTTTATTATTGGAAATAGAAGATATTAAAAAGTCTGTATCAAAAAAACATCAGTCTCATGGCGCGCTTCAATCCCCAGCTCACATTACTTTACACATGCCATTTAGTTATGAAAAAGAAGATAAATTGTTGGCATGTGTTGAAGCCTTTAAATTTAAGTCTCCATTTAATATCAATTTAAATGGGTTTGACTGTTTTGAGCCTAGAGTTGTTTTTATTGATATCGTTAAAAACGGTTCCCTTTTTTTACTTCAAAAAGAATTAGTTCAACATATTAAAAAAAATCTTGGTATTTTCAACCAATCTGATGATTTAAAAGGTTTTCATCCCCATATTACTATTGCTTTTCGTGACCTAAAAAAACAAACTTTTTATAAGGTTTGGGAAGAATACAAAACATTGTCTTTTTCTTCACAGTTTGGGTGCAATGATATAGCTGTTTTTAAGAAAGTAAACCGGGATTGGAAAATTTATAAACGTTTTAATTTTACGACATAAAAAAACCACAGTACATTTACCGTGGTTTTTTTTATGTCATTAATTTGAATTATGGTTTTTTCATTAACACTTCGTCAATCATACCATAGTCTTTAGCCTCTTGTGCTGTCATCCAGTAATCACGATCACTATCCGCCCATACTTTTTCGTAAGTTTGTCCACTATGTGTAGCTATAATATCGTATAACTCTTTTTTCAATTTTTGAATTTCGCGAGCTGTAATTTCAATATCAGATGCTTGTCCTTCTGCACCTCCTAATGGTTGGTGAATCATAACACGAGCATGCTTTAAGGCTGTACGTTTTCCTTTTGTACCAGCACATTGCAAAACAGCGCCCATACTTGCTGCCATTCCGGTACAAATTGTTGCAACATCTGGTTTAATAATTTGCATGGTATCATAAATACCTAAACCAGCATAAACAGAACCTCCTGGAGAATTCAGGTAAATTTGAATATCTTTTTTAGGATCTACAGATTCTAAAAACAACAATTGAGCCTGAACAATATTAGCTACTTGATCATTTATACCAGTTCCTAAAAATATAATTCTATCCATCATTAAGCGAGAAAAAACGTCTAATACAGATACATTTAATTGTCTTTCTTCAATAATGTTAGGCGTTAAATTTCTTATTCCTGTTGATATTGCAGAAGCGTAACTATCATAGGTTAAGCTATTGATGCCCACATGTTTTGTGGCATATTTTTTAAATTCATTTTGATCAAACATAATTTGTTTTTTAAGTTGTTAAACAAATGTAATTGTTGGATACTAATAAATAGAAATAAAATAAAAAAAGTTTTAAACCTACTGCCGTCAGTATTTATTTAGAAATTAAGAATAAGGACCAACTTATTTAAAAATACTTACCGATATTTACCATCAAAAATAATAATGGAAAACATACCTTATATTATATATGCAGAAGCAACGCCAAATCCTGCTTCATTAAAATTTGTAGCAAATAAAATTTTAATTAACCAAAAGGGAGCTAGTGCAGAATATAAACACGCTTCTGAAACTCAAACCGCTCCGATTGCAGCTAAGTTGTTTCAATTTCCTTTTGTAAAAACAATTTTTATCTCTGCTAACTTTATTACAATTACAAAAGCGGATAACATTGATTGGGATGACATTACAATCGAATTGCGCAGTTTTATTACTGAATATTTAAATAATGGAAATTTAATTGTTACAGCGCTTCCTAAACAAGAAGTAGCTATTGATAATACCTTTACAGAAACTAAAACAATCAGTACACAACACAATGCTCCAAGTAATGATGTAGAAGCAAAAATTATTGAAATTTTAGATCAATACATTAGACCTGCGGTGGAACAAGACGGCGGTTTAATAACATTTAAAGATTTAAAAGAAGGAATCGTAACAGTACAAATGCGTGGCGCTTGTAGTGGCTGTCCGAGTAGCACCATGACACTTAAAGCAGGAATTGAAGCGCTATTAAAGCGTTTATTGCCAGATGCAGTAAAGGAAGTGGTTAGTGAGGCATTATAAATAATTATTAGTTTACTATTTATTATTTCAAATACCTATAAATGTGTGAAACTAATAATCAACGTTAATTAACACTCATAAAAAAATTGCTTGACAATGAGATACTTATAAACTCGTGTAATTAACAATTAAGTAGTTTAAAAATAAAGTTTGCGTTAATAACTATCTATAAAAAAAATAACCGTTGTTAACATCAACTTTACTTATATAAAATTTTAATCACACAAAATTTACTTTTAAGAATTTAATGGTTGTTTTTACAATTTTACACACATAAATAAACATGTGCTTTTTTAAAAAAATATTAAACAATTAAATAAGGGCTGTATTGTTTATTATTATATATTAAATTAACTCTCAATGCTTTATATAATTAATAGATGTTTGTCAATTGTTAATAGAATAATAACAAGTTAAAAAACAACTAAACAACGTATTAATTTTAAACCATACTAACAGCTTATATACTATACCTATAATTTAAAATTTTAAAAAATATAATTAATTTAATATGAATTTAGAAAAAGGTTACCTCGAAAAAAAAATTGATCCGGCTCTTGATTTGTTCAAAGAAATTGCGCATCTTAAGAAAACAAAGAATGCAATTATCCTTGCTCATTACTATCAAAGTGCTGATATACAAGATATTGCAGACTATATTGGGGATAGTTTAGGGCTTGCTCAACAAGCAGAAAAAAGTAAAGCAGATATCATTTTATTTGCGGGAGTTCATTTTATGGCCGAAACGGCTAAAATATTAAATCCAAAAATAAAAGTATTAATTCCAGATTTAAATGCTGGCTGTTCTTTAGCTGATTCTTGTCCAACTAATGAATTTTCGGATTTTAAAGCCGCTCACGCTGATCATATTGTACTAACCTATGTAAATTGTACTGCTGAGATAAAAGCGCTCTCAGATGTCATTGTAACGTCTACAAATGCAGTTCAAATTGTAGAATCATTTCCTAAAAATCAAAAAATAATTTTTGCACCAGATAAAAATTTAGGAGCATACATTAATAAAGTAACGGGTAGAAATATGGTATTATGGAACGGTAGTTGTATGGTTCATGAGTTATTTAGTTTAGAAAAATTAATAAAAATTAAATCTCAGCATCGTAGTGCATTGGTATTAGCTCATCCTGAATGTGAGGCAGATATATTAGAACATGCTCATTTTATTGGAAGTACAACTGCACTTTTAAATTACAGTAAAAAATCGGACGCTCAAGAATTTATTGTTTTAACCGAAACTGGTATCATTCATCAAATGCAAAAAAGTAGTCCGACAAAAACATTTATTCCTGCTCCACCAAATAATAATTGTGCTTGTAATGATTGTCCGTATATGAAATTAAATACATTAGAAAAAATTTATAATACGTTAAAATACGAGCAACCAGAATTAATAATGAGTGATGATTTATTAATAAAATCTAGAAAGCCTATTGAGAAAATGTTAAAATTATCAGCTGAATTTGGACTGTAATTAAATTTATTTTTATGAAATATTAATGATAAATTTAAGTCTTAAATAAAGTACTAGTGCATAAAAGTTTCATTATATTTTTTCTGTTTAATTTTTTCTACTTGGTTATTAATAGCCAAGATATTAATCCTAATGGGTATAATATTTTTTATTATGAAAATGGACTAAAATCATCTGAAGGTACAATGCGCAATGGAAAAGCCGATGGTTACTGGAAAAACTATTATAAAAATGGATTATTAAAAATAGAAGGTAATCGTAAAAACTTTGTGTTGGACAGTGTTTGGAAATTTTATTCTGAAAACGGAAAAATTACAAAAGCAGTTCATTATTTAGAAGGAAAAAAAACCGGTTACACTTTAAATTATGATACAAATCAACGAATTTCAGGTAAAGAGTTTTTTATAAATGATATAAAGCAAGGAAATTCATTTTGGTATTATCCTTCAGGAAAAACAAAACAGATTACGCCTTATGTAAAAGGAAAACCAGATGGTTATTCGTATGAATTTTCAGAGGATTCCATTATTATTTCCATTATTAAATATCAAGCTGGAATTTTAGCTAGCATAGAACGAATTAATAGAAAAGATACACAAGGTAAAAAACAAGGTGTTTTTAAATCATTTTATGAGAACGGCGTATTAAAGGATGAAAAAGTTTATAAAGATGATTTAGTTGATGGTTATGTTAAAACGTTTGATAAAAAAGGTAATTTATTAATAACTGAAAAATTTAATAATGGAAAGTTAATTAATAATGCGCCTGAACTTGCAAAGTTAGATGTTTATAAAGATTATTATGAAGATGGAACCTTGAAGTATGAAGGAGGCTACATAAATGAAATTCCTGTTGGGATACACTATCATTACAAACAAAAATATATGTGCGATTCTTTGCCAGTGGCTCGTGATGATACAAGTACAGTAATGATTAAAAAGATAATTTGTTTAAATAGAGCGGTGCCTGATTCTGCAATTATGTTTAATGAAGGGTTTAAAGTAGAGTATGGGCCAGTTGATAGCTTAAGAAATAAAATTGGAGTGTGGATTGAATATCATACAAGTGGTGAATTTAAAGCAAAGGGGTTATATGCTAATGATAAAAGGATAGGAGAATGGGAATTTTTTTATCCAAATTCTAAATTAGAACAAAAAGGAAAATTTGATAAGAGAGGAAGATTGCAAGGTGATTGGAAATGGTTTTATGAAGATGGTTCTCTGTTAAGAGAAGAAATATATTTAGATAACTTAAGAAATGGCATAATGATTGAGTATACTGAAGATGGTAAAATAATTACTAAAGGTGAGTATATAGATGATTTAAAAGAAGGTCTTTGGTTTTATGAAACGCCCGAATATAAAGAAGTAGGAAAATATGTGAACGATAAGCCGGATAGTTTATGGAAACAATGTTATATGCCAAAAGAAAAAATTAAGTTTGAAGGAAGCTATGTAAATGGTGATGAAGATGGTAAACATATATTTTATTATCAAAACGGAAGAAAAATGACGGAAGGTTTTTATAGTGGCGGTTTGAAACAAAACGATTGGAAATTTTATGACGAAGCTGGATATAATTATTTAACTATCTTTTATGAAAACGACATAGAAATAAAATTCCAAGGCGTAAAAATAAAACCTACTTATGAAGAAAGCCTTCGTGACTATCCAGCGATAAAGAACACTCAAAAAACGATAAAATTAGATAAGTAAAATTTATTATATCCTAATGAATAATCAAACAACGATACAGCTTGAAATGGATGCTAATACCGTATCTACACTTCAAATTTTACCAGTTGCAGCATTAATATATAATGGTGAAGCGTGTGTTTATTTAAATGATTCAGCAATCAATTTATTTGAAGACGATGATTTAATCACTATGTTATCAAACAAAACATATATTGATTTATTTATCAACGAACACAAACCTTTAATTACGAAATGCCTTAATAGCGAAACTAATAAAGATACAGAAGAATTAGTTTTTGTAAATATCAGAACAAAAAATAACACCGATGTTGAAGTTAATTTAAGAATGCGGCCTATTGTTTTTAATAACAAACCATGTGTGTTATTAATTATTACTAATATTTCGGCAGAGAAAAAATTAGAGGACGAATCATTACGCGCAAGATTAGCAGAAAAAAATAATGATATATTAGTAAAAGTAATTAGAGAAAGAAATGCAGTACAAGCAAAACTGAATACTATTTTTAATACATCAACTCATTTAATTTGGACTGTTGATTGTAATTATAAATTGTCGTCTTTTAATGAGAACTATCAAAACGTTCTGAATGAATTTTACGCTACTAAAATAGAAAAGGGAAACGATTATAAATTGCTTTACCAATCTATTTTAAAAGAGGAAGAATATCAGTTTTGGATTGATAAATTTGAATCGGCTTTTAAGGGTAAAAACATTGTATTTGAAACGCGTCAAAACCTAAAATCTAATGTAACGCTATACCGCGAAGTTTTTTTAAATCCAACATTTGACGGAAATCAGCAAGTGGTTGAAGTTGTTGCTATTTCCCATGATATAACAGAAAGAAAAGTTAACGAGCTAAAGGCATTAGAACAATCAGCTCAGTTAAATGCCATATTTGAAAGCGGAGATCAATTAATGTGGACGGTTTCAAAAACAAAAAATTTAACCTCATACAACCAGAATTATTCAAATGCCGTTAGTGAGCTATATAATTATACACCAACAGTAATTAGTCATTCTGAAAACGATATAAATGCGGTAGATCCTTTTTGGAATGATAGTTATCAAGATGCTTTTAAAGGACAAAAGGTGGAGTTTTTTTTAGATAAAAACACGCTCAAAGGAAAGTCGATTATTAGACAAATCATTTTAAGCCCAATTAAAGATTTGGAGAACAATATCGTTGAAGTTTCGGGAATAGCTTTTGACATTACTAAAAACAAGAAAAACGAGGAAAAAATTTCCCAGTCTTTAAAAGAAAAAGAAATATTACTAAAAGAGGTTCATCATCGTGTAAAGAATAATATGCAAGTTATTTCGAGCATCTTAAATTTACAATCTTCTTATGTTACCGACGATTACGCTCTATCTCTGCTGAAAGAATGCCAAAATAGAATAAAGTCTATGGCATACATTCACGAGAGCTTATATCAAACTAAAAACTTTGAAGCCGTTAATTTTAAGGAGTATTTGAGCACCTTAAGTAAAAACTTAATTCATACGTATTCGGTAAATTCAAAAAAAGTTAAACTGGTTTTAAATCTATCCGATTTGTTCTTAAATCTTGATTTATCTATTCCTTGTGGATTAATTATTAACGAAATTATATCAAATTCATTAAAATATGCGTTTACTAATAGAATGGATGGAATAATCTTTGTAAATTTAGCGATTGAAAAACAAATCGTTCGAATTGAAGTAGGAGATAATGGTGTAGGAATTCCTACGCACGTTGATTTAAAACAAACTCAAACACTGGGCTTGCAATTGGTGGACACGTTGATCGAACAAATAGATGGTACTTTAGAATTAGATAGAATTAATGGAACTAAGTTTATTATAAAATTTAAAATTTAAAAAATGGAAAACACGACGAGCGTTTATATTGTAGAAGACGAAAGCATTGTTGCAAAAGACATACAAAATAGTTTAAGAAAATTAGGCTATAATGTTCTTGGAATTAGTAATAATGGTGCTGATGCAATTAAACAAATTGTTGAATTAGAGCCAGACATTGTTTTAATGGATATCATGATTAAAGGACCATTAACGGGAATTGATGTGGCTGAAAAAATAAAAAAAGAATACAATATACCAAGTATTTTTTTAACTGCTTATGCTGACGAAAGCACCTTGTTAAAGGCAAAAATTACCGAGCCTTATGGATATATTTTAAAACCATTTAAGGAAGTTGATTTACAGTCTAATATTGAAATGGCTGTTTACAAGCATAGAAAAGATTCTGAAGTAGTAAAAGAACGTGATTTTTTATATTCGCTTGTAGATAATAAAGAAGACTCATCTAGAGATATTTTATTTGTAAAATCAAATAGTCGTTTGGTTAAATTAAACACCAGTGAAATTTTCTTTGTTGAAGCGCTTAAAGATTATGTTGTGCTTAACGCTCGTTATGCCCGTTATACAATCCATTCAACGATGAAGGATATTGAAAAGAAATTAGATAATGGAGATTTTATTCGTGTTCACCGTTCCTTTATTGTGCGCATTGATAAAATTCAAACCATCGAAAATCATACCGTTGTTTTGGAAGAAATAAAAAAAGTTATTCCAATCGGTGGTTCTTATCGTGAAGAATTATTGAAAAGAATTAATCTTATTTAAGAAAGCTTCTGTTTTTATAAAATAGAATTTTCTTAGTAAGTGTTATATATTAATGAAATATAATTTCATTAATATTTATAATGTTTGATGGTTTAGATAATCCTTAAGCATTAGTTTTTCAAATACGAAACAAATTTCTATTCCTTAGTTTTTAATTCTAAATTTGCAGTCTAATGAAAACACAATACGATGTCATAATTGTTGGTGCTGGTCATGCAGGTTGTGAAGCTGCCGCTGCCGCTGCAAACATGGGTTCTAAGGTTTTACTTTTAACCATGAATATGCAAACGATTGCCCAAATGAGTTGTAATCCAGCTATGGGAGGCATTGCAAAAGGACAAATCGTTCGTGAAATTGACGCCCTTGGTGGTTACAGTGGGATTGTTTCTGATAAATCAGCCATCCAGTTTAGAATGCTCAATCGTTCTAAAGGACCTGCTATGTGGAGTCCTCGTACACAAAATGATAGAATGTTGTTTGCTTCAACCTGGCGAGAGATGTTAGAACAAACACCTAATGTTGATTTTTGGCAAGATATGTGCCGTGAGTTAATCATTTCACAAGATGGCAAACGTATTGAAGGTGTTGTAACAGGAATGGGTTTAGAGTTTAAAGCTAAAGCTGTTGTATTAACGAATGGAACGTTTTTAAATGGCTTAATTCACTTAGGCGAAAAGCAAATTGGAGGCGGAAGAAGCGGAGAATCAGCAAGTTACGGAATTACGGAGCAATTGGTTAAACTTGGATTTGAAAACGGTAGAATGAAAACGGGAACCCCCCCTCGTGTAGATGGCAGAAGCCTTGATTATTCAAAAATGGAAGAACAGGAAGGAGATTTTGGAACTGATAAGTTTTCGTATTTAGATAATACATCTCCTTTTTTCTCAAATAATCATTCTCAAAAAACGGTTCTCAAAAAACAATTGCCTTGTCACATTACGTATACAAATCAAGCAGTTCACGATATTTTAAGAACCGGTTTTGAAAAGTCGCCCATGTATTCAGGTAGAATTCAAGGCTTAGGACCAAGATATTGCCCAAGCATAGAAGATAAAATTACTCGGTTTTCAGAAAGAGATAGACATCAGTTGTTTGTTGAGCCAGAAGGTTGGGATACCGTTGAAATTTATGTAAATGGTTTTTCAACATCCTTGCCAGTTGATGTTCAACAGAAAGCCATGAGATTAATTCCTGGTTTCGAAAATGCGAAAATGTTTCGCCCAGGTTATGCCATTGAGTACGATTATTTTCCACCTACACAATTAAAATTGACTTTAGAAACAAAGTTAGTTGACAACCTTTATTTCGCGGGTCAAATTAATGGAACTACAGGCTATGAAGAAGCGGCTTGTCAAGGACAAATGGCTGGAATAAACGCGCATCTAAAAATAAATGAAAAAGATCCTTTTGTATTAAAAAGACATGAAGCGTATATCGGAGTCTTAATAGATGATTTAGTTACTAAAGGTACTGATGAACCATATCGTATGTTTACGTCGCGTTCAGAGTATCGTTTACTATTAAGACAAGATAATGCCGACGTTCGTTTAACGCCTCTATCCCACTCTATTGGTTTAGCTAGTAAAGAACGTTTTGATGCTGTAACTGAAAAGATTAAGAATTATGAATCTTTAATAAAGTACTTTAAAAATACCAGTGCTGAGCCCGAAGAAGCAAATCCTTATTTAGAAGGAATTAATTCCGCGGCCATAACTCAAAAGGTGCGTTATTTTAATGTATTGTCTCGTCCTAATGTTAATATTGCCGACTTGGCCAAACATTGTAAGGATCTAAAGAACACCATTGCTAATTTTGATGAAGAAACTATTTTGCAAGCAGAGATCTTGATGAAGTACGAAGGCTATATTGAGCGCGAAAAAGAAGGCGCTGAAAAAGTTGCCAAACTAGATAACTATAAAATAAAAGCAGATTTTGATTATAAAGCGGTTAATAGTTTGTCTCTTGAGGCACGCGATAAGTTAACAAAGCTTCGTCCTGAAACAATTGGACAAGCGAGTCGCATTTCAGGAATTAATCCAGCCGATATTTCTGTTTTATTAGTTCACTTAGGTAGATAGTTCCACGTGGAACAGTCAATAAAATTTGTACATAGTATGAGTAATTATTTAAATTGTAATGTTATAGTTAATTGTCCAATTGATAAAGTATGGGATTATTTTACAAACCCAACACATATTGTAAATTGGTATTTTGCATCAGAAGATTGGCATTGTCCTAGTGCAATTAATGATTTAAAGGTTGGTGGTAAGTTTAGTTTTCGTATGGAAGCTAAAGATAAATCGTTTGGTTTTGATTTAGAAGGTATTTATTCTTTTGTTGATCTTAACAAACAAATAGATTATTCTTTGGCAGATGGCAGAAAGGTTTCTGTTAAATTTGATATACACAATAATGGTGTTGCATTTACAGAGTTATTTGAGCCAGAAAATAAAAACTCTTTGGATTTACAACAACAAGGTTGGCAATCTATTTTAAATAATTTTAAATCTTATACTGAATTATACTAGTTATGCTAAATTTAGAAAAATGTATTGTTTGTGGTTCTTCTCAGTTCGAACCTTTTTTAGTTTGTAAGGATTACACGGTTAGTCAGGAAAGTTTTAACATCGTGTCGTGTAAGTCTTGCGGCTTCAAATTCACGAACCCTCGCCCCGAAAATTCTGTTATTGGAGATTATTATAAGGCCGAAGAGTATGTTTCGCATTCTAATACCACTAAAGGTGTTGTAAATAAACTCTACCATGCTGTTAGGAATTATACGCTCAAACAAAAACTAAAGTTAATTTCTTCATATGTTTCACGTGGAACAATGTTGGATTATGGTTGTGGCACGGGAATGTTTCTAAGCGTTTGTAAAAATGACGGTTGGGAAACTTATGGCATGGAGCCCGACGATAACGCCAGAAAAATGTCTATCGAAAAAGGGTTGGAAGTGTTTTCTGATAAAGATAAGGTGTCAGATCGTATTGCAGACAAAAAGTTTAATGCCATTACGTTATGGCATGTTTTAGAGCATGTTACAGATATGGAAGCAAGCCTGTCTTTTTTTAAATCAAAGTTAAATGATGACGGCGTTTTAATTATTGCTGTTCCAAATCATGTTTCTTATGATGCACAATACTATAAAGAGTTTTGGGCTGCTTATGACGTTCCCCGTCACTTGCACCATTTTGATATAAACAGTATGACCTCGCTGGTTGAAAAGGCTGGCTTTAAGTTTCAGGAATCTAAGCCCATGAAGTTTGATAGTTTTTATGTAAGTATGCTGAGCGAGAAATATAAGACAGGCTCAGTTAATTTAGTAAAGGCTTTTCTGGTTGGATTAACATCTAACTTTAAAGCAAGAGACACTAACTCCTACTCTAGCACTATTTATATATTTAAACATAATTAGTTTCACGCCAAACATATTGATGGAGGAAATCCTGTCGTAAATTCGGCAGGATTTTTTTGTTTACTATAAAACAGTAGTTGTTACTTATAATTGGACTCAACACGTTAAGCTCATCTGCAATAACCTCTTGTTAGGCTTTCCGCTGTTAGAATAGCCAATACACCCAATTCATTTTATACGAGGATGGTTTTTTGTTTAAAATGCCTTTTGTTAATCAAATTCAACCGCCAATAATTTATCTGAATTATATAGATATTTACTGAATTAACAGTTTCACGTGGAACATTATAATGACGTTAATCGTTGTGTTTTTGCAGATTAAATATACTTAGTTTAATAGTTTTAATAGTAGCAAATATATATTGATACTTTTCATTTTTATAAGTTACTGCAGTATATGAAATCAAATTATTCTAACTATTTTAATTATCAGATTTTAGTTTAAGCTCCAGAAATAGATTTTTCTTCTATTGGGTTTCACGTGGAACATATGATTGAAGATTAGTTTGTTATTTTTCATAAATTTTTACAGTGTAGTATTTTCAAAAGACGACTTTTCAACCTGAGTAATCAGCTTTACTTTAAATGGTTTTCGTATATTCATTTGTGAAAATGAAAGTGATCACAATGGAACTAATTATTGAACGGCTCAGTTATGCCTATTTATCTCATAATGCAAGCCATAATCTATTGATAATCAATTAATTAGAGTTTTTTTATTCTTTATTTCTTTAGCCGTGTATTCATCCCCTTGTTTATAAAATAAAATCAGTAAATTCGACTTACTATTTTATTTACTTAACTAACCATGAAAAAACTCATTTTAATAGCAAGTAGTTTATGTATGATAAACACTGCAAGAGCTCAAGATTTAAAAGTAACGGAAGTGCCAGACCTTGTGAAACAAAGTTTTTCAAAGGTGTATCCAAACATTAAAGTCGATGCTTGGGAAAAAGAAGCGGCAAATTATGAAGCAGAGTTTCATTTAAACAACGTTGAATCTTCGGCTCTTTTTAGCGAGCAAGGTAATTTTATAGAGTTAGAACAGGAAATCGTTTTAACTGATTTGCCAAAAGCTGCTATTGATTATTGCCACTTAAACTACAAAGACTATAAATTGAATGAGGCTGCTATTATTAAAGACGTTTATAAAAGAGCAACCTATGAAGTTGAATTAAAAAAGGGAAAAGAAAAATTTGATCTTTTGTTTGATGAACAAGGAAATTTTGTTAAAAAAGAAGAGGTTGAAATTTCAATAAATAAAAAACACTAATAAAGCTAACGTGTGTAAAAAGCCTTTACAGCTATGTAAAGGCTTTTTATGTTTTTATGATTTTGGAGTTTTTATCTTAATTCTTCTTTACAAACTTACAAAGTATAACGATGGTTTGTTCGTTAATTTTCCCTTCAATTTGTTCAGCATTATCACTAACTAATTTAATTTTTTTCACAACCGTTCCTTTTGATGCGGTGAAGTTTGTTCCTTTTACATTAAGTGCTTGCGTTAAAACAACAGTATCTCCATTTTCTAAAATATTACCAAATGCATCTTTGTGCACATCCGCAACTTCAAGCGCACTCATGGCCCATTGCACAACGGTTTCATCTAAATCAACAGAACCTAATAAATTATTGGCCCAATCTTCTTCTTTAAAGTTTTGTAAAATTCTATAACTCAATGCTTTTACACTTGGTTCTTGGCTCCAAATACTACCTTCTAAACAACGCCAGTGAAAACTTGCTTCTTTGTCGTCTATAGCCGCTAAACAAGTATCACACAATGCTACTTGATGATCAATTGTATCGTCGTTTTTTGGCGACACGGTGTAGTCATGAGTTGGTGTTTCAACATTACACAATTCACACAAATCTTGATTTCGTTGTTTTAATGCTGAGCTAATTGACATAATTTTTTAATTAAAGAGGTGTATAAGTTGAACAAAAAAACAAACCCCCAATAGTGTTAAACTATTGAGGGTTTTTGAGGTCCCGTCCAGGTTCGAACTGGAGTAGCAGCTTTTGCAGAGCTGAGCCTAACCACTCGGCCACAGGACCAAATTTATTCTTACTAATTTTTTATAAGAACGGGTAGCAAAAATAAGATATTTTTAGCAACTTGCCCTATATAATTTTAAAAAAAATGCAAATTCATTCAAAATTACCACATGTAGGCACAACAATTTTTACTGTAATGGGCGGTTTAGCTAAAGAATACAGTGCAATTAACCTTTCGCAAGGCTTTCCGGATTTTGAATGCGATGCTAAATTAAAAGAACTGGCAAATAAATACGTAAATGCTGGGTTTAATCAGTACGCTCCCATGCAAGGTGTATTGCCTTTGCGTGAGGGTATAAGCGAATTAATGCAAAATTGTTATGGCGCAACTTATCATCCAGAAACAGAAATAACTGTTACGGCAGGAGCTACGCAAGGCATTTTCACAAGCATTTCGGCATTCGTAAATAAGGGCGATGAAGTGATTATTTTTGAACCTGCTTATGATTGTTACATTCCTGCCATCGAAACAATGGGAGGTGTTGTAAAACCAATTGTTTTAACGTACCCAAACTTTACGATTAATTGGCAAACGGTAAAAAACACCATCACTGAGAAAACAAAATTAATTATTATTAATACTCCGCATAACCCAAGCGGAACAACTCTTTCGGAGAGTGATTTATTAGAGTTACAATCTATTGTGTCGGGCACAAATATCATTGTAATAAGTGATGAAGTATATGAGCACATGGTCTTTGACGGAAAACAACATCAAAGTGCGGCGCTATATAAAGCATTGGCTCAACAATCCATCATCGTGTCTTCTTTTGGAAAAACAATACACGCCACAGGTTGGAAAATAGGGTACGTCGCAGCACCAAAAGAATTAATGGTAGAGTTTAGAAAAATTCATCAGTTTTTAGTGTTTTGCGTCAACCATCCATTTCAGATGGCCTTAGCCGATTATTTAAAAGAAGAATCAACCTATAAAGGACTGCATTTATTTTATGAAACGAAACGAAATTATTTTAAATCTCTAATAGCGTCTTCTCGCTTTGTTTTAGAGCCTTGCGAAGGAACCTATTTTCAATTGGTAAATTATAAATACATTTCTGACGAAAACGATTCGGATTTTGCCATTCGTTTAATAAAAGAAAAAGGCTTAGCATCTATTCCCTTATCTGGATTTTATTCAGTGCCGAAGCAGCAGCAGTTATTGCGTTTTTGTTTTGCTAAAAAAGAAGAGACATTAGAAAAAGCAGCAGAAATTATTTGTAAATTATAAAAAATAGATCATGGCGAATTTAGTGGTAAGCATCATACAAAGTCATTTATATTGGGAATCGGTTGATCAAAATTTACAAGCGTTCGAGACAAAAATTAATGATATTCTAGAAGCAACAGATGTTGTTGTGTTGCCCGAGATGTTTACAACGGGCTTTACGATGAACCCTGCTAATTATGCAGAGAAACATGATGGCAAAGGCTTGCAATGGATGAAAAAAATGGCGCGTCAAAAAAACTGCGCCCTTGTAGGCAGCATTTCTGTAAAAGAAAACAATCAGTTTTTTAACAGACTGTATTGGGTTTTTCCAAACCAAACGGTGGAGTTTTATGATAAGCGACATTTGTTTTCGATGGGAAATGAGCCTAAGCATTATAATGGAGGAGATAAAAAATTAATCATAGAATATAAAGGTTGGAAAATTTGTCCATTGGTTTGTTATGATTTGCGTTTTCCTGTTTGGAGTCGTAATACCAAACAACAACCGTATGATGTTTTAATTTATGTGGCGAATTGGCCTGCTGTTAGGTCTTACCCTTGGAAGCAATTATTAATAGCAAGAGCCATTGAAAATCAATGTTTTGTTTTAGGTGTCAATAGAGTAGGTGAGGACGGTAACGCCGTTTTTCATTCAGGAGACTCCATGGCACTTAACGCGCGTGGTGAAATAATGAGTAAAATAAAACCAAACGAAGAGGTTACGGAAACTGTTGTGCTACTAAAAAATGAATTAACAGATTTTAGAAACTCGTTTCCTGTTTTAAATGATGGAGATGATTTTACAATGGCTTAAAAAGACAGTTGATTTAAGCCGTATAAATATTTTACTTTATAAATTGCGGCAACACTTATAGCGTCTGTAATTTCGCCATTCAACACCATTTGAAAGGCATCATTTAAATGAATTTTTTTTAGTTTTAAATCTTCAGATTCTTCGGGTTCGGATTCTTCAAAGGATAAATTTGTTGCTAAAAAAACATGAGCATGTTCATCTGTTGCTGAGTTGCTTAAATCTAACTGCATAATTTCTTCAAAAGTAGAAGCCACAATACCAGTTTCTTCTTTTAATTCTCTTTTAGCAGTTTCCAGAGGCAATTCTCCTACCGGACCACCGCCTTCAGGAATTTCCCAGCTGTATGCATTTAAAGGATAACGCCATTGACCAACCAACCAAGTAAACCCATCTTTATCTAAAGGAAAAATGCCAATCGCTAAATTTTTAAAATTAACAACACTATAAATGGCCGGGTTTCCAGCAGGATTTGTTGTTTGATGTTTGTTTACGGCAATCCAAGCCGATTCATACACAAGCTCTGAACTGAGCGTTTGCCAGGCATTTAAAGGGTTTTTCGACATTTTCAAGTATAAAAGTAAATATACTAATCCTTCAATTAAAGTACAATTATTTTTACTTAATTCTAAAACCTATTAATCAGTAACACCAGAAAAAAGATGAATTTTAAAAAATTTTAATTTAATAATATTCTATTGTAATAGTCAGTGTTTTAAACTCGTAGAAGTACTATAATAATGATTAAAAAAACAATTTTTTTAATAAAAAGAAATTAAATTTGTTTTTCAAATTTTAATAAATGAAACGCTTAATTCTACTACTATTAATTTTAATTTCTTTTAAAGGATTTTCAAACCACATTGCAGGAGGTGAAATCACTTACACCTCTTTAGGCGGAAACGTGTATCAATTAAAGTTAAGTTATTATTGGGATTGTATTGGCGGTTTTAATCCAGGCGCTTCGCAGGTTATCGCTGCAACAGGCTGTGGTAATGCTATAAATGTTACAGTGTATCAAAGCACTTTAACTCCTGGCGCAGGTGTAAGTGTCGCTGGCGTTTGTCCTGGGTATACTTTATCTTGTAAAAAAAGAATTGATTATGTAGGAACGATTACCTTGCCAATGGCTTGTAATAGCTGGACATTTGGTTTAGGAAGCTGTTGCCGTGGAGGAAGTATAACTAATTTAACAGGAGGAACAGGTGCAAGTTATTATCAGTTTGCAACTTTAAACAATGTAGCAGCACCAACAAATAACTCTCCTTATTTTACGGCTCCTCCGTTACCATATTTCTGTTTAAACCAACCCGCTTGTTTTAATTTAGGTGTTGTTGAAAACGATGGACATACTCTTTCTTATGCTTTAGTAAGCGCCTACCAAACGGTTACTACTTTTGTTAATTATTCCGGTACTTATACAGGATTAGCGCCAATATCTGGTATTACTATAAACGCCGTAACGGGTCAGGTTAATTTTACGCCAAACGCATTAGGCGATTTTGTAGTTGTTGTTCGTGTTACAGAATATGATGCGATGGGGAATATTGTTGGTACGGTGATGAGGGATATTCAGGTTGTGGTCATTAACTGTTCGAACTTAACGACAGGGTGTAGTGGAGGAACTGTTTCTAATCCTACCGCGGGCACGACAAGTACTTTAACCCCTTATAATTTACAAATTTGTGAAGGGGTTCCTTTCTGTTTTGATATCAACTTTACAGACCCAAATCCAGGAGATTCTGTTAAGTTTTCTTCTCCAAATTTATTAACGGCTTTGCCCGGCGCAACCTATACCGTTTCATATTCTACTATAAATTCTTTAACGGTTCATATCTGTTGGACACCTGGTGTTGGCACCGCTAATTCAAATACAAATTTTAACGTAATTATTAAGGATAACGCTTGCCCTGTGCCGGGCGCGCAGTATTATACATATATGATAGATGTTTTGCCTGCCGCCAATGCTGGGCCTGATTTAACCATATGTGGAACACAATCTGTCACTATAAATAGTTCTGGGCCAGGCGCTTTGTTTACATGGAAATATCTAAGCGGCGCAACAGTTCCTGTCGGTCCCGCCTTTAGTTGTAATCCGTGTCAAAACCCAGTTGTTTCTCCAGTCACAACACAAACCTATGTATTACATACCAATGGAGCAATTAATTGTGTAAACGCAGATACTGTTGTCATTAGGGTTGCTCCTGATTTTTCTTTAACCGCTAGTGCTAATGTTGGGAATAGTTGTTTAAGTAGTTCAGTTCAATTTACATCAACAGTAACGCCTGTTTTAGCCGGATATACTTACACGTGGGCGCCTTCTGCTGCTTTAAGTTCAACGAATACAGCAGCTCCAACAGGAACCTATAATACGCCTGGAATTTATACTTATACACTTCAAGCGGTTAGTCCATTGGGATGTAAAAAGCAGTCTGCACCTGTTTCAATTACTATTTTACCCATATCAGCTGCTAATTTTAGTGCAACACCATTAAATGATACGGTGCTGTGTGGCGGTGGAAACGTGCAGTTAAATGTCAATTTTTTAAATGGCGCTCCAACAACATGTGGACTTGCCTCAACAAGTTGTTCCTCGCCATCCACGATTCAAATTGGAACAGGAACAACAGTAAACGGAACAACATCTTGGCCTGCTCCTTATGGAAATTTTTATAAAAATGCGAGGCATCAGTTTTTGTATAGAGCTGTTGATTTATTAGCTGCAGGCGTTGTGCCTGGAAAGATATCTAGTGCCGCATTTTTTGTTAACTCCATTAATGGAACAACAAATTATCCTAACTATACGATTCGTATGAAGTGCACAAGTTTAGCAACTTTACCAACAACTCAAGCATTCGAAACAGGCTTAGTGCAAGTATATACAACTCCAATGTATAATGTTGTTACGGGATGGAATACACATAATTTTAATCAAGCTTACGAATGGGATGGTGTTTCAAATATTATTTTAGAAACATGTTATTCAATCACATCGGCTTTCACATCAAATTGTATTACCCCATCTACATTAATGCCTTACAATGCTAGTAAGGTTTTTTATAGTGACGTTACTATTGCTTGTGGCCCTGCGACCCCAGGTACATCTATTTGGTTAACAGGAATGAGGCTTCCAAATACTCAATTTGGTAATTGCACAAGCACGCAAAACCCTGCAAGTTTTACCTATTCATGGTCCCCTTCAACTTTTTTAAGTAGTACAACCATTAAAAACCCCGTGGCTGTTGGGGTTACGTCTAACATTCAGTATACGGTTACGGTTTCGCCAATAGGAACAAGTGCGTGTCCTAAAATAGATACAGTTAGAATTACAGTGACGCCTGCATTTACAACAACTTTAAGTTCATCCGCACCTTTTTGCACAAACTTTTCGGCCTCAACTTTGTCGATTGCTTATACAGGCACAACAACTGGTGTTGTAACTAACACGTGGACAGGACCAGGAATTACAAATTCAGTCACAGGTGTTTTTGATCCAAGTATATCTGGATTAGGCGCCATTAAAGTTTATGTTTTAGCTTCAAATAATGGTTGCTTAAAGCGTGATTCCATTGTGATGAATGTAGAACAGTTTGTTCCTTCATCGTTTACAGGTTCAATCATTCCTCAATGTATTTCAAATCCAACCATTGATTTAGTTACTATTTCAACGAGTTCATTAGGTGTTTGGTTAGGAACGGGCGTTTCAGGAAGTATTTTCGACCCTTCCGTTTCTGGAGCAGGCACATTTACAGTCACGCACTTAACAAATTCTTTGCCAACAGTAACATTGTGTCCGTCAACTTCTAGTATTGTTGTTTCAGTTAGTTCTGTGGTTCAACCAACGATTTCAATGGGAGGACCTTATTGTGATAATTTTGCAGCGCAAAGTATGACTGTAAATCCTCTTGGTGGTATTTGGACGTCGACAACTTCTGCCTCATCAATTACGTCTAGTGGATTATTTTCACCATCCGCCAGTTTGATTGGAAATAATCAACTTTTTTATACCCTAACAAGTGGGCCGTGTGTAAAGAAAGATTCTATTATGGTGAGCGTTGAGCATTTTGTTCCTGCGACCTTAACAGGAACTTTAGGACCATATTGTGATTATAATCCATTAGTAAATTTAAGTGCTATTGCTCAGTTTACAACAGGAACATGGGCTGGAACTGGAGTTACCGGAAACGTGTTTGATCCATCATTGGCATTGACAGGAAACAATACACTAATTTATACAACAACATCTTTACCAACAGCTACACTTTGTCCTGATGTTCAAAGTACAACGGTATTTGTTATTGATAAGCCCGAGGCGAATATTTTATCTGATAAAACGGATGGATGTAATTATCCATTGTATATAAATTACTTCACGAATTCTGTTTCAACAGGAACGGTATCTTGGGATTTCGGAGATGGTTCTCCTATCATGACGGGATTAAACGTGTCTCATCCTTATATTTATGCTGGAACATACACAGCATCATTAACATATATTGACAACTATGGTTGTAGAGATACAACGATTGCATCGTTTGCGGTCTCTAATTATTCGCTTCCAGTTGCTTCTTTTTATGCAAGCCCTGAGGTTACTACAGTTGTAGATGGTCAAATATCATTCACAAATAATTCTACGGTTTTAAATGCTAATACATATTCATGGGATATTGCTGGGGAAGCAACATCAACACAAGTAAACACAGATCACCTATTTCCTAATTCAGGTCAGTTTATGATTACGCTCATAGCAACTAATGTGTATGGTTGTATGGACACAATCTCAAAATATATAACTGTAAATCCTGATGTGGTTATTTATGTTCCTAATTCATTTACACCAGGTAATGCAGATGGATTGAACGATGTGTTTCAAATTTTTATACCAGATTCTGGCGTTGATTATTCGACATTTAATATTAGTATTTTTGACCGCTGGGGAACAGAAGTATTTAAATCCAATGATATCAATAAATCTTGGAATGGTCGTAAAAGTAATAGCGGAGATCTTTTAAAATCTGATGCTTATGTTTATCGAATAACGTTTAGTGATTTCAATAGAAAAGATTACGAAAAAGTAGGACACGTTACATTATTAAGTAAATAAAAACTATAAAAAGCTCTGTTTTAACGGAGCTTTTTATTTGAATTACTTTTTTTATTACCAAGAATCCAAAATAATAAAACGGGCAATAAAAATAAATCGGCAATGACGGCTATAATAATGGTTATGCAAATTAAAAAACCAAAATAAAATGTGCTTTGAAAATCACTAATCATTAAACTCACAAATCCTCCTATTAAAATAAACGTTGTCAATACTATTGGTTTTCCTGTTTCAAAATAGGTTCGTTTAAAAGCATACACTAACGATTTTCCGTAAGCTAATTCTATTTTTAATCTAGAAATAAAATGAATGGTATCGTCTGTGGCAATACCAAACGCAATACTGAATACGAGCGAT
>CANLAV010000003.1 GCA_947487905.1 Bacteroidota bacterium | reverse complement strand
GCGGCTGTTAAAGTAAAATCGAAAGATGATTTATTAATTACCATTAAAAAAAATGATTATGCTTTTAGTTCAAAGATCGTAAGTGTATCTGATATGGTTGCGCCAAAACCTATCCGAATGGAAGTAGACGAAGTAAAAACAGGCAGTTCATTTGTTATTAATAATTTGTCTTATAATACCAATTCGGCTGAACTAACGAAAGAATCATTTGTCGTTTTAGAATCATTTCTCGAATTTTTAAATGACAATCCTGGTATCCATATCGAGATACAAGGACATACTGATAATGTTGGATCCGTTGCAGGAAATCAGGCTTTATCGGCTAATAGAGCCTTTACTGTAAAAGCGTATTTGGAAGAAAAAGGAATCAATGGAAAACGTATTCTAGCAAAAGGATATGGTTCGAGTAAACCTATTGGAGACAATACGACTGATGCAGGTCGAATAAAAAATAGACGAACTGAATTTTTAATTACACAAAAATAAAGTAGATTTAAACCATGAAAAAAATAATTGCAATAGCATTACTATTGAATGTAATTCAAGTTAATGCACAAAAAAGTTTTGAGCGTGGTACAAATGTCATTTCAGCAGGAGCTGACTTAGGCGTATATGATTACGTTTCAAAAATAAACTCCTCTAGTTTGTCTAGCACAAGTAAGGCAGCCAATAAATCGTTGAGTTTGCAATACGAGCGTGGAATCAGAAATTGGTTGGGCTTTGGTGCAAAAGTACAATTGGTTGATTATTTCACGAAAAAGGATTCGATTATAGGAAATAAACCATCTGTAAAATCGTTTGATGGCACTATTTTCGTAAACGTTCACTTTGCTCGCACGAAGCATTTTGATATGTTGGCAGGATTTAATCTTGGGTATTCTCAAATAAATTGGGAGGCTCGAGATGCTAGTATTACAGAAGCAAATGGTGGAGGATCAGTCCTTGATTTTCATATACAGCCACGCTTCTATTTTGGAAATCACGTTGGTATGTTTGTGAATTTATCGTATTTAAATTATAATTATACGAACATAGATTTCACCAACTCCACGAGTCAAGCAAATGATATTTTAGATTTAAAAGGTGGCGGCGTTAATTTTGGAATTGGATTACAAGCTAAATTTTAAAAAAACGATTTACTATTAAAAAAGTATATACCTTTACAGAAAATTAATTTAAATAAAAAACATATGTATCCAGAAGCACTCGTATTACCAATGAAAGCAGAACTTGTCAGCGCAGGTTTTGAAGATATAACAACACCAGCACAAGTTGATGAAGTTTTAAAAAATGAAGGAACTGTATTAATGGTTTTAAATTCTGTTTGCGGTTGTGCAGCAGGAGCTTGTCGTCCAGGCGTTAAGATGAGCCTTGATCATGCAAAAAAACCAAGTAAACTAACAACTGTTTTTGCAGGGTTTGACACAGATGCTGTTAATCAAGCAAGACAACATTTTGCACCTTATCCGCCATCTTCACCATGCATTGCATTATTTAAGAATGGTGAATTAGTTCATTTTGTTGAGCGTCATAATATTGAAGGTCGCACAGCAGCTATGATTTCTGAGCATTTGAAAATGGTGTATGACGAATTTTGTTAATTCGCATTACCAACAAGTCATTATTAAAAAGTAAATCAAACTAAAAGCCTTATCATAAGGCTTTTTTTTATTTTTATAGTATGGAAATCATTTCAAATTTCTCTTTAAAATCTTTAAATACATTTGGTATTGAATCACATGCAAAATTTTTTGCTAAGGTCAACACAGTAAATCAAATTATTGAGTTGATTGAGAGCGATTCATTTAAAAAAAACAATCATTTCATTTTAGGTGGTGGAAGTAATTTATTGCTTACAAAAAACGTGGATGCGTTAGTGATAAAAAATGAATTAAAGGGGATTGAGAAAATAAATGAAGATGCAGACTTTGTATGGGTAACATGTGCTGCGGGCGTTGTATGGCACGAATTCGTCATGTGGTGTATTGATAGAAATTATGGTGGTATCGAAAATTTAGCACTTATTCCAGGTTGCACAGGTGCTAGTCCTATGCAAAATATTGGGGCTTATGGTGTAGAAATAAAAGACACTTTTTTTGAATTAGAAGCCGTTGAATTAGCAACGGGACAACTTAAAACATTTACTAAACCAGATTGTGAATTTGGTTACAGAGAAAGTGTTTTTAAAAGACAGTTAAAGAATCAGTTTATCATTACGTCTGTTACATTTCGCTTGACAAAAGTTCCAACATTTCAAATCGAATACGGTGCTATTAAACAAGAATTGGATAATATGCAAGTGAGTAATTTATCTCTTAAATCAATCGCTCAAGCCATTATAACGATTAGAAGTAGTAAGTTACCTAATCCAAAAGAAATTGGGAATGCGGGTAGCTTTTTTAAAAATCCGGAAGTTGATGAAGCAACTTACTTGCGATTAAAAAATGAATTCCCAAACTTAGTTGCTTATGCATTAGAAAATAAAAACTATAAATTAGCAGCAGGTTGGTTAATTGAACAAGCAGGTTTAAAAGGCTATAGAGTAGGTGATGCAGGTGTTCATCAATTACAATCACTTGTGCTCGTAAATTACGGAACAGCAACAGGGAATCAAATGTTTGATTTATCAACGCATGTATTAGAAACGGTTAAACAGAAATATGGAATTGATTTGGAAAGAGAAGTGAATATTATTTAGATTCATTTATTCAAATTAAAATCAAAAAGCTATCCAATTATTTAATACATTTGCTGCTCAAAAAAAACGGAGAGGTGTCAGAGTGGTCGAACGAGCAAGCCTGGAAAGTTTGTATACGGGAAACTGTATCGTGGGTTCGAATCCCACCTTCTCCGCAAGAAGTTAAGAGTTGTATAATTTAAATAAAAAACATCCTACTATTTTAGGATGTTTTTTATTTAAACAACTTTATTTATAATAATTCGCCTTTGTAATAAGTTTCTGTGTTAGTTAATTTTCCTGCTTGATCAAAGTAATTCCAAATCCCATCTTTTTGATAATCATTCATGTCTTTCCTGAAAATCATAAAGCCTTCTTCTTTTAATTTACCATTTATAAAAAATTCTTTTTTTGAATATCGTTTCTGTTTTTTGTCAATTAACTCAAATAACGATTCAGGTATGCCATTTTCGAAGTATGAATTTCTTTTATATAAAAATTCAAGATGTTTATCGTTTTCTTCGATGTATTCTGGATTGCCGTTTCTGAAATAATCATACTGATTTTGTGAATTACCTTGGTAATATAAAATCACTGATTTTTGTTTTCCATCTTCGTAAAATAGTTCTAGTTTACTTTTATTTAAATCTAATTCAATGAAATTTCTTTCTATAGAACCATTTAAATAATAGTTTTTGAAAATTTTAATTTTGCCATCTACATAAAATCCTTTATGCAAAACAGATCCGTTTTCATACAAATCTTCTTTCCAACCATTTACTTTAAAATGGTCTTTTGTATATCTTACCGAATCTCCGCCAATTGATAAAATTAAATGATTGTACATGGTTATTCCATAATCAACATCTAATACTTCCTCCGACTTATATAATTTAGAGTTTTCGTTTTTAGTTGAAATAGATTGTGCTAATCCATCGTAATACGAACTAAAAACTAATATGTGTAAAGCGAATCTAAAGAAGTTTGACATATTTTTTTGAATTAAACTTCTTCGACATGATACTTATATTGTAGCGATTAATGAATACCTTCACTTGCCAAATACCTTTCAGCATCTAATGCGCCCATACAACCACTTCCAGCAGCTGTAACAGCTTGACGATACGTTTTATCAGCACAATCTCCAACTGCAAATACACCTTTTAATTTTGTTTTGGTTGAACCAGGAATTATATCTATGTAGCCTAATTCATCCATCTCAATTTGTCCTGCAAAAATATCAGTGTTTGGTTTATGTCCAATAGCTACAAAAAAACCTGATACTTTTAATGTTCTTTCTTCGTTGGTTGTTGTGTTTTTTATAATCACACCCTCAACACCATCTTGTCCCAATATATCAAGCGTTTCACTATTATAGATAAGTTCAATGTTTGGTGTATTAATAACACGCGTTTGCATGGCTTTACTAGCACGCATTTCGCCTTTACGAACAATCATATACACTTTGTTGCAAAGTTTGGATAAATAAGTTGCCTCTTCAGCAGCTGTATCTCCAGCGCCAACAATAACCACATCTTGACCTTTGTAAAAAAATCCATCGCAAACTGCGCATGCAGATACGCCGCCAGCATTCATTCGTAAGCGTGTTTCATTTTCTAATCCTAACCATTTTGCTGATGCACCCGTTGAAATAATAACGCTATCGGCAGTTATTTCGGTGGTTTCATCAATCCAAATACGTTTTGGGTTTGATGTTAAATCAGCTTTTGTTGCTAGGCCAAATCTAACTTGTGTACCAAAGCGTTCAGCTTGCGTTTTTAGATCTTCCATTAATACAGGTCCTGTAACTCCTTTAGGATAACCTGGAAAATTATCCACTTCAGTGGTTTCAGTTAATTGTCCACCAGGTGTTAATCCAGTATAAACAATTGGTTTTAAATCAGCGCGAGCTGCATAAATAGCAGCTGTATAACCCGCAGGTCCAGAGCCTATGATAAGGCATTTGATATGTTCAGTTTGAGATGACATGGTAAATAAAAATATTAGAGGACAAATTTAAGTATTAATTGTAAATTTAATTTACAAATTACACACAATTTATAATGATTTTTAAAGGTTTTGGAGGTTATTTATTTTTCGAAAAACAAACCAAGCCAAAAGTACACCGAATGTGTTGGCTATAAAATCATACCAATCACCACTTCTACCGCTAAAATAAAAGGATTGCATCCATTCTAATAAACCACCATAACTGATGCAGCCAATTAAAATAACCAGTTTGTAAAATGAGGTTATTTTTTTATTTCTTATGAGGACGAAGTTCCAAAATGAGGTAAGGATAAAAAACATGCTGGCATGAACTAATTTATCGAAACTCAACAATTCTAGCCAATTAGAATGAGGAATGAATTTTCCTGGTGTACAACAAAGGATAAATATAATCAATGTCCAGCTGAGCGCTAATAGCGTTGATTTTTTAATGAAATAATTCTTCATAGCAAAAAAAACCTTCTACTCATATAAGTAGAAGGTTTAATATTAATATAGTTTATAATTAAGCACCAATTAATGTTTTGTAATCGTCAGAAGATAATAAATCAGCTAATTCAGCTTCATTATCTACTGATATTTTAATCATCCAACCATTTCCGTATGGATCAGTATTTACTGATTCCGGATTCGAATCGATATCACTATTTATCTCTAAAACTGTACCACTAATTGGCATAAATAAATCCGATACTGTTTTAACCGCTTCTACCGAGCCAAATATATCTTCTTTAGCAACGGTTTCGTTTAGTGTAGTTACATCTACGTAAACAATATCTCCTAATTCTTTTTGAGCAAAATCAGTGATACCAATAGTTGCTTCATTACCTTCAACACGAACCCATTCATGGTCTTTTGTGTATTTTAATTCTGATGGAAAATTCATAGTTTTTAAATTTTTTTACAAATATATAAGTTTAACTTAATTATTGAGAATAAGTATTTAAATTATCTGAATAATAATATGCACAATTTTAAAACAAACGTTTAAAACTCTTTTTGTATTTATGGTAAAGAGAAATTAGTTTTGCAGTTCAATAATAATATTAATAAACTATGCAACATATTACAGTTATAGGAAGTGGAACTATGGGAAATGGAATTGCCCATGTTTTTGCTCAATTTGGATACCATGTTAATTTAGTGGATATTAACGAACAAGCCTTGCAAAAGGCCATTGCCACTATTACAAAAAATTTGGATAGGCAAGTAGCTAAAGGCGCTTTAACAGAGGTTGAAAAGACTGCTACTTTAAACAATATTAAAACATTGACTTCTTTAGAAGAAGGTGTTAAAACGGCTGATTTAGTTGTGGAAGCAGCGAGTGAAAACGTGAATGTAAAGATGTCTATTTTCAAACAATTAGATGAACTTTGTCCACCTCATACCATTTTAGCAAGTAATACATCTTCTATTTCCATTACTCAAATTGCAGCTGTAACAAAACGTGCCGATAAAGTCATTGGAATGCACTTTATGAATCCAGTTCCTGTTATGAAATTAATTGAAGTGATTCGTGGTTATTCAACAAGTAATGAGGTTTGCGAATTAGTAATGGCCACCTCAAAAAAATTGAATAAAGTGCCTGTTGAAGTAAATGATTACCCAGGATTTGTAGCAAATAAAATTTTAATGCCAATGATTAACGAAGCCATCATAACCTTATATGAAGGAGTTGCTGGTGTGGAAGAAATTGATACAGTTATGAAATTAGGAATGGCTCATCCAATGGGACCATTGCAATTAGCTGATTTTATTGGCTTAGATGTGTGCTTAAATATTTTACGAGTATTGCAAGATGGATTTGGAAATCCTAAATATGCCCCGTGCCCATTATTAGTCAATATGGTTATGGCTGGTCATTTGGGTGCTAAATCAGGAAAAGGATTTTATGATTATTCTTCTGGCAGTAAAGATTTGGTATTAGCAGAAAGATTTAAAAAATAATTGAGATAGTATGGCAGTTTATAAATTTAAAATTTTTGTTGAGGACAATGAAGATATTTATCGAGAAATAGAAATACTATCTGGACAAACGTTTGAGAATTTTCATGATGCCATTCAAGAGGCCTATAAATTTGATAAAAAACACTCAGCTTCTTTTTTTGTAAGTGATGATTATTGGCGAAAAGATCAAGAAATAACACTTAAAGAAGATGACATGCCTTTGGATGATGATGAAATTAAAAAAGGTGTTCCATCAAAAAGATTAATGTCGTCTACAAAAATTGCAAAGTATATTGACCAACCTCGTCAGCGATTTATGTATGTATTCGACCCAAATGTGAAGTGGTCGTTTTGTATTGAATTGATGAAAATTTTGCCTGATAATCCAAAAGGTGTTTATCCACTTTGTGTAAAAAGTTTAGGAGCTTCTCCAAAACAATACAAACAAACTGCTATGGCCAATCAAGAATTAACAACCGATCAATTAATTGCCTCGATGTTAAATGAGCCTGATATTCAAGAAGAAAGTGAAATTTATAAAGCGATAAAAAATGACACCAATGGCATTGATGATGGTGATTTAAATCATTTAGAAGCAGAAGAGGGTGAAGATGCTGAACATGAAGAGGAAGGATTTGAAAACGATGAAGATGAAGACGAACATGAAGTTCCAGAAGATTACGCCAGTGATGATGATCATTAAGATGAATATTAATACAAATAAATAAAACAAAGAAATACAATGAGCATTCAAGAAAAAGCAAATGAAGCCTATGAAAATCAGTTAAATGACTGGATTAATCAAGAAAAAGCGGCGATTGATTTAATCGGGACAATTGGAAAATTATGGTTTGAGAAATCAATTGAATTAATATTATTTAGAAATCAGTTAGTTGATAGAAGTGCCAGCGAAATTATGAGTTTGCATTTATATGCAAAAGATATTGTAAAAAAATCAATTTCAGTAAATGATACGTGTTTATTAGCGAGCATTATTTTAAATACAAATGTATGCGCGTCACGAATTGATATTGGAAAATTAGCATTTGAATACCAACAAGAAAAATCAAATTATAAAACAGCTAACGAATTTATTAATGATAAATTAAAAAATTTAATCAATGTAACTACAACACATACCCCAAAAGACGTTGTATTGTTTGGTTTTGGAAGAATAGGTCGATTAGCAGCACGCGAAATCATTTCACAAGCTGGTAAAGGAGAACAATTACGTTTACGCGCTATTGTAACACGTGGTAATAGCAGTGAGGAAATTGTAAAACGCGCCGACTTACTTCGAACAGATTCTGTTCATGGTAATTTCCCGGGTACAGTTATCGAAGATTTAGAAAACAAAGCGTTGATTATTAATGGACATACCGTTCATATGATTGATGCGAAAAATCCTGAAGATGTTGATTATACCATGTATGGAATTGATAACGCTTTATTGATAGATAATACAGGAGTTTACAGAAATGATGTTGAATTAGGTAGACATTTAAAAGCGAAAGGAATTGAAAAAGTATTGTTAACTGCTCCTGCTTCCGGTAATGTTCCAAATGTCGTGCATGGTGTCAATCATGAAACCGTAGATTTAGCTACACAAAAGATATTTTCTGCAGCTTCATGTACAACAAATGCTATTATGCCTATTCTTTATATCATAGATAAAGAATTAGGAATACAAAAAGGACATATTGAAACGGTTCACTCTTATACAAACGATCAAAATTTATTAGATAACTACCATAAAAAATCGCGTCGTGGTCGTTCTGCGGCATTAAACATGGTAATTACCGAAACAGGTGCAGAAAGTGCGTTGAAAAAAGTATTACCGCATTTGTCTGGTAAATTTACGGCTAACTCTGTGCGTGTACCAACGCCAAATGTATCATTAGCTATTTTAAATTTAAATATTAATAAAGAAGTAACACGTGAAGAGGTGACTGAAATCGTTAGAAACTATTCATTAAATGGCGCATTGGTTGAACAAATTCAATTTGCGTTTAGTAACGAATTAGTATCTTCTGATATCGTAGGAAATCCTTGTCCATCTGTGTTTGATAGCAATGCAACCATTATTTCTCCTGATAAAAAAAGCATTGTATTATATATTTGGTATGATAACGAATATGGTTACACTCGTCAAGTAATACGCTTTTCTAAATACATTTCTGAAGTTAGAAGAGCTATTTACTATTAGTAGGTAGGTTGTTTTTATTAAAAAAATCCTAATTGATATATCAGTTAGGATTTTTTATTTTAGGTGTTATCTAAATGATTAATGCTGTTTCCATTTCTCGTCTTTACCTTTAATATATGGTATGTTAGAGGAATCTAATGTTTTTTCAATTGTTTTTAATTGTGTAATAATTAAATCTAATTTTGATCTAAACAATTGATATTCTTCTCTTACGATATTAATGTTTTCTTTTTGTGTAGTCGTTACACCAGCTGTACTTTCATATAATTGATAGGTTACATTTCCTAATCGATTGGTAAAGCTCGGGGGCGTTTCAAATTCTTTGGATGCTTTTATTCCATCACCATAAAACAATACTTCACAATCATGTAAGGCTAATTTTATATTTCTTAACTCTGCTAATAATTTCAAATCTGTGTTAGGGTAGGAGGTAAGCGCTAATTTGATGAATTCCATTTTTTCTTTGTATTCATTCATTAGCCTTTCTGAACCACTAATACTTCGGTTGAGTTCGGCAACTTCATTTTTAAAATTGGTTAAAGTAATATTTTCATTGTTATTTTTTATTTGACTATTTAAACCTTTAACAAGAAATGATGTTTCAGAAATTATTTTCTCTGTTACTCCGTTTTTTAAAAGATATATTTCAACAGTATATTTTCCTGGCATAACCAGATGACCATCATCACTGCTTTCATAGCGTCCGGGCTTTGGTTTGTTTGGGTTTAACGGACTTGTTGTTTCCATTCTTAAATTCCAACTGATGCGATTGATTCCTTTTGACGGCGAACTAATTAATTTTTTTAGTTCTTTGCCCGTTTCATCTTTTATAACCCAAATAAGTTGAGTTGATTCTTCTTGTTCTTCTTTTTTTAATTCATCAAAACTTGGATAATCGTTATCTTTTTTTTCTTTTTCTAATTGCTCTTGTTTTTCTTGTCGGATGCTTTTTAATGATTTAAACTCATCTTTCATATATAAAGAAAAAGTGGCACCAAACAGGGGGTTTTGAGCAGCCCATAAATCAGCTCCTTGAGAACCTGTTCCTGTTAAACCTAGTGGCGAAGATGGAACATAAAGCAAAGCATCTTTTACAGGAAATAAAAAAGCTTTTTGTGCTAAGGTTTCTTTTTGTAATTGACGTAATGGCGAGTAATTATCTAACACGTAAAAACCTCTTCCAAATGTAGCTGCCACTAAATCATTTTCTCGTTTTTGAATATCAAAATCATACACGGCAATGGTTGGCAATCCATTTAATTTGAACCAGTTTTTTCCGCCATCATTGGTGAAGTATGCTCCAAATTCAGTGCCAGCAAAAAGTAAATTTGGATCTTCAAAATCTTGTTTAATGCAATACACTGATTCTCTGATCGGCAAGTTGCCTGTTATGTTCACCCAAGTTTTTCCTTTATCAATACTTTTTAAAACATAGGGTTTAAAATCGCCAGAGCGATGATTGTTAAATACGGCAAATACTTCATTTTCGTCGAACAATGAAGCGGATATCATATTAACACGCGTGTTTTTTGGCACGCCAATAAATGTTTCTATTTTTGTCCAGGTAGCGCCTGTGTTTTCTGTTATTTGAATTAATCCATCGTCTGTTCCTGCGTATAAGAGTCCTTTCTTTTTTGGTGATTCATCTAATGCTATGATATTTCCATAAATGGTAGTTGATTGATTTTTCATGACAGCATCAATTGACCAAACTTGCCCCATTACTTTTAATTTATTTCTATCTAATTGTTGGGTTAAATCAGATGAAATTATTTTCCAATCATCTCCATCATTTTGTGTTTGAAATACTTTATTAGCTGCAAAGTATAGTGTATGATGATCATGTGGCGAAACTAATAATGGCGCATCCCAATTCCAGCGGTATCCAGCTTCTCCTTTTAATG
Source organism: Bacteroidota bacterium (assembly GCA_947487905.1). Taxonomy (GTDB): domain Bacteria; phylum Bacteroidota; class Bacteroidia; order B-17B0; family Aurantibacillaceae; genus UBA4416. Next base: position 46,799 of record CANLAV010000003.1, on the reverse strand, counting down.
GTAATGGTTGTATAGAAATTTTTTCGCCAGTAAGTTTATCATAACGAACCAAGCCTCCGTATTGTGATTGTGAAAAAACAATATTTGGATTAGTAGGATTGATAGCAGATTCAAATCCATCACCACCACATGTGATAAACCAATCAGAATTTAAAATTCCTGCATTATTGATGGTTGCAGATGGGCCACCCATTGAATTATTATCTTGTGTGCCACCATAAATAGTATAAAATGGGAGAGCGTTATCTGTTGCAACTTTATAAAATTGAGTAATAGGAAGATTTGCATAATATTTCCAATCTTTCGCATGATTATATGTTTCATAAATACCTCCGTCACATCCAACTACCCAATGGTCAGTATTTGATGGGTTAATCCAGATGCAATGATTGTCCACATGTTTTAAATCTTCTCCTGTACTGACAAATGTTTTACCTCCATCAATAGTATGGTGTAACCAAGTATCCATAACAAATAGTTTATCGCGATTTTTTGGGTCGCAATTTATTTCTTGATAATAGTTCCCACTGGTATTGTAATTCGACATTTTTTCCCAACTAGCACCTTTATTTGTTGATTTAAAAAAACCTCCTTTATCATATTTTGCCTCCACAATGGCGTATACATAATTTTCATCAACTGGAGAAACTGCTATTCCAATTCTTCCCATTTCATTTTGAGGTAATCCATTAATAATTGGTTGCCAAGTTTTTCCTCCATCCGTTGTTTTATAAATGGAAGATTCACTCCCACCACCAATGTATGTCCATTCATGTCTGCGACGCTGATGTGATGTAGCATATAAAATAGTTGGATTTTTTGGATCTATAATAAGATCAGCAAATCCTGTTTCTTCAGAAATATGTAAAACACGTTCCCAATTTTTTCCACCATCTATTGTTTTGTAAATACCACGCTCTCCACCAGATTTCCATAACGGACCATAAGCTGCTACCCAAAGTGTATTTTCATCGGTTGGATGAATGACAATATTTCCAATATGTTCAGAGTTTTTTAAACCCATATTTTTAAAACTTTTTCCGCCGTCAGTTGACTTATAAATACCATCTCCATAGGCCACCGAACGTTGATTGTTGTTTTCTCCTGTTCCAACCCAAACTGTATTTGCATTACTTGGCGCAAGTTTAACGCATCCTATAGAAAATGAACCATAGTTGTCAAATATAGGATTGAATGTGGTACCATGATTAGTTGTTTTCCAAACACCGCCAGAAGCAGCAGCAACATACCAAACATTTGGGTTATTAGGATCGATAGCCATATCAGAAACACGGCCTGATGTGAGCGAAGGACCAACAAGCCTAAAATTTAAACCACCTACAACGGAAGAATTTAAAAGCGAAGAATCCTTTGAGGTTATTTTTTTTTGTGCCATTGATTGTAAAGAAAAAATGGCAATGAAAGTCACACTGATGTATTTTATCATAGTAGTTTTTTTATAGATAAATCTACAATTTTTTTAGAATACAAAGCATGATTCATCTTAATCAATTGAATGTTTAGCTCATTATATGTAATGACAAATCAATGTGACTCCTCTATAATTTATGTCATGGCTTTAAAAAAATGATGACAGTGTTTATTATTTTTTATTAAATTTATATGATTTAATAAACTCAGTTTAATAAGATTATATGGCAAAAGTAATACCATTTAAAGCTATTCGTCCGCAAAATGATAAAGTGCATCTTGTAGCTTCACGCTCTGTTGATGGATACAATACGGTTGAGTTGCGCGAAAAATTAATGGGAAATCCATTTTCTTTTCTTCATGTTATTAACCCGGATTTTGAAGACGGTATTAAAACAAAACCTGGATCTTCAGAACGTTTGCAAAAAGTAAAAAAACACTTTAAAAAATTTGTAAGAGAAAATATTCTTTTAAAAGATGAAAATCCATGTTATTATTTATACCGACAAATAAAAGAAGGAAATGAGTATTTAGGAATTATTGCTTGTACAAGTATTGACGATTATATTTCAGGAATTATAAAAGTACATGAGCAAACCATTACCCAACGCGAAGAAAAGTTAAAAGATTATTTAGAAGTTTGTGAATTTAATGCAGAGCCTGTTTTATTTTCTTATCCAAATGATGCTGAAATTGATAGTATTTCAGATGAAATTGCTAAAACACGTTCGGATTATGACTTCACTACTACTGATAAAGTGCGGCACACAGTTTGGGTGATTGATCATAAAAAAACTGTGAAGAGAATTGCAGAACGATTTAATGCCATCCCAAGTATTTATATTGCTGATGGTCATCATCGATCCGCATCATCAACCTTACTTGGTAAATTAAAAAGAACCACAAAAAAATCATATACTGGTGAGGAAGCGTTTAATTATTATTTAGGTGTTTTTTTTCCAGAAAATCATTTAAAAATATACGAATACAATCGAGTTGTGAAAGACTTAAATGGATTGTCTTTAAACGAATTACTCTATAATCTTAAAACTAATTTTACTGTTACTGAAATACATGATTCGCAATTTAAACCTACTCAAGCACAAGAGTTCTCGATGTATGTTGAAAATAAATGGTATTCTATCAAAGTAAAAGATAAAATTTTTAATGCCAATGATCCTATTGATAGTTTGGATGCTGCTATTTTAACCAAGTATATTTTATCGCCATTGTTTGACATTCACGATTTAAAAACGGATAAGCGAATTGGATTTGTTCCGGGCGTAAGAGGTAGCGAAGCACTTAAAAAACAAGTTAATGAAGGTAAAGCCGCTGTGGCATTTGGTTTATATCCTATTACAATGAAACATTTGAAATGGATTGCAGATACAAATCACATTATGCCTCCTAAGTCTACTTGGGTAGAACCCAAAATGAGAAGTGGTTTAGTTATTTATAGTTTAGAAGATTAGTTTTAAAATCCATGTCCATTTCAGAAAACATTCTACGACTTAAATCGCTTATACCTCAGCAGGTTACGCTCATTGCTGTTTCTAAAACTAAACCTATTACATCTGTATTAGAAGCATACGAAGCTGGTCAAAAAGATTTTGGTGAAAACTATGTTCAAGAGTTGGTTGATAAACATATTGAACTTCCCAAAGACATTAATTGGCATTTTATTGGTCATTTGCAAACCAACAAAGTGAAATATATCGCGCCGTTTGTTTATATGATTCATGGAGTGGATAGTATTAAATTATTGACTGAAATTAATAAAGAAGCAAAGAAAAATAATCGTGTGATTAATTGTTTACTTCAATTGTATATTGCGAAAGAAGAAACGAAATTTGGTTTAGATTTTGAAGAAGCTTCTGCTTTGTTAACTTCAAACGCTTTCCTTGACTTAAAACATATTTCTATTCAAGGTTTCATGGCCATGGCATCAAACACTGACGATGAAGTGCAAATTGAAAACGAATTTAAAAATGTTCTTCAATTTAAAAATAGGTATCCTCAATTTCCTATTTTAAGCATAGGTATGAGTTCTGATTACGGAATAGCGATAAAGCAAGGCTCAACGCATATCAGAGTTGGAAGTCTTATTTTTGGTGAAAGAAATTACAATAATAAATAATAAAAAAAAGCAGCATGAATAAATCAATGCTGCTTTTTTAATTTGTTTTTTTACCTTAGTTATTGATGATTACTTTAAATGATTTTTTAATGCCATTGTCAATGATAGTTAAAAAATAAGTACCATTATAAAGTCCCGTTGTTTCAAAATAACAAATAGTACTGCCTTGGTAAAAATCTTTCTTTGCAACAATTTGCCCAGTTAGATTACTTAACTCAACTTTTAAATCATGACTTAATAATTCTTTTGATTGAATCATAATTAAATCGGCACTTGGATTAGGATAAATGTTTATCGCTGCGTCTAAATTTATAGTTTGTAAACTAGTGGTTGCACTTCCTGTATATGTCGTTGTAGTTTCTGTAATCGAAGTTACTTTGCTTACATTTTTTACACCATAAAAAGTTGGCCCAACAACATAAGGATAAGCAGAATTATGATTAGCATCTACCGTTGCGAAATAACAATAAGTTCCTAACGGATATTCAGGTGTTACACAAAATCTTCCATTGTGTATATCCAAATAATCTGGCGTTAAGGTTGTTGTAGGAACATATTGATAATCTTCTTTAAAATAACCTAAAGGATAGGTTGTACTCACTGCAGGACCAGGAGTAACTGTTGCGGTGCTTGTATACAATGTGTTTCTTGTTGTGATACTCCTTAAGCTAAAGCTTGATTTCATGCGAACAATACCACCTGAGCCATCAGCATTTTTATAACCATAAGCACCATAAATAGGAAAACCATCATAGGCATATCCAATTATTGGTGAATGAACTGATGAATTAATAACGTATAAAGCATCTGACGCATATAAATTACAAATACTTGAAATAACAGTTAAGTCTAAATTAAAAGCACTTGGATTTTGATGATGGTGATAATTAGTCATTGCTGGATGTCCTTTTGCGCAATCAAATCCGGCACGCTCAGCAACTACAGCATCTCTATTCCAAACACCATCTCCAGTGCAAGGAGGCATTATAGGGCCACCACATAATGAACTGGTTGAACTTTTCCATGATACACCATCTCTGTAATCAAATAATGATACGCCATTTATAAATACACCTATCGTTCCTCCTGTTGTTGGCGATAACGAACCTGTATTTGCAACCGGTACTAAAGGAATTTTATAAATGTTGGAGTTGTTACCACCTTGATTTGGATTGCCATCTAAATAGGGCCCAATAACATAAGATGGAATACCAGTACAGCTGACGTAAACAAAGTTTGTAGAATATTTTACACTTTGCACGTTTGCTAAGTAACTATCATTAATGGGTGTTGAATTTCCGCTCACGTAATGACGGCCAGTAATCCCTGTTGTATTTCTGAGCCACGACGAAATGACTGGACTCACTTGAGCCAATGAAGTTGAAGCAATGATACTTGCTCCTAGTAGTGATGTGATTTTTGTTTTCATATTTTTTTTTATGGTTTTTATTAGATTGCAATTATTTTTTATAAAAGTTATTTAAATTATTTTCTGAAATAAATTTGACAGCCAATTGATTTCGTTTCAGGTATTTTAATTTCTCTATTATTTAGTAAATCTTCAATTGCATTACGTACAAAATGATTTTGAACTTTTTTCGGTTCAGCTCCATTGTCGTCAATAGCGCCACTGTATTTTAGTATCCATTTTTCATTTTCCTTCCATATAACAAATGCATGTGGTGTTTTTTGAGCATTAAAATTTTTGGCAACTAATTGTTCTTCATCAAATAAATACGGAAAATTAAATTTTTCATTTAATGCTTTCATTATCATCCTCGAGTATGTATCTTCTTCGTACATGATTGTATCAGTAGAACTAATCGCTATTAATGGAATTCCTAAAGGTTTGTATTTTGTATTTAATTCGTTAAATCTTTGCGGATATAATTTCGCAAAAGGACAATGGTTGCAAGTAAACACGATGATAAATCCTTTTGCATCTCTATAATCTTTTAATGAAATGTACTTCCCATCAGTATTTTTTAAATTAAAATCTTTAATCTCTTCCCTAAATTTTTTAATAGTAAAGCTATTAATTAAAAAATAATTTGAAATAAGTAAAATACTTAATGATAAAATTGAAAATGTTTTTAAAAGTTTCATTAATTATTCTTTTATAAATTTTTTTATTGTTGTTAATTTTGTTTTGTCATCTGTTAATTGAATAAAATATATTCCTGGTGATAAATTACTAATATCAAGTCCGTTTGATAATTCGGGACGAGGAAGCATGTAAATTGTTTTACCGACAGAATTGGTTATTCTAATATAATAAGCAACCATAGATGGATCAATAAATGAAATGTATAATCTATCATTTGCAGGATTAGGATATAATAAAAAATCCTTTTCATCTTTGTTTTTTTCATTCATTCCGATTGCTGTATTAGTATTTGTAACAACAAACTGCCCCATCATACCTTCATCTTCATGCAGGGCGATGTGGCAATGAAACATAAAAGGATGAGTTGCATCAGCAAAATCATCAAACTTGGCAATAAATTTAACAACCGAATTTGTAGGCCCTGTTCTACCTGGAACGAATACAACATCTTTCCATCCAGCTTGTGCAGCAGCGGGGGCAACACCGTTAACAGATAGGATATTAAATTCGACATCATGAATATGAAATGGATGACCAAATACTGATGAACTTGTTATCTGCCATATTTCAGTATTGTTTAGTGGCACTGTATAATTCATATAATTGAAATCAAATAATTTATGATTTAATAAAAATGCATTAGGACCAAGTATCACTGGTGTGGTTACTCCAGCACTATCACTTATGGTTAATGATCTTGTTATTACGGCACTTGAAGCACTTAATAAGGTGTTTGTAGTTAATGATGATGGTATAGTCAAAATTGGAGTGGTTGTTTGAGCGACTACATTAACATGAAGTAAGGTAAAATCTTTATGATTTAGAAAACTACCAAAAGGACCTGTTGTAAACGTTTCACCTCCTGCAATGCTATTTGATAGTGCGGTATTGTATGCTTTCATATCAAACGATTGACCTAATTGTCCAATAAAACTAACGAGTATTTCAATACGTTCACCAGCATGTAATGTGTATCGGTTAACGGAAACGGGAGCGTTTAATAAACCACCATCAGAGGTAATAATAGAAAAATTTCTATTGTCACTAAATCCTATGTTATATGAGCGTTCAATGGCTGCATTTAAAATTCGAAATCGTACAACTTGGGCAGGCACATTGTATTGTGCTCTTAAAGTAGCGTTTACTAATACACTATCACCATAAGGTGCTATAGAAAATTGATTTAAGTTTGTAAATTTTCTATCAGTTATTGCTAATGGTATATCATCAACACCGTATTTTCTGGGAAGAGCTAATGCCGATTCGGTATTATCTCTAACGATGATTAATCCACCTAATCCTTTAGTAATTTGATCGACAGACATTTCATGCAAATGTGGATGGTACCAGTATGTGGCAGCGTTATTATTTACTTTCCAATAAGGTTTCCATATGGTACCAGGAGGAATTATCTGATGAGGCCCGCCATCCATTACAGCTGGTAAATGCATGCCATGCCAATGAATGGTTGTAGAATCATTTAAATAATTATGTACATTGAAATGTACTGAATCTCCTTTATTGAAAAATAAAGTTGGCCCCCATATTTTTCCATTTATTCCACCTGTAATCGTTTGATTACCAGTTGTTACAATTTGTGCAAAGGTGTCTTTTAAGGCAAGATTAAAGTTTGTGCCTCTTAATGTATCTGGAATCCATAATGTATTGTAGGATTGAGCTTTTATAACAAAGGACAAAACTAGAACACTAAATAATGTTGTTAGAGTTTTCAAGTTGATTTTTTTCATAAGAGAATGATTTTTTAGTCGTGTATAAATTTATTTCTTTGGTTAGTAATTATTTTTTTGTGTTATTGGATACGTAAATCGTTTGTTAAATAAAAATTCAGTGTCTGTTAGTGTTAAAAGAAAAACAACCAAATCTATCTTTTCTTCATGTGATAATAAAATTGGTTTTCCTTTTAATTTTTCAGAGAGTGTTTTACTATTTTGAATACCGCCTAAATAATGATTCACGACTTCCGATAATTTTTTAAATCGCCCATCGTGCATATAGGGGAATGTAAATTGAATATTGCGTAGCGTAGGTATTTTAAATTTTAACGAATCGTTTGAATTTTTAGTTATTGCCATTCTACCAAGATCAGTTAACGTTGTGTCAACTTTCAATCCAATGTTTTCAAATGTTTCGCTTGTAAATAAAGGTTCTTTGTGGCAATTAGCACAGTTTTTTTTAAAAAGTGTAAAACCTCTTTTTTCTTGTTCTGTAAATGTTACTCCTTTTTCTTTACGAATCACTTTATCATATTTAGAATTGAATGAATTTAATTGTACAAGAAATTGTGATAAGGCTAATAATGTTTTTTGTCCTGTAACGACTGAATCATGAAACGCGTTTTTGAATAATGTTTTATAATACACAGAAGCATTTAATTTTTTTACAACATGATCTAAACTTTCATCCATTTCTAGATGATTAGTAATGGGGGCAAGTGGTTGTACTTCCAAATGAGTTATTCCACCATCCCACATAAAGTTTTTTTGCCAAGCTAAATTCATTAAGGCTAATGAGTTTCGTTGACCTATTTTACCTTCAATACCATGACTCAAATCATGATCAGTATGAGTAAAACCTGTTGCTTGCAAATGGCAGCTAGCGCATGAAATGGTATTATCTTTGGATAGAATGGGATCATAAAATAAATTCCTTCCTAATTGAAATCCTTCTTCTGTTAATGTATTTTTACTAAAATCATAATGTGGTTTTGGCCAATTTTGAGGAATTGTAAAAATAATAGGAGTTGTGTCTTTTGAAATAAAGGCAAATGAAATGATGCCTATCAACAGCACATAAAAAATGATATGTATTTTTTTAAAGTGCATGAATAGAAAATAATTGAGCGACAACCTTTGATAAGTTCATACCATCTTTACAAGGAATCATAATTGAATGAGTTTCTTTTAAAGAAATACTATTAAAAATTGGTGCTAAGTTAAAGTTGATTTGAAGTGTGTTATCATCTAAATGATAAATTGGCAAAGTAATATGTTGCATCGCATAAAATGGCTGCTTATATCCACCAAGATGAAATTGAAATTTATGTTTACGAGTCTCGCAAATTGGACTAGTTCCTTCCATTTTAAAATTAATGTAACCACTTTGCCATGCCCAATACATACCGTTAATCGGATCTAAATCTCCGCCCAGTGCTCCTGAATTACTGGTGATGCTATCAACGCCAATATTGAATTTTAATTTAGAAATACGGCTTTTTTTAGGAATATGTAATTGGATAGATTGAGAATTTTCATTTTCAAAATCGATTAAATGATAGCTATTTTTTTCTTTCCAAATAACGTTGTTTGAATCTAATAGTTCAATTCCCGAAATATAAAATTTCAGTGTTTCAATTTGAATGCTATCATTTATGGATGATTGATGATAGTTTTGATTTAATTTGAATTCTAAATCTCCAAAGTAAGGTTGAATTGTCAACTTAATATTTTTTGTAGGTTGACTGTAAGCGCATTTAAACACTATAAACAAAAATAGTAGTAAGACGTGTTTAGTGCTCATAGTTGAAATCATTTATCCTTTTTATAAAAATACTAGTTTTGAATTTATGTATTTATTAAATGAGGTAAAAGGCTGTTTTTTTGAGATAAAAAAAGGCCATTCGTTATGAATGGCCTTTTAAAAACTATTAATTATTATTTTTTAGCTTTTCTTTTCGAAGTCAACAACAATTGGCGTTGAAATACATAATGATGAATAGGTACCAATGATACGGCCAATTAATAAAGCAAAAATAAATCCTCTGATACTTTCTCCACCGAAAATAAAGATCACTAATAAAACGAAGAATACTGTTAACGATGTTAAAATGGTACGACTTAACGTACTATTTAAAGCATAATTTATTAATGTATTACGTTCTTCACCTTGTACATCTGATTTTCCGCTTTCAGCTAAACGTTCACGAATACGGTCAAATACGACAACTGTTTCTGTCATTGTATACCCCATAACCGTTAAGATTGCAGCGATAAAATCTTGTCCTATTTCTAAAGAGAAAGGAACAACTCCATCTAAAATGGTATAGAAAGATAAAACAACTAATACATCATGGAATAAGGCAACAACCGCACCTAAACCATATTGCCATTTTTTGAATCGCACTAAAATGTAGATAAACATTAGTAAGCATGAAAACAAAATAGCACCATAAGCTCCGTATAAAATATCAGTTGCAATGGTTGGCCCAACTTTTTGTTGGCTTACAATTTCATGATTTACTTTTAATGTATTTAAACCTTCATTTAAAGCTGTTTCAACTTCTGAATCTACAGTTGCAGTATTATCTGTAACGCGATATGATGTTGTTATTTTTAACTGGTTAGCACTTCCAACCGTTTTAACTTCTAAAGAGGCGTCTTTGAATACACTTGATAACGCTTTTTTAACGCTTTCAGTTTCCATTTCTTTTTCAAAACGAACTTGATAAGTTCTACCACCTTTGAAGTCTACACCTAATTTAAATCCGTCATTTTTAACATAAAACACAGCTCCTAAAACAATGATAGCTGCAGAAATCATATAATAAACTTTTCTTCTACCAACAAAGTTAAAGGCTACATTTTTAAATGAGTTACGAGTTATACTATTATCAAATGGAATTTCCATTTTGCGCTCTAACATCCATTCAAATATTACTCTTGTAATTAAAATAGCTGAAAACAGAGATGCTCCAATACCAATTAATAAGGTAGTTGCAAATCCTTGAATTGGACCTGAACCAAATACATATAATATAATAGCTAAAATTGCTAAAGTAGCATTGGAGTCAATAATAGAACTCATAGCGTGTTTAAATCCTTCCTTAATAGCTGTTGATGTATTTTTACCCAAAGCTAATTCTTCACGTATACGTTCGAAAATTAAGATGTTTGCATCTACTGCCAAACCAATCGTGAGGACAATACCAGCAATACCAGGTAGCGTGAGTACAGCGGTCATACTGGTTAATCCACCCATGATAAAGAACATATTTGCTATTAGGGCAATATTTGCAACCATACCTGCTTTATTATAGTACATATACATAAATACAAGTATCACTAACAACGCAATAACGAAAGACATTAATGATGAGTCAATTGCTTCTTGACCTAAAGATGGACCAACTACACTTTCTTCAACAATACGGGCTGGTGCTGGTAATTTACCTGCACTTAATACGGCTGCTAAAGCATTTGCTTCTTCAACCGTAAAATTTCCTGTAATTTGAGATTGACCACCTTTAATTTCACCATTAACCGTTGGTGCCGAATAAACCATATTATCCATTACAACCGCAATTGAATGACCTTTTTCAGATGCACTTTTCGGAGAATTTGCTTTTGTTAATTTAGCCCAATTTGTTGCAGCTTCACCTGTCATGGTCATACTAATATAAGGATGCCCACCGCTTTGTGCATTAAAATCAGAACGAGCATCTGTAATAATGTCGCCAAACATGGCAGCTTTACCACTTCTATCTGTTACTTTAATGGCGTATAAATCAAATGTTTCAACTTGATTAGGAGCTTCGCCACGTAAGGTTGCTTTTGCGCCCCACATAAACTTAACTTTAGAAGGGAAAACAGCTTTTACTTTTTCCATTCTGAAATAACTATTAATTTTTGCAGTATCTTGTTTTAAAGCATAACCAACGGTTGGGCCAGGAATGTAAGCGTATCCTTTAGATTTTTCATCTTGGTAAACAGCAGCTTTTAAAGGCGAATATAAAGAGTAAAGAGGGAAACGCTTCATGAAATTCTCATAAGCAGTATCTTGCTTTGCAGCAGTAGCTAATGTTGGAGATGTAGGCGCAATTAATTTCGCTAAGCTGTCTTTTATTTTTGCAGAATCAACAGCAATAGTTTTCGTTGCAACTGCCATTTTTGTTGTGTCGTTAACTAAAGACGTATCTTTTTTAACTTCAAAATTTGGAAACAAAATATTTTTTACACGCTCATTTGCTTTTTCAAAGAATGGCGCAATTTCTTGGTTTTCATAGGTTTCCCAGAACTCCAAGTTTGCCGTTCCTTGTAATAATTCACGAACACGTTCTTTGTCTTTCACACCTGGTAATTCAACTAAAATACGTCCGCTGTTTCCTAATTTTTGAATATTAGGTTGAGCAACACCAAATCGGTCAATACGAGAACGGAATGTGGCTTCAGAATTTGTAATAGCCTCATCAACTGTTTTTCTTATGAATGCCATCACGACGTCATTAGAAGAATTAAAGTCCACTTTACCTTTTAACTCAATGGTTTGAAATAATGGAGCTAATTTGCCATTTGGAGAATTAGATTTATAAGTTTTTTCAAACAAAGTTAAGAAATCATCATTGTTTTCTTTTCCAAGTTTAGCTGATGCATCTGCAATAGACTTATTGAATGCAGCATCAGGGTTATTGTTTGACAAATTTTTCAAGATATCAGCTACCGAAATCTCTAAGGTAACATTCATACCACCACGTAAATCTAATCCTAAATTGATTTCACGTTTTTTACATTCTTCGTAAGTATAACTTGCCACTAATAAATCGTAAACAGGTTGTTTTTTTACAGAATCTAAGTATCGGTCAACTGTTTTTGTTTTTACAGAGTCAATATAAAACAACTCCTTTGTTGCATTATTTGAAGCATAAGCTTTAGCAGCAGATATAATTGCTGGGGAAGTAGAAATGCTTTCAGCGAATTCTTTCGCATCGTTTTCAACGCCACGTGTTACCCAAGTAAACGATAAATAAAAAATACAAGCTAACGCTAATAGTATAGCGAAAATTTTAATAGCACCTTTGTTTTGCATAAAATAGTTGTTAAATCTAAAAAATTAAGGTAACAAATATAACTTTATGCCTTGTATAAAGCAAATTTATTTAATGTTGATTAGTAATTAGTTAGCTTTTTATTTATCGCTTAATTTGTTTAGTTTTGAAATATGATGATACGATTAAATTTTTTTTTGTTTTTAAATGGTTTGGCTTTGAGCGCGTTTTCTCAAACAACTGTATACAGAGATACTATTCCTGTATACGAATTTGGCGCTAAGTTAGAGAATCCATGGGCTGGAGGTATTAACTTCAGTTCATTCTCTTCAGTTGATTTAAATTTGGATGGAAAAAAAGACATTGTTGCTTTTGATAAAATGAGTCCTTCTGGTTTTGGGAAATTGAGGGCTTATCTTAATGTTGGTTCAGCAGGCATTGTTGCCTATAAACATGCGCCAAAATACGAAGTTTTAATTCCAAAGGTTGAAGATTGGGCATTATTTATTGATTATGATAATGATGCGAAGGCAGACTTATTTACTTACACAACTGGAGGAATAAAAGTATATAAAAATGTGAGTACAGTTTCTACATTTAGTTTTGTATTAACGAAGAGTTTAATTGTGAGTAATTATAATCCGACTGGTTCACCTAATATTTCTAATATTTATTGTAATTCTGTTGCTTTGCCTGGTATTGCTGATATAGATGGAGATGGGGACTTAGATATCTTAACGTATTCTGTTTTCGGTGTAAAAATTGAGTATCATAAAAATATGAGTATGGAATTATTTGGTCACTCTGATAGTTTGAGGTATATTTTTCAAGATAATTGTTGGGGAGATATTCAAGAAACGACATGTGCGGTTTATCTTAATCAATGTCCTTATCCAAAATTGTATCAAGAAATAATAAATTCCTCAAAAGTAGCACATGCCGGTTCTTGTATTATGTGTATTGATAGAGATGGAGATGGTGATCAAGATGCCATTTTAGGGGATGTTTCGTGTAGTGAAGTTTTTTACATCGAAAACACAGGTAGTTCATCTAATGCTCATATCTCAGATACAACAGCTATGTTCCCAAATTATCCCATTCGTTCTAGTATAAATAGAATTAAATTAAATTCATATCCATGTACTTATTATTTGGACATTGATAATGATGGATTTAAAGATCTGTTGGCAAGTCCTAACACCGTAGCAGGTGCAGAAAATTTTCAGAGTGTATGGTACTACAAAAACACATCAACGACACCCACTGTCAATTTTAGTTTTCAAAAAAAAAACTTTTTACAAGATGGTATGATCGAGTTAGGTGAAGGTTCTTATCCTGTCTTATTTGATGCAGATTCTGACGGAAAAAAAGATTTAATTATTGGTAATTTAGGGTATTATAATGCAGGTACTAATTCCTCAAAAATAGCCTATTACCGTAATATTGGCACGTTAGTAACTCCATCTTTTTCATTAATGACAAGAGATTATCAAGGTTTATCAATTTATGGCTTGTATTCAGTAGCGCCAACATTTGGCGATATAGATGGAGATGGCGATAAAGATTTAATTATTGGTCAAAGTAACGGACAGTTAGCTTTTTTTGAAAATACGGCAAGCCTTGGTTTACCAGCTTCTTTTTCAACTCCACCAACTCTTTTTTACGAAGGAATTGATGTTGGTTCATTTGCTTTTCCTCAAATTTATGATGTTGACAAAAACGGATTGTTAGATTTAGTGATTGGTTCTTCAAATGGAAGATTAGCTCAATATAGAAATGTTGGAACTTCAACGTCCGCGATCTTTAGTTTGTCAAATAATTTTTTTGGGAATGTTGATGTTAAACATTACGGGAGTTTAACTGGTTTTAGTACACCATTTATGTACGAGGATGCTGGTGTTACCAAAATGATTGTTGGAAGTGAATTTGGCAATTTATTTTATTACACAAATATAGATGGTAACATTTCTGGAGCTTTTAATAGAGTTGATACCAATTTATTTAAAATAAATGAAGGAGTTCGTTGTTCCCCATTTTACGAAGATGTTAATAATGATGGAGGAAGAGATTTAGTTTTAGGTAATTATGCTGGCGGAGTTGCTTTTTTTAATTCAGCAAATGTAAATAGTGTTGGTTTATTTGATATGGTTTTTGAAAACAGTATTAAGGTATTTCCAAATCCTGTAAAAGATGAGTTGTATATCAATTTCGACTCAAGCACAATAGAATGTTTAACGTATACAATAATTGATGTTTTAGGAAATGAAATTTATAAAAAAAAAAGTTTCAATAAAAATATTCGTATTCAAACATCTGATTTTGCAAATGGTATTTATTTTTTATCAATCTACACTGATCAAAATAATCAAATTTACCAATCTAAAATTATATTTGATTAAGTAAGTTTGTTTCAATTAATAAATACATCAAAAAAAAAGCAGAACAATGTGTTCTGCTTTTTAAATTTAAATATATTTTAAAATTATTTTGTTGGCATTTGATTAGGTGCTGGAGCTTGAGATGGAGCAGGAGCAGGCACTGCGCTTGCAGCCATTTCTTGAGTACTCGGTGCATCATCATTGGTTTCAATAGTACTTGATTGTTTTGGAGAAGACAATAAACTAAACACTAATAATAAAATAGCTAAAGTCCAAGTTGCTTTTTCAATAAAATCGGTACCACGACGTGCGCCCATGATTTGATTTGCTGCAGAAAAATTACTTGAAATTCCACCTCCTTTAGAATTTTGAACTAATACTACTAATATTAATAGTACACATACGATAATAATTGCGATGGTTAAAAGTGCTTGCATAAAATGAATTGTTTATTTATTATTTTTTAAATTTTGAATTAGGGATGTAAAGTAAACACTTTTTTGTGGAAATTTCAAACTTAATATTTCATAGGCTCTAATTGCTTTATTTACATTGCCTTGTAAAGCATAAATTTTCGCTAAAGTTTCCGTTACCAAATGTTCGTTTTCCAATAAACTTTGTTTCGCATCTATGTTCGGTGTGAAAAATTTATTATTTCCTAGTTTTAATTTGCCAGGGTCAGATTCGATGATTTTATCAATTAATTGCTTGTTTTTGTTAAAAAAAGATGGTTTTTCTGTGTTTTCTGGGGTTATTGAGGTCTTATTTGGATCAATTTCAGTTTTCGTTATTTTAGTTTTTTGAATCGTATGACTTTCTTTTTGTATTTTTTGCAGCCAATCGGTAAAAGAAACAGGTTCATGATTTTCAACTTTATTTAACTCAGGTGTTTTTATAATATCTGCTTCTACATAAGATTGAATAATTCCCCTACTAATTTCTTGCTCAATGGTTTTGTTTAATTTATCAATATCAAATACTTGAGTATCTGTTTTTGATTCAACTTCTAATGGCTTTGAGGCAGTTAATTCTGAATGGTTGATTTCAACGTCAGGCAAGGTTTCCTCTACTTTTTTAGAGTATTTTATAATAGGTGTGGTTGTATAAATGACTTTTAGGTCTTGGTCCAAACTAGTTATAGTTGAATGAATTGGTTTTGTTTCTTCAATAACAGGATTAGTTATTTCTTTTGATTCAACAACCTTTTCAATGGTTATTTCTTTTTTATGCAATAGTTCATGTAATACAATTCTACTATTAGCAATAATGGCGGTTTTACGAAGTTGTTTGGAAAAAGATAAGGAATTTTGTTTTTGTAGTCCTTTTACATAAAGTAAATGTGCGGTTTCAAAAAACGGATATTGTAATAAGATAGATTCTAAAGCATGAATTTGATTTTCATTTAATACTTGGGGATTTTTAACGGTATGTATAAATTCTTCTTTTAACATTACCAATTATTAAAGGCTTTATTGAAAATATCTTCAGTTAATTGTCTATTGATTTCTAATAATAAATTGTCTTCTTCTGCAGATAAACTAGATGATGTTTTATAGTCTGCAAATCGAGTAAAGGCTTGTTCGAAATTTTTAGTTGCATCAAATTTATTTTTAAATTTCACATTCACAGTCATGCTCAAACGGTTTAAAGCAGCCTGATCAGTGCTTTGAATAGCAACCGGCGCAATATTATAATCTATTATTGAACCTTCGAATTCTAAATCTCCGTTTTGTTTCATTAACGCTAAATTAGTTTGAGTAGAAACCATATCACGTAACTTTTCAGTAAATTTTTGACTAATAGATGGACTACCCAACGTTGTATTATTACTAAAAAACTGCACAGAAATAGTTTTAGCTTCCATAGGAATTGTAGCTCCGTTTAACGAATATTTCATTTTACAACTCGTATAAAACAGAGTAAGAAAAAGTAAAAAGAGTATGTTTTTTGGTTTAATCAAAACAAATAATTAATTCTTAAATATAAAAAAAACTTAGCACTTTTCAATAATAGCTGCATAACCTTGGCCAACACCAATACACATAGTTACTAATGCATATTTTTTATTTTGTTGATGAAGTTCGATGGCAGCCGAGTTTATAATTCGTGCTCCACTCATTCCTAATGGATGGCCTAGGGCAATAGCTCCACCATTTGGATTAATTCGTTCATCGTTGTCTTCTAGTTTCCATTGACGTGTGCAGCCTAAAGCTTGCGCAGCAAAGGCTTCGTTTAATTCAATAATGTCTATATCATTCCAAGTCAAACCTGCTTTTTTTAAAGCTAAATTGGCAGCTTCAACTGGTCCTAATCCCATAATGCGTGGCTCTACGCCAACAACTGCGCTACTTACTAAACGCGCTAATGGCTTCAAATTGTAAGTTTTTACACCTTGTTCACTTGCTAATAAAATTGCGGCAGCACCATCATTTAATCCAGATGCATTTCCTGCGGTTACAGTTCCTTCTTTTCTAAATGATGCTTTTAATTTAGTTAATCCTTCAAGCGTCGTGTTTGGTTTTGCAAATTCATCTGTTTTAAAAATGATGGCATCTCCTTTTTTCTGTGGAATTTCAATAGGAATAATTTCTTTTTCAAAACGTCCTGATGCAATTGCTTTAGCTGCTTTCTTCTGGCTCCAAAGCGCAAACGCATCTTGGTCATTTCGATTGATCTGATGAAGTTCTGCGACATTTTCAGCAGTTTCTCCCATGGCATCAACGCCAAACAACTCTTTTAATTTTGGATTTATAAATCTCCATCCAAAACTCGTATCAAAAAGTTGTTGATCTCTGCCAAAAGGTGAACTAGCTTTACTCATTACTAATGGGCCACGAGTCATATTTTCTACACCTGAAGCAATCATTAAATCGGCATCTCCAGTTTGAATATATCTTGCTGCGTCAACTGTTGCTGCCAAGCCTGATGCACATAAACGGTTAATTGTTTGTCCTGGAACAGTAATTGGAAGTCCGGCCATCAAGCTTGCCATTCTTGCCACATTTCTATTATCTTCTCCTGCTTGATTTGCACATCCCATTATAACATCTACAACGTTTGTCCAATCAACTTGAGGATTTTTATTCATCAGTTCTTTTAGCACAAATGTTGCTAAATCGTCAGTTCTTATGGTTGATAAACTTCCTCCAAAATTTCCGATTGCCGTTCTTACACCGTTTATGATATACGCTTGTTGCATAGTTTTTATGTTTGAAATTTGAAGTACAAAAGTATTCAATTTGTTGGCACTTAATCATTAAAACCTCATTTTTAATAAATTTTCTGCTTAGTGTATGAGTAAATGTATATAATTTACTTACTTTGTATTATAAGGTCATGATAAATCACTTGTTTTTGAGAAGAACCGTCATATATTTTTTATTGTTACTAAATTTTTTTTTAGTTAAAATTGGTACATCTCAAACGACACCGCTTATTTTAAGATGTGCTTCAGTTGGGAGTTCAGGTAATATTACCCTTACATGGGATCCTCCAGCAGTTACAATAACAACTTTTACGGGTTATGAAATATATCATTCAGCAACTTCTGGTGGACCGTTTGCTCTAATTGCAACAATAACTGGGGTTAGTTCATTTACTCAAACAACTTACGTTCATGCAATTTCCGCTGGTACAATTCAGTCTCAATACTATTATATTGCATCCACCTTTCTTGCTCCAACACCATCAATTCCTTCGGACACATTACGGTCCGTGTTTTTAAATGTCGTTAATCCAGGAGGGCAAGCTATGTTGACTTGGAATGCAACTCGCACGCCATTATTACCTACTGCATCCACTTCCTATACACTTGAAAGAGAAAATCCACCAATGACTTGGTCAACTATTTATTCGGGTTCATCTTTAAGTTTTAATGATGACAGTATTTCAGTTTGTAATATCTTTTATAATTATAAAGTTACCACTTCAGATGCTTTGGGTTGCACTTCTCAATCTAATGTCAATGGTGATTTATTTCAAGACGTCACTTCACCAGATATTCCTTTGCTTGATTCGGTAAGTGTAAATATATTTGGTGAGGCAACTCTTGGCTGGGAACCAGCCAATGCGCTAGATACGAAAGGATATGAAGTGTATCAATTTACAGGTGTTTGGACAAAAATAGCAACTGTTTTGGGAAGGTTAAATAATTCGTATACGAATACAGTCTCCATTGCAAATACGGTTTCTGAAAAATATTGCATTTTAGCATTTGATAGTTGTGGTAATTTAGGCTTACAAGGCATTGTAAATAACACAGATCAAAATACGTTGTTTTTACAAACAAGTTACGATTTATGTTCGCGAACAGCTTCTTTAAATTGGAATGCTTATTCCAATATGCCCAATGGATTATTTCAATATGACGTGTATTGTTCAATTAACAGGTCGACGCCGTCAGTGATAGCAACCGTTTTCGGATTAACCTATAATCACGCAGGATTAAATCCAAATGATACAGTTTGTTATTTTATCAGAGCAAGAAATATCGGAAATACTATTTCAGCTTCATCAAACATAGAATGTGAAATAGCAAAAGTTCCATCAGGACCAAGCTTTGTGTATATTAAATCGGTTAGTGTAAATTTAAATAAGCAAATAGAAATAACTTACATGATCGATAATTCTAGGGCTTATCTCGGTTCAACCATATTTAAGTCCTCAGATGGTGTTAATTTCAACCAAATTGCTTACCAAGCCTATACAACCACAACGCTTCAAGTCTACACGGATAATAATGTAAGTACAGCTTCAAAAACATATTACTATAAAATTCAAATTACAGATAGTTGTGGAAATATTGGTCAAATCAGTAATATTTCAAATTCTATTTTATTAAATGTGAGTAATGATAATAGTAATGTTTTTTATAATGTTTTAACTTGGGAGCATTATGCAACTTGGAGTGGAAGTGTATCTTCCTATAATGTTTATCGAGCAATTAACGGCGTGTTTAATCCAACACCAATTATTAATTTACCATTTCCAAGAAAAACATATACCGATGATGTTCAAGTTTTTTCAAGTGATCAAGGTAAATTTTCCTATTATGTTGAGGCTGTTGAAGGCTCTGGAAATATATACGGTTTTATGGATTTAGCAAATTCAAATATTGCTGATGCTTATGTAGAAGGTGAAATTTTTGTTCCCAATGCCTTTGCTCCACGAGGAAAAAATTATTTATGGTTACCCGCTGCACAATTCGTAGAAAAAACAGATTACAAAGTAACTGTATTTGATCGTTGGGGAACCAAAGTATTTGAAACCACTAGTGACACTCAAGCTTGGGATGGAAAGGGCACAACGGATGACATGTTTATTTATTTCATTGAATATAAGAATGCAAGAGGTGAATTTAAGCAACTCAAAGGACATTTGTTTTTAATTAGATAACTATCACCATTTCTCTATTAATAAGTTTATATTTTTTTTTCTATTTTCTTGTTGAGGTATTTTACCTTTAAAATTATGTTGAAGATAAAGTTATTAGGTATCTGTATTATTTTAACTACCATGGTATTTGGGCAGTCAATCCAAAACCAATCTTCAATAACGCGGGTATTATTTGTATTTGATGCGAGTAAAAGCATGAAATCATTGCACGGAGCAACTTCGCGTATTGAAGGTGCTAAAAAGTTGTTTTATAAATTTTTGGATAGTTTAAATGCGCAACCAAATTTTCAATTTGCTTTGCGTATGTATGGACATACTGTGAAGTATCCTCCAGGTGATTGTAATGATAGTAGATTAGTTGTGCCCTTTGGTAAGAATAATATTCAACTCATAAAATCAAAAGTGGCTGATGCGCAACCAACAGGTATTACACCTATCGAACACTCCATAACACAATCTGCTAATGATTTTCCAGATGCTAAAGCGAAAAATATTATCATTTTAATTACCGATGGAATAGAAGAGTGTGGAGGAGATCCATGTAATGCACGACAAAAATTAATTGATAAAGGAATTGTTTTTAAACCTTTTATTATTGGCATTGATTTAACCCTTGAACAAATAAAAACATTTGATTGCGTAGGGGACTATTTCGATTTTAATGACGTTAATACATTTTCAGCCATTTCTAATTCTATTACAAAACAAAAATTAAGTAAAACATCTTGTCAAGTTAACTTGCTCGATCTCTCAAAACAAGCCAGCGAAACGAATATTAATATCACATTTTATAATTCAAAAACAGGACAGTATGTTTATAATTTTATACATACACTCAACCAATTTAATCAGCCTGATACATTATTTCTTGATGATTTTCCAATGTACCAGGTCGTAGCTCACACAATTCCTCCAGTAATGATTGAAAATGTAAAGTTACAACATGGTAAGCATACCACTATATCATTGAATACGCCTCAAGGTTTTTTAGAGGTAAAACGTCCTGATGGTATTTATAATTTTAATCAAAAAGTTAGGATTGTAGTTACACAATTTAATGGCAATGATCAAACATTGCATGTTCAGCAAATGAATAGTCTTGAAAAATATATTGTTGGTGATTACAATCTTGAAATTTTAACCATACCTCGCATTTATATAAGTAACGTTCAAATAAAGCAATCACAAAATAAATCCATAGATATTCCAAGTGCTGGTATGCTTACCTTAAAAGCTTTAGATAATGGAGATGGTTGTATTTTAAAAGACGATAAAAAGCTAGAATGGGTTTGCAATTTAACGAAAGAAAATACACAAGTTTTTTACTTACAACCAGGTAATTACCGCATTGAATGGCGTTCAAAAAGTTTAAAAGGTTCAATCTACACCATCGAGAAAAAGTTTAAAATAACCTCTAACGAAGAAACAAAAGTTGACCTTTTTAAATAGTTAAATCCAACCGCCCATAGCAGTTTTAGCAGTCTTTCTTCTTCCTCTGCAGTCTTTAGGCGTTTTGCAAGCAGACACACAGATGCTTAAAACCAATAAAATAGATATGAGTTTTAATAATGGTAAATAGTTGTTTTTATTAAATAAAATCATTTTTGTTTTTTTTATTGTTGTTCTAATGATTTTTCTTTGTATTTTTTTATCTGCGTCTTTAATGCTTCACATGCTAAATCAATAGACTCTTCAAACGATAGAGATTGTTTTTTTGAAAATAATTCTTGGCCTTTTGCGTTTATTTTTATTTCGGCCACTTTATTTTCATTATGCGTATCTTTATCCAAGCGTAAAATGATTTCACAAGAAATTAATCCATCATAGAATAAAGTTAATTTAGTTGTTTTTTCATATGCAAAATCAATAAGTTTTTTATCTGCATCAAAGTGTACGGATTGAAGATTGATTGTCATAACGGTTATTTTTAGTTGGTTAATTGTGAATTAAGAGTCGCCCCTTGGATGTGCTTTTTTATATGATTTTTTTAAAACATCAATGGTTGTATGTGTATAAATTTGAGTGGCACTTAAACTTGCGTGACCTAATAAATTTTTAACTGCTAAAATATTGGCACCATTATTTAATAAGTGTGTTGCGAACGTATGCCTCAATACGTGAGGACTTTTCTTTTGTATGGTTGTGATTTGAGATAGATATTTTTTTACAATGAGATAAACTGCATTTTCGGTTAATGGATTTCCTTTACTATTAACCAAAAGTATCATGTGTTCTAATTTTTGTTCTTGTTTTACTTTTAAATAGGCCTCAAGGTTACGTTTTAAACTTAAACTTATAGGAACAATGCGTTCCTTATTTCTTTTCCCTAAAACTTTGAGTGTGGAAGCTAACATATTTGTGTTTGCTTCTGTTAAATGGGTTAATTCTGAACGGCGTAATCCAGTTTGGTATAAAATATCTAAAATTAATTTATCACGAATTCCATTGAAATTATCTTCAAAGCTAAGTTCGTTAAACAAAAAATCCATCTGATGTTCTTCTACAAAAACGGGGAGTCGTTTATTGTTTTTAGGCCCAGTAATTTTTGACATGGGATTAAAACTAATGACCTTCTGCACCATCAAAAATTTAAAAAATGTTTTTAAAGACGATAACTTTCTATTAACACTTTGCGGTGTTAGTTTCTCATTTAATAAAAAACTAATCCATCTTCTAATGTGCTGGTAATTGATTTCAGTGACAGAAAAATCTTCTGCTTCAATGCGAATGAATGTAAAAAATTGATCAAGATCACTTTGGTAGGCAAGCAATGTATGAGCAGACAGTTTTTTTTCGTGCTTTAAGAATTCAAAAAAAAGAGTTAAATGAGTATTTAACATAAAAAAAACCTAAGGTTATAACGAA
Source organism: Bacteroidota bacterium (assembly GCA_947487905.1). Classification (GTDB taxonomy): domain Bacteria; phylum Bacteroidota; class Bacteroidia; order B-17B0; family Aurantibacillaceae; genus UBA4416. The sequence continues at coordinate 23,709 of CANLAV010000003.1, read as the reverse complement.
TTTAGAGTATAAATTCGACATAACCTGAGGTTAAATCTTAAAATTTATTAAAATGAAAATAATTAAGCTTCAGTAACGCCTAATTGCATTTTTTCTTTGTAAACCGCTTTAATACGAGTTTGTCTATTAGTAATTGAAGGTTTTTCAAAGTTTTTACGACGACGTAATTGCTTTACAACACCTGTTTTTTCAAATTTCTTCTTGAATTTTTTTAAAGCTTTTTCAATGCTTTCTCCTTCTTTAACTGATACTATTAACATTATATAATTTTTATTAATTTTTAATTTGGGTGGCAAATATATGGCTTAAACTGATAAATACCAAATTATAATCACTTTTATTTTATAAATTTACCTTATTCAACCTCAAAATCATCAATTTTATGAAAGTTATCGCTTTATTGTTTTTGTTTTTTTTAGTTTCTTGTGTAAAAGAACATACTTGCGTATGTAAAAATTCAATAGCAACATACGATGCTGGTAAAGTTGATAAAACGAAATCTCAAGCAAAAAAATATTGTCAATCACTTTCAAGCGGTGATACTAGTTGCGACATAAAATAAACGATACGATTTATGTTTTTGCCGGGTGAGGGCATATTTTTAAAGTAGTTATAATAACAAAAAACGCTATTCTTTTCAGAAATAAATCCATTACCTTTACAAGCTTATGAGTAAAATTAAAAAGAACATTTTTGTTGAGAATGCCGAAATTGTAGATATTTCTTCTGAAGGAAAATCAGTTGCAAAAGTTGATGGCATGGTTATTTTTGTTGATGGCGGTGTGCCTGGTGATATAGCCGACGTGATGATTACACGAAAAAAAAATAGCTATGCTGAAGGACATATCGTAACATTGAAAAAACAATCGCCTAATAGAATTGAGCATACTTGCGAGCATTTTGGTGTATGTGGTGGTTGTAAATGGCAACATTTAAATTATGAAACACAGTTGTTTTTCAAGCAAAAAACGGTAACCGATGCTTTTGTCCGTATTGGTAAGTTAGATGTTTCAACTATGAAGTCTATTTTCCCAAATAAAGAACCCTATTTTTATAGAAATAAATTAGAATTCTCTTTTTCGGATAAAAAATGGTTAACGTCTGATGAAATAAAAAGCGGTTTAGAAATTGACAATCGAAATGCGCTAGGGTTTCATATTCCTAAAATGTTTGATAAAATTTTAGATATACAAAATTGTTATTTGCAAGCAGAACCTTCTAATTCGATAAGAAATGAAATTCGTGATTTTGCAATTAAAAATCATTTAACTTTTTTCGGTGTTAGAGATAAAACAGGCTTACTCCGCACATTAATGCTTCGCACATCCAGTACCGGCGAATTAATGGTGCTCATTCAGTTTTTTGAAAATCAACCAGAAAATATTCAATTGTTATTATCGCATTTAAAAAACACATTTCCGCAAATTACTTCATTGCAATATGTTATCAATCAAAAAGGAAATGATACGCTGCAAGATTTAGACATTATTACCTTTTCTGGTAGAGATCATATTTTTGAAGAAATGGAAGGTTTGAAATTTAAAATTTCAGCAAAGTCTTTTTATCAAACCAATTCGCCGCAAGCATTTGAACTGTATAAAATTACGCGAGATCTTTGTGAGTTAAAAGGGGATGAAGTTGTTTATGATTTGTATACAGGAACTGGCACAATCGCAAATTTTGTTGCTAAAAAAGCTAAAAAAGTGGTTGGGGTTGAATATGTGTCTGATGCTGTTATTGATGCTAAAAACAACTCTGAATTTAACTCAATCACAAATACTGTTTTTTTTGCAGGTGATATGAAAGATGTATTAAATGAGGATTTTATTAAAACCCATGGAAAACCCGATGTTATCATTACTGATCCTCCACGCGCTGGTATGCACGAAGATGTAATTGCTGTTTTGTTAAAAGTAGGCGCGCCAAAAATTGTTTACGTTAGTTGTAATCCAGCTACACAGGCGCGAGATTTAGCTATGTTGGCAGAAGCGTATGATATTAAAGCAATTCAGCCTGTAGACATGTTCCCTCAAACAGCTCATGTTGAAAATGTGGCCTTACTGATTAAAAAAGTAAACTAACCACTTTTATGTAACCTTTTGTTTAGAATGGCGTTAAATACAGTCTAACTCCTAATTAACTTTCACATGACTACACCTGTTTTTAAATCCATCGATAAAGAGGAAGTTGCTTCCTTGAAGTTCCCTAATAAGGAAGTGCTGGCAGATAATACTTTGATAAAGCAAAGAGATAATGATTTGAAAAGGGCTTTATCGCTGGGTAACTTGGAACATTCTAAAATTAAAATTTATTTTGAAGACGATATTTCTCCCAAATACGTTGAAACAACGGTATGGGGTTTAACAGATAAAAGAGTTATTTTAAAACAAAATATGGTTATTCCCATTAACCGTATTCATAAAATTACAAGTTAGTTATTCGAATTATTATCGGTATTCATCGATAAATTTTATCAATTAGGTTAATAAAACTATTTGTTAAAATTATATTTACCATATTTTTATATGTTTAGCCGAATTTAAGCGTTTAAAAACGTTTATATTCGACTATAAATGCTTAATAACCGACTATTTTTTTTAACTCGATTTACCTTTGTGTCGTTGAAAATAGGAAGCGCTTCAAAATTCAACACGGAATAATTTAAATCAATGTTTAATACTTAAAAAAAACACATCATGAGCACATTAAGAAACCGCGTACAATTAATTGGTAATTTAGGATCAGCACCCGAAATAAAAACATTAGAGGGCGGAAAAAAATTAGCAAAGTTGAATTTAGCTACAAATGAAACACATAAAAATCAAAAAGGTGAAAAAGTTACAGAAACAACTTGGCATAATTTAATTATTTGGGGCCCACTAGCTGAGGTTGCCGAGAAATATTTAGAAAAAGGAATGGAAATTGCCGTTGATGGTAAATTACAAAATAATAATTACACAGATAAGGAAGGTGTAAAGCGATATACTATTGATATTGTTGTAAGTGATTTTGTGATGTTAGGAAAAAAGAGTTAGTTTTTTGTTGTTTCCATAAAAAGCCTTTCATCTTATCCATGAAAGGCTTTTTTATACCCCATTATTTTTTTCAAATACTTCTACTTCAGCTAAAGGACTGAATAAATAAATAGTTCCAGAACTTAGTTCTTTACAACGGTATCTTTTACGCAGTTTTTCGCCCTTTTCAAATACACGCGAACCATTATATAAAAAATGCGTTCGTTGAGGTAAATGTTCTAATAAAATACCCGTATGCGAATCTAATTGTTTATCATATAATTTCAAAGTACGCATCAATGTTAGATCGCTACAGCTTGAGGCGGCAGGATTATTCATGTATTTGCGAAGTGCATAAAGAATATCTAATGGCAAATGATCAGGTGTTAAAAATGGATGCATTAATAATTTGAACGAAAACTTCCATTCAGGGCCATGCGGAGAAACAGAATTTTTATATTGATTATATGTTTTTAAGTGCGCAATTTCATGAATAAGCGTAACAAAAAAAGAATATTCGTTGAGGTTATGATTAATAGTAATAGTATGATTTAATCCATTATGCGGTGGCATATAATCACCCAATTTTGTACTTCGTTCTTTGGTTATTTTTAATTTAATATCGAGTTCAATAATCCAAATGGCAATGTTATTAACAGCAAAATGCGGAATGTATTTTCGCAATATTTCCGAATTTCGTTCTATTTGCTGCTGCTGTTGTGAATTCATCTATTTGAAATAAATATTTAAATGATGATTAAGGTTTGTATTTCGATTTGGATAATATTTTTTGAGCATCTTTTTCGTTCATTAATTCATTTAAAGTGACATCCTCATTATGTTCCATATACGATTTCACAATTTGTCGACCAAGCCACATCGCAATGCGAGGCGGACATTCCGGACTGATGGCTCTTGTAAATGGTCCATCTGATGTGAATTCGGAAACTGTTTTTAAATCGTTATCAAATAATTTATTATCCTTTACAAAAAAGCCCCAATAATTTTTTTCGTTTTCTATACATGTGTTGAGTTGTTTGGTTGTATAGCCAAATTTTAACGAATCATTGACATGAGGTAATAATCCATCACAGGCATAAAAAATCTTTCCATAAAAAATCATGTGATTTAATAAATTGTTTGCAATAGGATCCGCATTGTCAAATTCACTAATCATCCAGCCTCGCACGGCATCCGATACAATATGTGCTTTATTCATAGTTCGTGTTCTGAATTTCGGAAATTGCAACATGTTGTAAAATTCGTTATTACTTCCTAAATACATCTCTAATCCAATACCAATTGTCGAATCAACATACACTACATTGTAATTAAAACCACTCATATAGGTCACAAATTGTTTTGGTGTTTTTCTTTTCGGGAAAAACACTTTAAAACGTTTAACGGCTTCTGTTAGTTCATCACTTATTAATTCTAAGTCGTTATCCGAAAATGTTTTTGCAACATCTTTAAATGCTTGATGCATTTCTTTATCTTTCAAAAAAGCAAACATGCTTTCGTTGTATGAAGAGTCGTTTACTCTGCCACCATGATTAACGATGCTCGTAATGTAACGTGTATAAAACGATGAGTATTTTTTTTGAAACTCGATCGATTTTGTTAAAATATTTTCAGGAGTGAGTAATAATAAATCTTTGTCAAGTCTTTTGATACCGATTGGTTCCATTATGACCTCACTTGTATTTACATCTAAAGGATGATGTTGACAACCCATTAAAAAATTAACAATTAATATGAGGGATGCGAATTTTATAACAGATTTCATATCTATATTTTTATTACATTTATCATGTTAAATTAAAAAATAAAAAACCCTATGAAAAATATTTTACTTATAGTTTCAAGCAGTTTATTGTTAGTTATTTCTTTGAAAGCTCAAGATGAAGATAAAAAAGTGAGGTTTGGTTTAAAAATATCTCCCACGCCAACTTGGTTCAGATCAGACAATAAAAACATTGAAAAGTCAGGTACAAATTTTGGTTTTGGTTTTGGATTGCAAACGGAATTTAGAATTAATTCAACCACTTCATTTGTAACAGGTGTTGGTGGTGATATGTTGGGTGGAAAACAAGCCTATAAAAATAATGCACAAGGTTATGTATTAAATAAAGACAACGAATACGTTGATTCGAAACAAATAGACTTTTTAGCTGGGGCAAGCAGTTTTACACCTTCTTCAAACTCTAATAAATTTTATGAAATTAAAAGTCGTTCTGTAAAAGCAACGTATGTAACAATTCCTCTATTATTGAAATTAAAGACCAAAGATATTTCGGGTATGAAATATTTTGGTATGTTTGGAGGGAACATTGCAATTCAAACAAAATTTAATGCAACAGATGAAGTCGCTTTAGTTTCTTACAATTCATCTTTAGGAAAATACGAAGCAGCTACCTCTACTTCTAAAATAGAAGATTTACGACCAAGTGGTGATCTTATTCCAATTAATTTAGGTTTAAATGTTGGCATAGGTGCTGAGTATATTTTATCCGGTTCAACGTCTTTATTTTTTAGTATTCATTATTTAAGAGGATTTATCAATCAATACCAGCGTTATTCGGATATTATGGTTGATAATATTACAACAAGTGTAAATAGTGGAACGGAACCAGCACGTTCCAAACAAAATGCATTTAGCGATGCCATTCAACTTAACATTGGGATATTATTTTAAAGTATATTTCATTGATTTTATATAATCTCATCGATGAATTTGTAGGTGATTTTTTTTTAAGAACACACAACTTAATTCATCATAAAAATAAGTTTGATAATGATGAAAAATAAAGAAGTTGTTAATTTTATTGTTAATTGGCTTACATTCTATTCAAATCAATCTAAAACAGATGGATTTGTAGTTGGTATTTCTGGCGGTATTGATTCTGCTTTAACATCAACGCTGTGCGCTCTTACAGGCAAAAAAGTTATTTGTATTACGATGCCTATCCGGCAAATGAAGAACGAATACGATAGGGGCAAAGCGCACATGGAGTGGTTGCAACAACATTTTAAAAATGTTTCAGTGGCTGAGGTTAACTTAAGCCCAGTTTTTGAAGAAATCGAAAATACATTAGATACTGATATTCAAGATTTTTTAACGATGGCTAACACGCGTGCTCGTTTAAGAATGACGACTTTGTTTGCGTATGCCGGTCACCATAAATTATTAGTTGCTGGCACAGGAAATAAAATTGAAGATTTTGGAATTGGATTTTATACAAAATATGGAGACGGTGGCGTTGATATCAGTCCGATTGCTGATTTGATGAAATCGCAAGTATATGCTTTAGCAAAAGAAGTCGGGGTGATTGATTTACTTTTAAATGCAAAACCAACTGATGGCTTATTTGCAGATGGTAGAACAGACGAAGATCAAATTGGTGCCACATATGATGATTTAGAGTGGGCGATGTTGTACATTGAGAAAAAAGAAACGTATACATTGAATGACCATCAAAAAAATGTGATGTCTATTTATTTGCAAAGAAATAAAGCGAATCAGCATAAGATGAATCCAATTCCGGTGTGTGAAATCCCTAAGGAATTTTTTAACTAATTGCCCTATGGAAAAAAGAACCTGTGCTGAATGTGGCGAATCTTTTCATGGAAGAGCTGATAAAAAATTTTGTAGCGACATGTGTCGTAATGCTTTTAATAATAAGGCTAATAGCTTAAGTAGTGCTTATGTAAAAACCATTAACAGTATTCTTAAAAAGAATAGAAAAATAATGGAAGACTTATTGCCTGAAGAAACAGTTAAAGTAACTCAACAAAAATTAATAGATAAAGGGTTTAATTTTAATTATCATACAACCATCACAAAAACCAAAACAGGAAATCATTATATTTTTTGTTATGAATATGGTTACTTGCCGATTGAAAATAATTATTTCCTTTTAGTGAAACGAAAAACTGATTTATAAAATCTGTTGCAATTCATTAAAGTAATCTTGCTGTAAATCTTCATGTAAGCCTAGTATCAGCGTATTTATTTTTTTTAGCTGTTGCTCATACATATTTACTAATAACTGACTTTTATGATAGGGTATGTTTGACGCTTTTAGTTTAACGCAAAAATAAATATGCACATCGGTTGCCGAAGCTTTGTCTCCCATGTATTTGCAATACTTAGTAAGGGTGCGTAATAATTTGCGTAAACTCTTTTTTACAAAGTATAAATTAGTTTGAAATTTGAGTTCATTAAAATGTTCGTCAATTTCAGTTTTAATAGCCGTTACAAAGCTTTGTTTATCGTGTGATTGAAATAATAAATAATCTAAAAATTCTTTGTTGTCTTTTTTGTATTTGGCCAAACTTAAACACAAATCCATTAATTGCTTTTGAGGCAACTCATGTAATTCTTTTTTTAATTCGCTTAGGCTCGAAACTTTCATGATAACAAAGATACAAGAACTTAAGAAAATACATTCACAATTTCAGCATCGATGCGTTTAGGCCGCTTGCTTTTGGCATCTAATAAATAAAAAGTTGTTTTTATATTGGCATAAACGGTTTCTGTTTCGGTATCCATGATGGTTACGTGGCGTTCTGATTTTGCTCCTTGTGGCTCTGTTACCCATGTTTTTGCAACTAATTTTGAATCGAGGTATGCTGATTTTAAGTAATCAATTTCGTGCCGACTGACCACCCAAAAATTAGCTTCTTGCATATTGATATCGGCAACGCTATTCCAATGAGCAATGGCAGCTTCTTGCACCCATTTTAAATACATGATATTGTTAACATGTCCTTGTCCGTCAATATCACCTTCAATAATAGTAATGGGATGAACATACATTTTAGAACTCATCTTATTTTGACATTTCTTTTTTTACTTCATCATCAGTTAAGAAATGAAATTCATGAAATACAGAACCACCCACGCCGCCTGTTAAATAGCGATAACCAACAATCGTATCTTGAGCGGTTTGCACCATTTGAATCACAATAACTAATTTATTTTTTTCAGACGATGTTTTTAAGTAAGCTAACTTAGGCAGCAGCATTGAATAAGGTTTGATTAATGGATTTTTCTTTTCGCCATAATGATGAATAGAGGTTCCATTCTTTGTTTCTGCATACGAAGGAAATCGGCCATTCACAACAGGAACTTGATTCCATTTTTTTAAATCAACAGGTGGAAAAAAACGACTATCTGGGCAATCGAAATGTGTAATGAGTGTTCCGTTTGCATTAATTCCTTTTGTATTGTTGTATTGTTCTGGTGTAGGGTTTTCTGTATCAGTATCATCTTCAGAAAGTGCCACCAAGGCATCTGTTTTATTTAAGATAAGTGTATCATCCTCATTTTTAACTTCCATGCTATCGCAGGATGTCATTAAACAAATGGATAAAAGTGAGATGGTGAAAATGAAAATAGGTTTCATGGTTTAAGTGTTTTATCAAAGCTATTTAATTTAAATTGAAAATCAATTTTTAAAATGGTTTAGTTATTAAAAAAGCAGAAGAGACATCTTCTGCTTTTTTTGTTTTACAATTTGGTTCCTGCCCTTTTCACTAATTCCACAGGTTATATACTGTTTTAATTTGCGCCAAGGGCAGGAGTTTTTTTAGTGTATGATAAGAAGTTTGTTAAGCGTTAGCCGCTTCTTCTTTTAATACAGCAATAATTTTATCTTCAATTTCTTGCGCTAAATCAGGGTTTTCAGCAAAGATAGATTTTACTGAATCTCTTCCTTGTCCTAATTTTGTTTCGTCGTAACTAAACCATGAACCGCTTTTTTTGATAATACCTTTATCAACGCCAATATCAATGATTTCGCCAACTTTACTGATACCTTCTCCAAATACAATATCAAATTCAGCCATACGAAACGGAGGTGCTAATTTATTTTTTATTACCTTCACACGTGTTCTGTTTCCAGTTACCACATCGCCATCTTTTATCTGACTTATTCTTCTGATATCTAATCGCACGGAAGCATAAAATTTTAAAGCGTTACCACCTGTTGTTGTTTCAGGGTTACCAAACATAATTCCAATTTTTTCACGCAATTGGTTAATAAAAATACAGCAACAGCCAGTTTTATTAATAGCACCTGTTAATTTACGCAATGCTTGACTCATCAAACGCGCTTGTAAACCCATTCTACTATCACCCATTTCGCCTTCAATTTCAGCTTTTGGTGTTAAGGCCGCTACCGAGTCAATTACCACTAAATCAACAGCTCCCGAACGTATTAAATTATCTGCAATTTCTAAAGCTTGTTCGCCATTATCAGGTTGAGAGATTAATAAACTTTTTATATCTACACCTAATTTTTCAGCATAAAAACGATCAAATGCATGTTCCGCATCTATAATTGCTGCAATACCACCAGCACGCTGTACACTTGCAATGGCATGAATGGCTAAGGTTGTTTTACCAGACGATTCGGGCCCGTATATTTCCACCACTCTTCCACGAGGCAATCCACCAATACCTAAAGCAATGTTTAAGCCTAATGAACCTGTCGAAATAGAGTCCATTGGTTCAACTACGGTATCACCCATTTTCATAATGGTTCCTTTTCCGTAAGTTTTTTCTAATTTATCAAGAGTTAATTGCAAGGCTTTTAATTTTTCACTTGCTACTGTTTTTCTCTCTAAAATTTCTGTTGTTTCTTCTGATTTTTTTGCCATGATATATTATATGTTTTTAAGTTACACGTTTAATCGTTAGGGTTTGTTTTCATTTTAATAACAATTGCCTTAACTTCTTCACAAATGTAAAAGTAATTTCAAGCATTTGATTGCTATATTTTGTAGCATTATATAAATTATCAATAAAATCAATGGTTTTAAAAGCGAATTTATTATGTGAAATTATTATGACTATCAAATTTGTTTATCCATTAGCTTTTAATAACTTTGTTTACTATGCAAGAAAATTGGTTTAAAACATGGTTTGATACGACATATTATCATACTTTATATAAGCACAGAGATTATTCGGAAGCGTCTTTGTTTATGGATAATATAATAAACCACTTACAATTAAAAGAAGATGCTGTGTGTTGGGATTTGTGCTGCGGAAAAGGAAGACATAGTATTTATTTAAATAAAAAAGGATTTCAAGTTATTGGCACAGATTTATCAGAGCAAAGTATTATTGAAGCAAATAAACACGCTAACGATACTTTAGCATTTTATACACATGATATGCGACAGCTTTTTCGTACTAATTATTTTGATGTTGTTTTTAATGTGTTTACAAGTTTCGGTTATTTTGACAAACAAAGCGACGACGCTAACGTCTTTAAATCCATTCAAAAAGCCTTAAAACCAAATGGCTATTTCGTTTTTGATTTTTTAAATGAAACGTTTGTAAAAAAACATTTGATTGAAACAGAAAGTAAAACCATGGATGGTATTACGTTTCATATTTCTAAAAAGAATGAAAATAACACAGTTATTAAAAGTATTGATTTTAAAGATGATGATAAAGATTTTCATTTTGAAGAACGTGTTAAATTATTTGATAAAAGTTATTTTGAAGCATTAGCAGAAGCAAGTCATTTAAAAATAATCAACACATTTGGAAATTATCATCTTCATGAATTTGATTTAGAAACGTCACCTCGTTTAATTTTAGTATTACAAAAATTATGAATTTATTAGAACTTACTTTTTATTTAGCTTTTCCTGTTTTTGTAACAGGCATTATTTTTTTATCAATCAAAATTAAGGCTCAATATTTGCGCTTTTTATTAGCGTTTAGTGCCGCTTATTTATTTGCCATCTCAGTCACACACTTGTTGCCCGAGTGCTATGAAAACACCAATACAAAACTGATTGGCTTTTTTATTTTGATTGGTTTTTTCATTCAAATTCTCATCGAATATTTTAGTGCAGGCATTGAACATGGTCATATTCACGCCCATTCATCTTCATGCAAAAAACATTTGCCATTAGGAATGATTACAGGTTTATATTTACATTCACTGTTAGAAGGTTTACCTATTTACCAAAGTGGTGTAATTGATGCACACACACACACTGTTTTAACCACTCAACAATCTTTAATTTTTGGCATTACATTGCACAATATTCCTATAGCTATTGCTTTTGTGAGTTTGTTATTAGAGCACAAATCATCAAAACTCAAAGCCGTGTTATTATTAGTTGGTTTTGCATTAATGGCTCCGTTAGGTTGTTTCATCAGTTATTTATTAAATACATTTGGTGTCGAAAACATAGATGGGTTTGTGAAATTATCTTTTGCGGTAGTGATAGGTATTTTCTTACATATTTCAACAGCCATTATGTTTGAAACGAGCGAAAATCATAAATATAACATCGCTAAAATCGCCTCTATGATTGCAGGTGTTTTATTAGCGGCTTTTATTAGTTAATGGAAAAACAAACGTATTTCATAGATGTGATTGTTCCGCTTTCGGTTCCAAACAAGTTTACATACCGTATACCTGAAGAATTGAAAGAGGATATTGCAGTTGGAAAACGTGTCATAGTTCAGTTTGGGAAATCAAAATTTTATACGGCAATTATTTATAACATTCATCAAACGGCACCAGCCAATTATGTAGCAAAATATATTGAAAGTATTATTGACGAACATCCAATTATTGCCAAACAACATTTGCAATTATGGGATTGGATTTGTCAGTATTATTTATGTAATCCAGGTGATGTATTAAATGCCGCATTGCCCAGTGGATTAAAACTAAGCAGCACATCTCATATTACCTTAAATCCAGATTTTAGTTTGGACGAAACAGATTACGCAGATTTTACGGAGAAAGAACATAACGTTTTGGAAGATCTGCAAATAAATAGCTCATTAAGTTTTGATGATGTAGCTAAAATTTTGGAAATAAAAATGGTTCAAAAATGTATTAATCGTTTAATAAAAAAAGGAGCTATTGTTATTTATGAGGAAATAAAAGATAAGTATAAGCCTAAACTAGTTAATTACATTGGTGTAAACGCAGATTTGTTAACGAATCAAAATGAGTTAAAAACAACGTTAGATACTTTAGAAAAAAAAGCCTTTAAGCAAGCAGAAGTATTGTTATGTGTTTTAAATCTATTAAAAACAGATAATGATGCTAAACAAACTGGCTATGTCAAAAAAGCGATGTTGCTGAAACAGTTTGATACAAGTGTTATTAATGGCTTGGTTAAAAAAAATATTTTTTCAGAAACAGAAATCGAAACGAGTCGTTTAGTTTTTGAACATAAAGATAAAACGAAAAAGTACCTCAATGAATTTCAACAAAAGGCAGTAGCTGAAATTGAAAATCTATTTTTAGAAAAGCAGGCTGTGTTGTTGCACGGTGTAACAGGAAGTGGTAAAACAGAAATGTATGCCGAACTCATTCATAAAACAATTGAGCAGGGTAAACAAGTGTTGTATTTGGTTCCTGAAATTGCATTAACAACTCAGTTAATTGGACGAATTCGCTCTATATTTGGTAATTCAGTTGGTATTTATCATTCTAAGTTTAGTGAAAACGAACGTGTCGAAATTTGGAATTCGATTTTAAATGAAAGGAGCACTGCATCAGATTCAAAACAGTTTAATATTGTATTAGGAACGCGCTCCGCCTTATTTTTACCATTTAATAATTTAGGTTTAATTATTATTGATGAGGAACATGATAATTCGTATAAGCAGCAAGATCCTTCGCCACGTTATCATGCAAGAGATGCCGCTATGTATTTAGCTAATTTGCATCAAGCAAAAGTATTATTAGGAACTGCTACGCCATCTTTCGAAACGTATTACAATGCCTTGCAAGGTAAATTTGGTTTAGTAAGAATTTCGCAACGTTTTGGAAATGCACAGTTGCCAAAAACAATTGTCTGCGATTTGAAAAAAGAAACGCAAGAGCAACAAAACAAATCTATTTTTTCGCATCAATTAGTAAATGCCATTAAGCAAGCTTTAGCAAAGAAAGAACAAATTATTTTATTTCAAAACAGAAGAGGTTTTGCTCCATATACCGAATGTGCAAGCTGCCATTGGATACCGATGTGCACGCATTGCGATGTGTCTTTAATTTATCATAAGCAAACAAATAAATTAAGTTGTCATTATTGTGGGTATAGTATTGCACCGCCCACAAGTTGCAATGCTTGTGGTAATAACCAATTAAAATACAAAGGATTTGGTACCGAAAAAATTGAAGAAGAAATTGAATTGTTATTTCCTTCGGCCAAGGTTGCACGTATGGATTTAGATACAACCCGCAGTAAATATGCCTATAAGCAACTGATTGATGAATTTGAATTGGGTAATGTTGATATTTTGGTTGGAACGCAAATGGTAACAAAAGGTTTGGATTTTGACAATGTAAGCGTGGTTGGCGTTTTAAATGTAGATAGTGTTTTAAACTTTCCTGATTTCAGATCGTTCGAAAAAGCCTATCAATTAATTGTTCAAGTAAGCGGCATAGCAGGGCGTAAGGATAAAGCTGGAACGGTTTACATTCAAACCAATCAACCTGAGCACGACGTAATTAAGCAAGTGATTGAAAATAACTTCCCGCAATTTTATCAATCTCAAATCAACGAAAGACAACAATTTAATTATCCACCTTTCACGCGTGTGATCGAATTATCAGTTGTTAGTAAAGACAGTAATGTAGCGAATGATATTTGTAATCAATTAGGTGTTCAACTCAAACCATTGTTTGGTGGCATGATGCTTGGACCTGAATTTCCTTTAGTTGCAAAAATTAAAGACCAATATCATAAGCGAATTTTATTAAAAATAAATAGAGATTATTCGCCAACTCAAGTGCGTAATATTTTAAAACAAGAAATAGATACGTTACAATACAATAATAAATCTAGTTTGTATCGTTTACAAATTGACGCTGACCCTGTTTAAAAAATTAGTCAACTAAGTCGCCATATAAATCAAAATCGCTCGCATCGTTTATTTTTACATTTGCAAAATCTCCAATACGAATGTAGTTGGTGTCAGTAGCTTTTACAAGTACTTCATTATCTACATCTGGGCTATCAAATTCAGTTCTACCAACAAAATAATCGTTTTCTTTTCTATCGAATAACACGTTATATGTTTTTCCGATTTTTTGCTGATTTAAATTATATGAAATTTCTTGTTGAATTTTCATCACGGCGTCAGCACGTTCTTTTTTTACTTTTTCTTTAACGTTATCTTTTAATAAATGTGCGTGCGTATTTTCCTCGTGTGAGTAGGTGAAAATTCCTAATCGTTCAAATTTAGAATCGCTTACCCATTGCAACATTTCTTGATGATCTTTTTCTGTTTCACCAGGATAGCCTGCAATTAAAGTTGTTCTAAGAGCAATGCCTGGCACTTTATCTCTGATGGCATTCACAGTATCTATTGTTTTTTGTTTTGTAATTCCACGACGCATACTCGTTAGCATATTGTCTGTAATGTGTTGAAGTGGCATGTCAAGATAATTACACACATTAGTTCTTTTATTCATCACATCCAATACATCCATTGGAAATCCACTAGGAAATGCGTAATGTAAACGAATCCAATCAATTCCTTCCACGTCACTTAATTGGTCAATTAAATTGGCTAATTCACGTTTTTTATAAATATCTAATCCGTAATACGTTAAATCCTGGGCGATTAATAATAATTCGCGCGTGCCTTTACTAGCAAGCAATTTCGCTCTCTGCACTAACTGTTCAATTGGCTCAGAAATGTGTTTTCCACGCATTAATGGAATAGCACAAAAACTACACGGCCTGTCGCAGCCTTCGCTAATTTTAAAATAAGCGTAATGATTGGGTGTTGTTAATAAACGTTCTCCAACTAATTCTTTTTTATAATCGGCTTTTAATGTTTTTAAAATTTTTGGTAGTTCGCGTGTACCAAAGTATGCATCTACATCTGGAATCTCTTTTTCTAAGTCAGCTTTATAGCGTTCGCTTAAACACCCTGTCACATAAAGTTTTTCGATAGAACCTTCTTTTTTTGCTTGAACGTATCTTAAAATAGTATCAATACTTTCTTGTTTCGCATTTTCAACAAATCCACACGTATTTATGATCACAATATTGTGACTATCATTTTCGCTTTCATGTTCCACATTAAAGTTATTTGCCTTTAACTGTCCCATTAACACTTCACTATCTACTATATTTTTACTACAGCCTAATGTTACTACATTGACGCTGTTTTTTTTGAGAGTTTTTGTTTTCATTACATACAAAGATACCATTTTTGATATAATACATGTCTGTTGTGGTGTTTGTTTTTTATTTAGACTTATTTGTATAAACTTGTATTATGGAATTTGATTTTATGCATCATGCTATTCAAGAAGAAAACATGTTACGTTTGATTGCTGTTGGACTTGGATTTGTTTCTATTGTATTAGGTCTATTTTTTCGTTTTATTATAAAGTACGCGCTATTTAAAGGTGTAGCAATTTCTTTTTTTATTGGTGGAATTGTTTTATTGAGTATTGGTTTAAATTATTCTACAGTATTATTTAACCATGTTTTGTCAGTAGTTTCGTTTATCTCGTTCGTATTTGGTTTTTTGTTGGTGATAAAAACAAAAAATACGGCTTCTCAGTTTTGGAAAGGATTAGGAATTGGAATAATGATTCAGGCTTTTATTGTAATATGTTTCAGTATTACAAATTCAATAAGAGAAGAAAAGGACCTAAAATTAAAAAGTAGAATAGAAATCAAATCCAATTAGAATTTAGCTCTAACTTTTCTAGATTTACCTGGCTTACCAAAGAAGCCTCCGTTTGTGCCTTTATAGTATCCTTTATAAAAGCTAGGTTTACCTCTTAATACATAACTATAACTTATATTTAAGGTCATGTATGAATCTCTATGTTTATTATTTCCCCTCAAATTGGTAGGGTTTTCAACTGGATTATAGCCAAAGTTCTTGGCATAAGCTGGATCTAATTCGGTTAGTTCTACAGTTCTGTTTGATAGTGCAAGTCCAGTTGGGGTTAAAGTTGAAGGATCTGCCCAGCCTGCGTGAATATCGTCTAAATAATCTGTAAATGTCGTTCTGAAATTATATTCAAAACCTAAGCGGTGTTTCTTTCTATATGTGAAGTAAAAGCCAAGACCCACTGGCACATTTAATACAAAGGCTTTATACTTTACGCCTTCTGTTTGTAATGGTCTTAATTTTACCCAACTCCCATTATAAAGTGCTTTAGGATTGGAGTATACACAGCCAACTCCCCCAAATACGTATGCTCTAAAACTTGTTGCATTGAAGTATGTATTGTATATATCATTATCTTCAAAAAAGAAAAATTCGCTCGTTGCCCCTAAATCAATCAAATCATTTCTAAAGCTCAGGTTACGTGCATTTCGAGCTGGATTAGACGATAATTTATCATCACCTTCAATGCGTAAATAATCTAAAGATGCTTTTAAAGAAATCCTTGGCATCCAACGAAATCGAACAAATCCACCGGCGTTCCATCTTGTTTTAGACATTTTGATGTCAGATATAAAATCCCGCCTTGTTTTTTCTTTTCCACCAATATCACCCAAATAGTTAGAAACACCAACAGCTATTCCAAAATCTACACGTCTTTGTGCAAAAACAGAAAGTGTTAGGCAAATTAAGATAAATATGGCAATAATGTTTTTCAAATCAATAGCTCATTAATAAACAAAAATACTAAAAAATATTTTACTTTTACTTCAAAACAATTTAAATATGCTAATTAATAAATTATTTAATATTCAGTTTCCAATAGTACAAGGCGGCATGATTTGGTGCAGTGGTTGGGAATTAGCATCAGCTGTTTCTAATGCTGGTGGATTAGGATTAATTGGCTCTGGCTCTATGTATCCTGAAATTTTGCGCGATCATATCCAAAAATGTAAAAAAGCTACAGATAAGCCATTTGGAGTAAATGTCCCTTTGCTTTATCCAAACATTGAAGAGCATATTAAAATAATTATTGAAGAAGGAGTGAAGATTGTTTTTACTTCAGCCGGAAATCCAAAAACTTGGACACAGCATCTAAAACAGCATGGGATTGCTGTAGTACATGTAGTTGCTAATGTTAAATTCGCCTTGAAATGTGAAGAAGCTGGCGTGGATGCTATTGTTGCAGAAGGTTTTGAAGCTGGTGGACATAACGGAAGAGAGGAAACAACTACGATGGCTCTTATTCCTCAAATAAAGAAATCGGTTTCTATTCCAATTATAGCTGCAGGCGGTATTGCATCAGGTCAGTCAATGGCGGCAGCAATAGCTTTGGGTGCAAATGGCGTTCAGGTTGGTAGCAGGTTTGTTACGACTCACGAATCTAGTGCACACATTAATTTTAAAAATGCCATTTTAAATTCTTTGGAAGGTGATACTAAATTATCCTTAAAACAATTAACACCCGTTCGTCTTTTGAAAAATGAATTTTCAATACAGGTAAATGAATTAGAAAATCAAGGCGCAAGTACCGAAGAACTTACCAATTTACTTGGTCGAGGGCGTGCCAAAAAAGGCATGTTTGAGGGAGATTTAGTGAGCGGAGAGCTTGAAATTGGTCAAGTAGCCAGTCAATTAAAATCATTACAAACTGCAAAGGATGTGATTGATGATATGGTGATGGAATACAACAACACCATAAAAAGAATGCAGGAACAATTTATTTAAGCAGGTTTAAGGCAGCTCATAATGGCTAATTCGTATCCAAATAATCCGAACCCACTAATACTTCCTTTGCAATGTTTGCCAAGGTAAGAAACGTGTCTAAAATCTTCTCGTGCAAATATATTACTAATGTGAACCTCGATTACAGATGTTTTTATAGCCGCTACTGCATCTGCAATAGCTATAGAGGTGTGTGTATAAGCGCCTGCATTTAATATGATGGCATCATATGTAAAACCAAGTTCTTGTATTTTATTGATTAATTCACCTTCAACATTACTTTGAAAATAGGTTAATTGATAAGATGAAAATTTTTTAGTCAAGGATTCAAAAAAATGCTCAAAAGTTTGTTCGCCGTAAATTTCCGTTTCTCTTAATCCTAAAAGATTTAAATTTGGACCATTGATTATAGCTATCTTTAGCATATTGAATGTTTTAATAAAAATTAAAAGTAATTAAAATTGTTACTCTGGCAAACAAATATTAATG
This sequence comes from Bacteroidota bacterium, assembly GCA_947487905.1. Classification (GTDB taxonomy): domain Bacteria; phylum Bacteroidota; class Bacteroidia; order B-17B0; family Aurantibacillaceae; genus UBA4416. The sequence goes on along the minus strand of CANLAV010000003.1, from coordinate 5,571 downwards.
ATTTCGAATACTATTTAAGTATTGAGAAATCATTGGCCAAAAATTCGGTAGTTAGTTACGAAAGTGACTTGCAGAAATTAGCCACATTTATTACTATGATTGCCCCCACCAAGCAGCCATGCGATATTACACTTCAAGATTTGCAACAGTTTATTAAATACATTTCCGAATTTAATTTTACCGAAAGCACTCAATCTCGCATCATATCAGGGATTAAGCATTTTTATAAGTTTTTAATTTTAGAAAATTACATAACGGTTAATCCGGCCGAATTATTGGAAACACCTCGTATTAAAAGGAAGTTGCCTGTTTATTTAGAAGTAGAAGAAATTGATTTAATGTTATCTTTCATTGATAGAAGCACGGCTGAAGGCGAACGAAATATAGCTATGCTTGAAACTATGTACAGTTGTGGTTTAAGAGTTAGCGAATTAATATCATTAAAATTGAGTGATCTGCATATAAAAGATGAATTTATTTCCGTGATTGGAAAAGGCGATAAACAACGCTTGATACCCATTGGAGGGAAAGCATTAAAGTTAATTAAAAACTACATCGATCACCATCGCATACACATTAATATTAAGAAAAATCATGTTGATTCTTTATTCCTAAGTAAACGAGGAACTTCAATTTCTCGACAAATGGTTTTTTACATCATTAAGGATTTAGGTGCTTTGGCTGGAATTAAAAAGGAATTAAGTCCACATACATTTCGACATTCATTTGCAACGCATCTTGTTGAAGGCGGAGCTGATTTAAGAGTGGTTCAAGAGATGTTGGGGCATCAAAGCATCATAACTACCGAAATATACACCCACCTTGATCAATATTTTTTACGTGAGAATATTCAAAGTTTTCACCCACGAAACAAATAAATTTGATTTTTGTAAACATATTTGTTTAAATAGGGTTTACATAATATATTTACCAACTCTATGTTAACTGGAAAACAACTTATATTAGCCACTCGTCCTTTTGCAAAAGAAGATCGAAGAAAAAGTTGGTTTTATACCATCACTACTTTGTTTTTATTAAACATTTTTCTGCTTGGCACTGTATTTAATTTTCATTGGACTTTAAAATTAATATGTAGTATTATTTCGGGCTTCTTAATTGTTAGGATGTTTGTAATATACCACGACCATCAGCATAAAGCTATTTTAGATAAGTCACCACTTGCAAATGTTATATTTACAATTTTCGGTTTTTATGTTTTAGCGCCTGCTAGTATTTGGAGCAGAAGCCACGATTATCACCATAAGAATAATTCAAAATTATTTAGTGCTAGCATTGGTTCTTATCCTATTTATACGAAACAAAAATTCGAGAAATTAACTAAGTCGGAACAAAGACATTATTTATTTATCAGACATCCGCTTACAATTTTATTCGGTTATATTTTTGCTTTTATGTATGGCATGTGTGTTAAGTCAATTATCAATCGTTTTAGCAAGCACATTGATTCAATAGTTGCACTTGTTTTTCATTTTACTTATCAAGCTTTAATTTTTTATTTTTTAGGATGGCAAACATGGATATTAGTATGTCTTATTCCTCATTTTATTTCCGGGGCTATGGGAGCTTATTTATTTTACGCTCAACATAATTTTCCTGGTTCAACTTTCGTTGGAAATGAAGATTGGACGTATGAAGGTGCAGCCTTAGATTCTTCAAGTTACATGAAATTAAGTATTCCATTGCAATGGGCAACAGCAAATATTGGATTACATCATATTCATCATTTAAATGCTCGTATTCCATTTTACCGTTTACATGAGGTGATGGCTGCATTGCCTGAATTGCAAGCTGCAAAAACTACAAGCCTTAAGCCAAAAGATATTATGGCTTGTTTCAAATTAAAGGTTTACGATTTTGAAACACAACAGTTGGTAGGGATTTAAATGAGAATCATTACTTAAATGTTAAATTCAACTATTTAACCATTTCATTTTTCCGTTCGTGTAATAAGCATTATATACTGATATTTTTAGTTAATTTTGTTTTTAATTAATTGTAAAATAATGAAAGCCCTTTGTATATCTTTTTTTCTTGTTGTTTCGGTGCAACTGATTGCTCAAACGAATCAATGGAATTTACAAAAATGCATTGAATTTGGTCAAAAAAACAACCTCGGATTGAAGCAATCTGAAATTTCGACTCAAATGAATAGAAATACATTAATGCAAAGTAAGGCTTCAGTGTTACCTAGCATTAATGGTGGAGCACAACATACCTATAATTTTGGTAGAACTATTGACAGATATACCAACACCTTTGCTAACTCGCAAGTGTTGTCACAAAATTTTTATTTATCAAGTAATGTGGTTATTTGGTCGGGATTAGCTCAATATAATTCAATTAAAGCTAATCAGTATCAATATTTATCGAGTTATGAGAATTTTTTACAACAACAAAACGATTTAGCATTAAACATTGCAACCGCCTATATCAATGTTATATTTAGCGATGAAGTTTTGCAAATAGCCAAAGCACAATTTCAGATGACAAATGAGCAACTTATTCGTACAAAACAATTAGCTGATGCCGGTACATTAGCTAAAAGCGCTGTTTACGATTTAAATGCTCAATTAGCAAACGAAGACATTAATGTTATCAGTGCTGATAATAATTATCAATTAGCTATGTTAGGTTTAACTCAATTATTGAATTTAGATACCATTCAAAGTTTTACTATTGAAAAACCATTAGTTAATATTTCTGAAAACGATCTTAAGACTATTTCTGTGCAAGATATATATAACATAGCTTTAAAAAATCAACATTCGATAAAAGCTGCACAGTATAATGTTATGTCTGCAAAAAAAACGTTAGATATAGCTAAAGGTAAATTTAGTCCAACGCTCAGTGCAACAGGTAGTCTCGGTACAGGAACATCTGAATTAAATAAACGAATTGACGCCATTAATATTATTGGATTAGAACAAACACAATATGTAACTTCTGCTGGAGGTTATATTTATCAACCAAAAGCTGAAATACTAACTTCTAAAACACCTTTTGCAAATCAATTTAATGACAACGTCAATAAAAGTGTTGGATTTACACTTTCGGTGCCAATATTTAATGGATTGCAAACTTATTCTGGTTATAAAAACGCACAGTTAAACGCACTTTCTATTCACTATGGAAAAGAATTAGTTGAACAAAATTTGTATAAACTCATTGCCCAAGCTTATGCTAATGCTCGTGCAGCTTTAAATAAATATAAAGCGAATCTTTTATCTTTAGAAGCAAGCGAATTATCCTTTGATTTTGCTAAGCAAAAATATAATCTTGGAGCGATCAGTACCTTTGAGTATAATACTGCTAAAACACGTGTTCAAACAGCACAAGGTAATTTAATTCAATCTAAATATGATTATGTTTTTAAACTAAAAGTTTTAGATTTTTATCAAGGAAAAACAATCACATTTTAAATCAAACAAAGTAAATGAAAAAAATATATTGGATCATAGCAAGTTGCATCGCCTTAATTACTATCGTTGTATTGGTTAAATTTTTTAAAGGTGATGAGCCAACTCAAGTTATCACCGAAAAAGCAGAGAACCGAAATATTATTGAAACTGTTTCTGCAAATGGAAAAATTCAGCCAGAAGCTGAGCTAAAAATTACATCGGATGTATCTGGAGAAGTTGTTGAAATGTATGTGAAAGAAGGCGAACAGGTAAAAAAAGGAACCTTACTTTGCCGTATTAAACCTGATATTTATGAGAGTGCATTTGATAGAGTAAATGCTACAGTTAATAGTAGTAAGGCTAATTTAAAAACAACTATTGCTCAATTAGCACAGGCGAAAGCAAATTTGTTAAACATAGAATCTTTGTATAATCGTAATAAAAAATTAATTGATCAAAATGCCATTTCTCAGCAAGACTTTGATGCCTCTAAAGCTAGTTATGATGCCGCTAAAGCAAATGTAGATGGATTAACAGAAAATATTAAAGCGGCTGATTATAATGTGAAAAGTATGGAAGCTAGTTTAAAGGAAGCAAATTCAAATTTAGATAAAACATTTATTTATGCGCCTGTTGATGGTACCGTTTCTAAGTTAAATGTTGAGAAAGGTGAGCGCGTAGTTGGTGTTCAAGGCCTGCAAGGTACTGAGATTTTGCGCTTAGCAAATTTGAATGAAATGGAAGCGAGTGTTGAGGTGAATGAAAACGACATTATTCGTATTCATAAAAATGATACTGCTATCATTGAAGTAGATGCGTATTTAGGAAAAAAATTTAAGGGCATTGTAACTGAGGTTGCTAACTCGGCAAATACCACAGGAATATCAGTAGATCAGGTTACCAATTTTGTTGTAAAAATCAGAGTTTTACGTGAATCGTATTCTGATTTAATAACACTAAATAATCCTGCACCGTTTCGTCCTGGTATGAGTGCAAGTGTAGAAATACAAACCATGCGCGCTAGCCACATTATTACAATTCCTATTCCTGCTGTTACAACAAGGAGTTCAGATACAACTCAAACTAAATCATTGAATAGAGATGAAGAACCAACTGTGGTGGTTGTCGATGAAAAAGAAAAAAAAATAAATGAAAAGAAAGACGAGGTAAAAGAATGTGTTTTCTTAAATGTGAATGGTGTTGCTAAAATGGTTTTTGTAAAAACGGGTGTTCAAGATAATGATTACATCGAGATTTTAAGTGGCATAAAAGTTGGTGATGAAATTATTTCTGGGCCATATGGTGCTGTTTCTAAATTGCTAAAAAATGGATCAAGCATTAAGGTGGTAACTAAAGATGAACTATTTTCTGAAAAAAAATAAACTGTGTCCTATCTTTTACACATAGAAAGTACATCTACTGTTTGTTCGGTTTCAGTTAGCGAAAACAATACATTAGTTGCCATAAAAGAAATTAATTATGGATTTACACATGCTGAAAATTTACATCTTTTTATTCAATCTGTATTGCATCAAGTTGGGTTAACGCTTAATCAACTTCATGCCATATCAATTAGTTCTGGTCCTGGTTCATATACTGGTTTGCGTATAGGATTTGCTTCGGCAAAAGGATTGGCTTATGCTTTAAATATTCCATTAATTAAAGTAGACACACTTCAATCATTGAGTCGAAATGTTATTGAAAGTGTAAACAAGGATGCTTATTATTGCCCTTTAATTGATGCACGAAGAATGGAAGTGTATTATGCTATTCATAATTTAGAATTAAATGAAATTCGAGTTCCGTCAAATTTAGTTTTGTCAGAAACTACTATTTCAATATTTGATTTAGATAAAGACATTTATTTTTTTGGTGATGGACTCGGAAAATCAAAAAATATATTAGGTCAATTAAAGCGTGCTCATTTTATGGAAAATATAGTGCCAAGCTCAAATCACCTTATTTCATTAGCCTTTGATAAATTTTTAAAAAATGAATTTGAAGATTTAGCTTACACCGAACCATTTTATTTGAAAGATTTTTATTTTACAACTCCAAGTAATAAATAGTATTTTTGACCGTGGAAACTAAATATGCTTTTGTCATAAATCCTAACGCAGGAGTAAAAAAGAAATTAAATATTGAATCTTTT
>CANLAV010000002.1 GCA_947487905.1 Bacteroidota bacterium | reverse complement strand
TGTCTTTATGTTCTGCTTTAGCTTGCTGTAAATTATACTTCAATTTAAACCATTTATTTCCCGATATTTCAGGATGAATTAAATCTAAACGCAATACAGAAATATCACATCCTTTGTAATGAATTGTCTGTATAATAGGTTTATATTCTAACAACATATAAATTTTAGAACCAAACGTCTAAGCAAAAAACACCTTCTATTCTATTATCTCTTAGCGAATTATTATAAATAAAGTTTGGTTTATCAGATTTCAAGTAGCGTCCTTCAATGCTCATGGCTACATTCTTAAGTGGTTTGTATTCGACCCCACACGTAGTTCCCCAGGTGTATTTTCCCATTTTTGAGCCAGAGCTAATCATTTCATCCATATCACTAAACCACTCAAGTCTTCCATAAAATCCTACTTTCTCAAATGTTTGATGCTTTACAACTACTAAACTACTATTCATAAAAGCAGTTGATAGATTGATGCTATCCATTTTTTTTGAATTATTTTGAGCTCCAAAATTAAATTCAGCTCCAACAGACCATTTCTTTTTTTGATAGGTTAAATAGAAATTATTATAGAATCGTTGACGCTTAATTTTGGAACCATCTGGCGTATCATCGCCAGTAATAAAATTATACGTAAATGTTATAGCCTTGTTCGGCGAATAAATAATCGTAGATCCTATCAATTTATTTTTATTCGTTTCTACTATAGATGAAAAACTATTAAACGCATTTAATTGTAAGCTTAATTTTGATGTTAAGTTATAGGTGAGTTTTGCCCCAGAAAAAAAATAAGGTTCATAAACATTAGCTAAACTCATGCTCGATGTAATATTTTCTCGAGGTTGAGTGCTTTCTAAACCAATATGTGATCGGAATATGCCAACATCAAGCCATAATTTTTTTCTTAATTCGACTCCTGCATTTGCTTCTTGAATTAAATTGTACTTTGCTGGCCAAGTGCTTTCTGCAATATCACCGTAATGAAATGACAGAGTACTTCGTAACGTTTTTGATTGATAAGCCAAGGAAATCATAGCCATATTTAATCCAAACTGATTGTTTCTGGCGGCCATGGTAGGATGTTTAACAAAACCAATTTGTTCGTCTTCGGTATATAAACCATAATATGTACTCAAATAAGCTCCAATTTCTAGCTTGGGCTGATTCGTTTCTTTACTATTATCTTTTCGTTTGTGCTGAAACAATACGGCCGTATCACTGTTTAATTGAATGATTGATTGTGATTTTCTTTCTAATGAATCATTTTGAGACATTAAAAAATTTGCACTAAGTAGAGCGCATGCAATATAAAATTTACGTATATCCATTTATGACTTTAAAGGTAATTGTTATTTGTCTATTTTTGTAAAGATTATGTTTAAAAAAGAATTAGACCCCAGTGAGTTTTATCTTAGCCCTGAAGGCTATATCATTTTTACCGAAAAGTACCACTTAAAAAGAGGCTATTGTTGTAAAAATGGCTGCAAACACTGTCCTTTTGGATATAATAAAAAAACAGGAAAATTTGATAATGAAAAGAAATCATAGACACTTTATTTTATTGAAAAAATAAGTATCTTAGAGCTTGATTATGAATATGAAAATTACCAAAGAATTTAAAATAGGTGTTGTAATTACAGCTTCCATAGGACTTTTTATTTGGGGATTTAATTTCCTAAAAGGCAAAGATTTATTTAGTAAAAAATTTGAATTATACGCTGTATATCCAAAAATCGATGGATTAATTGAAGCGAATCCTATGTTGGTGAATGGATTTAAAGTTGGACAAATCAATAAAATTTCCTTATTCAAACAAGCCAACGGAGAATATGCGGTGCTTGTCAAATTCTTATTAACCGAAGATATCAATATTCCGAAACATTCCATTGCTAAATCCATCAGTTCAGATTTATTAGGTTCTAAAGCTGTAGAAATAATTTACAGTAAAGAAACTGAGTTTGTGAAATCTGGCGACACTCTGTTTGCTGAAAACGAAGAAGGATTGAAAACGGCTGTTAGTAAGCAATTAACTCCTTTACAACATAAAGCAGAAGGCCTTATATCATCTATTGATTCGGTGATGACGGTTGTACAATTTGTGTTAAACGACAGAACGCGAGATAACTTAAATAAATCATTTGAAAGTATAAAAAAAGCCATTGAAAGTTTAGAGAAAACTGCTTATAAATTAGATGATTTAGTAGCTTCTGAGAAATCAAAATTATCATCCATACTAACAAAATTAAATAGTTTAGCAACAGCGCTTGACAATGACAAAGAAAAAATAAGTAACATCATCACTAACTTTAGCAGTCTATCGGATAGTTTATCAAAATCAGAATTAAAAAGTGCGATTACAAATGCTGACAAAACGTTGAAAGAATTAGGCGTTACGATGACTCAAATAAATAGTGGCAAAGGAACCATTGGAAAACTTCTTAAAAATGATTCATTATACAATCACTTAAACGCATCAAGTGCTGATTTAGATAAATTATTAATTGATTTAAAGACAAATCCAAGTCGTTATATTCATTTTTCTGTTTTTGGTAGAAAAGATAAACCATCTCCTCAACCTAAAACAAAACCAATTAAACCCTAAAAAAACTCATGATTTCATCAATCATTTTTACCGTTGTCTTTATTATTTCAGGAACATTTTTTTTTGTTAATGCAAAAAAAATCAAACGTAATATTTTATTAGGAAAAAATATTTCAATCCAGGATAATAAAAAAGAACGAATAAAAACCATGCTACTGGTTGCTTTTGGTCAAAAGAAAATGTTTAACCGACCTATTCCCGCTATTTTACATTTATTCTTATACGTTGCATTTGTCATCACTCAAATTGAACTCATTGAAATCATTTTTGACGGAATAACTGGCTCTCATAGAGCATTTAGGCCAGCACTAGGTTCCTTCTATACATTCATGGTCAGTCTTATTGAGATTCTTTCTGTTTTAGCATTCATTGGAACCATTGCATTTTTAGCAAGAAGAAATTTATTGAAAGTTCCCCGATTGGTAAAAAACGAGTTGAATGGCTGGCCAAAATTAGATGCGAATTTAATTTTAATTGCTGAGATAGTTTTAATCTGTTTTATTTTTATGATGAATGGTGCCGACGAAGTGCTTTATTCCAAAGGACTTTCACATGCCACAGATTTAAATGATAATACATTTAATTTTTCAATTAGTAAATATATCGGGCCGTTACTATATGGTGGCATGCCTGATGCTGGTTTACATATGATAGAACGAATTGGATGGTGGGGACATTTTAGTATGGTCGTTGCATTTTTAAATTACTTACCCTTTTCTAAGCATTTACACATTATACTAGCATTTCCAAATACATACTTTAGTAATTTAAAATCCAAAGGAAACTTTACAAATTTATTTGAAGTAACAGACGTTGTAAAGCCAAACTTCGATACTGCTTATCAACCTTTACTAGATCCAAACGCTGCGATTAAATTTGGCGTGAAAGATGTCACAGATTTAACATGGAAAAATTTACTTGATGCATATTCATGCACCGAATGTGGAAGATGTACATCTGTTTGTCCGCAAAACATGACAGGTAAAACATTGTCGCCTCGAAAAATAATGATGGATACGCGCGACAGATTAGTAGAGGTTGGTAAAAACATAGATGCAAACAAAGGAACATTTGTTGACGATGGAAAATCGTTATTAGGTGACTATACTTCATCGGAAGAGATTTGGGCGTGTAACACTTGTAATGCTTGTGTTCAAGAATGTCCTATAAACATTGACCCCTTATCCATTATAGTAGGAATGCGTCAGCAATTAGTACTAGAGCAGAGTTCTGCACCAACAGAATTAAATGGCATGTTCTCTAACTTAGAAAACAATGGTGCGCCTTGGCAATTTAGTCCAGCCGACAGAGCAAACTGGATCAACGAAAATTAATTTCAAGAAACTTAAAAATAGATTATGAGCGATACAGTAATTCATGTTCCAACAATGCAAGAAAAAATTGCAAAGGGAGAAACACCAGATATTTTATTTTGGGTTGGTTGCAGTGGAAGTTTTGATGATAGAGCAAAAAAAATAACAAAGGCGATTGTAAAAATTTTAAACCACGTTGGTGCAAACTTTGCAGTCTTAGGCGTTGAAGAAAGTTGCACTGGAGATCCTGCAAAACGTGCAGGCAATGAATTTTTATTTCAAATGCAAGCCTTTCAAAATATCACCATATTAAATGGTTATGATGTAAAGAAAATAGTAACTGGCTGTCCGCACTGTTTTAATACCATAAAAAATGAATACCCAGAGTTAGGAGGAAAATACGAAGTGATTCATCATACGGAATTAGTTCAACAACTCATCAACGAAGGGAAATTAAAAGTAGAAGGTGGAGCGTATAAAGGAAAAAAAATTGTATTTCACGATCCTTGTTATTTAGGAAGAGCTAATAATGTTTATGAAGCTCCACGCGAGGTGATCCAAAAATTAGATGCTGAATTAGTTGAAATGAAGCGCAGCAAAGCGAATGGATTATGTTGTGGAGCAGGTGGAGCACAAATGTTTAAAGAGGCGGAGAATGGCACTAAGGAAGTAAATGTTGAGCGTGCTGAAGAAGCGCTTTCACAAAATCCTGATGTCATTGCTGTTGGTTGCCCTTTTTGTAACACCATGATGACTGACGGCGTTAAACACTTCAATAAAGAAGAGCAAACTAAGGTACTTGATGTTGCTGAATTAATAGCTAATGCAAACGATTTATAATAAGCCCTATGATTAGAATTTTCTTTATTACCTGTGTTACATTATTTTTTTATTCTTGCCAACAGAATGTTGACGCTGTTAAAAAAGAAATAGCTTACTCTGATTCTCTTTCAAAGCTAATTCATGCGCCAGAACTAGAAGCTATTAATAAAAAATTATTAGAAAATCCGGATGATGCAGTGTTATATAATGAAAGGGCTTCCATTTATTTAAAATACAAACAGAATGAAGAAGCAATGAATGATGTGAAACGTTCTTTGCGAATTGATAGCACAAATGTCAATTCATATTTATTGGAAGCGGATGTTTTTTTTGCTGCCAATGAAACCAGACGCGCCAAAGAAGTACTTGATAATATCGTAGTGAAATTTCCTAAAAACACCGAAGCCTTATTAAAACTAGGCGAATTATTATACTTTGTCAAACAATATGAATTAGCCTTTTCCAAAATAAATGCTGCTTTAAAAATTAATCAAAATATAGCAAAAGCTTATTACCTGAAAGGAAGTATTTATAAAGAAACGGGAGACACTGCCAAAGCTGTATCCAGTCTTGAAACAGCTATTGAACAAGATAATAAAAACTTTGGTGCCTTCTTAGATTTAGGTTTAATTTACGCGAATAGAAAAAACTTGATTGCATTAGAATATTATAACAATGCCTTAGCGATTAATCCAACAAGTGATGTGGCTCTTTATGCAAAGGCTAAACTATTACAGGATATGGATAAAATGGATGAAGCCACGCAAATTTATTTGGCAATTTTAAAAATAGATTCTTTACACAAAAATTCATTATACAACTTAGGAGCTATTACGCTTGACCAAAAAAACGATGTGAAAAAAGCCTTAGAATATTTTAGTCAAGCCATACAAGCTGAGCCAAAATATGCAGAAGCTTATTATGCTAGAGGAGTTTGCTACCAACAATTGAAAGATAAAAATAATGCTTACGCTGATTTTTCGATGTGCTTGCAATTAAAGCCGAATTACGAACCAGCCATTGAAGGGTTAAACTCGCTTGGAAAACGATAACTTAAAATTTTATTTTTTTCAATTGCTCTGTAATTTCTAAAACTGCAGGACACACAAATGTGTTTTTGTAAGTTAAATCTAATAATTGAGAAATTTTTTTTCTGTCTGTATGCGGATATTCTCTGCAAGCATTGGGTCGATTTTCATATACTGAACAATAATTATCTGTGCCTAAAAATGGGCAAGGTGCTTGGCGCAAAACATAATCTTTATCTTCATCTATTTTTAAATAGCGTTCAATAAAATCTCCAGGTTTAATTTTGAAATGCTTGGCTAAACGCTCTATATCTCTGTTATAAAAAATAGGCGATGTTGTTTTACAGCAATTAGCACATGATAAACAATCTGTGTTTTCAAACACCTCTTCATGCACTTCTTGAAAATAGGTGTCTAAATTTTTATAAGTTAATCGCTTGAGTTTGTCAAAAAAAATCCTGTTCTCTTTTTTAAGAGCTTGAGCTTTGTGATTATGTTTGATTAAATCCAAGATACAACGTGTAAATCAGAGGTGTTCGTTTTAATTTAGTTTAATATGAATGTTCTGCTATAAATTCTTCTGGCGTTTTAGAGTCTTCAATACTAAAATTGCCAATTTTTGTTCTGCACAATTCGGTTAAATAAGCGCCACTATTAATCGCTAAACCAAAATCACGGGCAATGCTTCTAATGTAAGTTCCTTTTGTGCAATTAATTTTAAATCCAACATGTGGTAGGTTACAAGTAGTGATTTCAAAATTTAAAATTTCAATGTCACGCGATTTTAATTCTATTTCTTTGCCAAGTCTTGCTAATTCATACACACGTTTACCATCCACTTTTATAGCACTAAACATGGGTGGCACTTGTTGTTGCTTACCAATAAATAATTTTGCTGTTTGATAAATTAAATCTTCCGTAATATGTTCTGTAGGAAACGTAAAATCAACTTCTTTTTCCTTATCAAAACAAGGTGTGGTGGCACCAATAAAAAAAGTACCAGTATATTCTTTTGGCAAATCTTGAAACTGAGAAATATCTTTCGTTTTTTTTCCAGTACAAATAATTAATAAACCTGTTGCTAAAGGATCTAAGGTGCCTGCATGTCCAATTTTTAAATGAACAAATTTATCATCTAACAAAAGTGATGGATGTTTTTTTAATGCGTGTTTCAATTTGTTAACCGCTTGAAACGAAGACCACGTGTATGGTTTATTAATTAATAAAAGTTCGCCATCGCGATAATTTGGTTCCATATTCAACAACTAGAAGCTATGTCCCATTTTATCTTTTTTAGTTTGCAAATATTTTTCGTTATGCTTATTAGAAGGAATAACAATTGGCAAACTCTCTACAATTTCTAAACCATAACCCATTAAACCCACACGCTTAACAGGATTATTAGATAACAATTTGATTTTACTTAATCCTAAATCTCTTAATATTTGTGCGCCTACTCCATAATCGCGTTCGTCCATTTTAAAGCCTAATTCCAAATTAGCTTCAACGGTGTCTCTTCCGTTTTCTTGCAATTTATAAGCTTTTAATTTATTTAATAAGCCAATACCACGGCCTTCTTGATTCATATATACAACAACACCTTTACCAGCCTTCTCAATTTGCTCCATCGCTTGATGCAATTGAGGTCCGCAATCGCAACGACAAGATCCAAATATATCTCCCGTTACACAAGATGAATGCACACGCACTAAAACAGGTTCATCTTTTTCCCATGTACCTTTTATTAAAGCCATGTGTTCTTGTCCATTGGTATTAACTTTATAGGCAATCAATTTAAAATCGCCCCAAACAGTTGGCATATCAACTTCTACCTGACGCGTTACAATACTTTCTTTTGCTAAACGGTAAGAAATTAAATCTTTTATAGTAACAATTTTTAAATCAAAACGTTCTGCAATCTTTACTAAATCGGGTAAACGAGCCATCGTTCCATCCTCATTCATAATTTCAACTAAGGCGCCACATGCCTCAAAACCAGCTAAACGCGCTAAATCAATCGTAGCTTCTGTATGTCCCGTTCTGCGTAACACACCACCTTGTTTTGCCTTTAATGGAAAAATATGCCCAGGACGACCAAAATCAGAAGCTTTCATCGATGGATCAATCATGGCTAATACCGTTTTAGATCGATCTGATGCGGAAATGCCTGTTGTACAGCCATGGCCTAATAAATCAATAGAAACCGTAAATGCGGTTTCCATGGTAGCCGTGTTATTTGAAACCATCATTTCAAGTTGCAAATTTTTTGCTTGCTCTTCGGTAACAGCAGTACAAATTAAACCACGTCCATGAGTTGCCATAAAATTAATAACCTCAGGCGTTACGTTTCGAGCGGCAGTAATAAAGTCGCCTTCATTTTCTCTATCTTCATCATCAACTACTATTACTACTTTACCGTTTTTAATGTCAGTAAGCGCTTCTTCTATTGTGTTTAATTTTATGGTTTCCATGGTGGCGTAAATTTAAGCATTAAATGAATATGATGAATGCAAATTTAGACTTTAAAAGGCTTCAAATGCGCCTAATCCAAATAAAGAAAAATCGTATTTGATGGGATCTTTCTTGTCAAACTGCTTCAGTACATTTGTTATCTCTTCAACAGATTTCCAATCATTTTGTTTACGAGTTAACAAGCCTAATTTACGACTCACATTTCCAGTGTGAACATCCAAAGGCAAACATAATTGACTTGATGAAATTGATTTCCAAATACCAAAATCAACACCATGTTTGTCGTTACGCACCATCCATCTTAAAAACATGCACAAGCGTTTTGCACTTGAATTACTTAAAGGATTGGATACATGCTTTTCGATGCGAGACACATGTGGTAAGGATAAAAAAAGAGTTCTGAAATTTGAAATAGCTAATTTTACATTTTCACTTTTTTTATTGCCAGAAGAAAATGCCTGTTCTAAACCACCGTGATGTTGATATAGATGTTTTAATGATTTTAGAAAAAACAAACAGTCGTTTGAGTTAAATGTGCGATGAACAAAATTTTGAAAACGGACTTCATCTTTTTTTGAAAAATTTAAAATAAAATCGTGGGGTGATTGATTCATTAAGTCCATCAGCTTATTCCCATTATTAATAATAGACGTACGATTGCCCCAAGCAATGGTCGCCATTAAAAATGCTGAAATCTCAATGTCTTCTTTTTTAGAAAACTGATGAGGAATTGAAATAGGATCTGTTTCAATAAACGCGGTATTGTTAAATTGAAAATATTTTTCATCTAACAAATTTTTTATTTCATTGAGTGCGTCAGACATTATTCTAATTTCGTTAAATCTAATTTTTCAAGTTTTGGATTTATTTTATGAATCCCCAACACCACTAAAATTGTCATGGCACCACCAAATACAATTGAAGGAACTAAGCCTAATAACCTAGCGGCCACGCCACTTTCAAAGGCACCGATTTCGTTGCTACTTCCAATAAAAATACTGTTAACAGCCGCCACTCTCCCTCGCATTTCATCAGGTGTAGAAAGTTGCAAAATACTGTGACGAATAACCACACTGATATTGTCAAATGCGCCAGTAAAGAAAAGCATTGCAAAAGCTAACCAATAATTAGTAGATAAAGCAAATAAAATAGTAAAAATCCCAAAGGCTGCTACAGAAACTAATAAACTGATTCCTGCCTTTTTTCCTGGAGGTTTTACTGCTAAATACAATGCCATTAAAACCGCTCCAAATGCAGGAGCTGTTCGCAATAACCCATAAGATTCAGGGCCAAGGTGTAAAATTTTATCTGTAAATGCAGGAATTAAAGCCACTGCGCCTCCAAACAAAACAGCAAATAAATCTAACGACAAAGCACTTAACACTAATTTGTTTTTAAAAACAAACTTGACGCCTACACTCATACTTTCTGCAAATGTTTCCGATTTAGTTTTTATAGGAACTGGCTTGGATGCTATAAAACTATAAAATAAGAATGCTAATAAAAACAACACACATGTTACTGCGTAACACCAATTAGCATGAAACGAATGACTGTATCCGTATAAAACACCAGCTAAAACAGGGCCTAAAATGGATCCTAAATGCCATGCTGTACTATTCCATGTGGCGGATTGCGTATACATGTCGCGAGGAACAATTTGACTCATGAAGGGTGTTGTGCTCACTGCTAAAAAAGAACGTGTAATGCCAAATATAAATACTACCACAAACAAAGGAACTAATCCAAAGCCCAATAAAAAAGGAAAAATTGAACTACTAAAAGCAAATAAGAATAATGAACCTAATAATAACGCAAAGCATCCCAATAATAATATCTTCTTACGATTCATTATATCAGCCAAGTGACCTGAAAAAAAAGAAGTGACAATAAACGGCAAAGCTTCCGTAAGACCAATTAAACCAAGCATCAATTCATCTTTAGTAAACTCATAATAAATTTGTAAATAAATTGTGCTAAACTGCATCTGAATAGCTAAGGTTAAAAAAAACCGGGCCAACACAAACCACCTAAACTCTTTGTGCTTTAAAATTTCAATAGATGATTTAAACTTCATACATACAAAAGTATTATTTTATAATCTATTAAAATATTTTAATTTTATAGGGTATTGAAACCATCAGAACATACCCATTTAACTATTAAAGCATTGGCTGAAGATGACAGGCCTCGCGAAAAATTAGTTTTAAAAGTTAGGCAATCGTTATCTGATGCTGAATTACTCGCCATTTTATTATCATCTGGGAATAAAGAAGAAACGGCGATTCAACTTGCTCAACGCATTTTAAATGACAATCATAATTCGATTAATCAATTAGCTAAATTACAACTCAACGATTTAAAAAAATATAAAGGGGTTGGTGAAGCAAAAGCAGTAAGCATCTTGGCAGCACTAGAAATTGGAAGAAGACGAACCGATGAAGGTGTTGACGAAAAAATAAAAGTAAACAGTTCGGCAATTGCATATAAATTATTAAAATCAAAATTATCTGATTTACCACATGAAGAATTTTGGGTTATCTATTTAAGCCGGAATAACTCTGTTATTAAATTAGAATGCATTAGTAAAGGTGGCGTCAGCGGAACAGTTGTTGATACTAAGCTGATTATGAAGCCGGGAATTGAATGCCTTGCAAGTGCTATCATTTTAGCACACAACCATCCTTCTGGAAATTTACAACCAAGTCAGCAAGATATTAGTTTAACAAAAAAAATAAAAGAAGTATCGTTATATTTAGACATCATTTTACAAGACCATATTATTATCGGCGACCAAGCTTATTTTAGTTTTGCCGACGAAGGAATATTATAACTGTAATAGGATTAACTCAACAAGCATGAAAAAAATTGTAACAATCATTGGCGCAAGACCACAAATTATTAAATCTGCTGCATTAAGCAGAGCCATCAAAAATCATTTCTCCACATTTATTACTGAAATAATTGTGCACACTGGACAACATTATGATGAAAATATGAGTCAAGTATTTTTTGATGAACTGGGAATACCTGCGCCAAATTATAACTTAAATGTTGGAAGTGGTAGTCACGGAAAACAAACAGCAATCATGATTTCAGGCATTGAAGAAATTTTATTGAATGAAAAACCAGATGCGATTGTATTATATGGAGATACCAATTCTACACTTGCGGGTGCTATTGCTGCTAGTAAAATTCACGTTCCTATTATTCACATAGAAGCTGGTTTGCGTTCTTTTAATAAATCAATGCCTGAAGAGGTAAATCGTATCATGTGTGACCATGTATCTACATTATTATTTTCTCCAACTCAAACAGGATTTGAAAATTTAATACGCGAAGGTTTTCAGCCAGATGCTCAAAAACCATATCATGCTAATAATCCTAAAATTTATCATAGTGGAGATGTGATGTATGATAACAGTTTGTTTTTTAGTGAATTCGCTGAAACAAATACCACAATTATTCAAGACAACGATTTAGAAAAAGGGAAGTTTATTTTAGCAACCATTCACCGAAACAATAATACAGATGAGCCAGTTAGGTTAAACGCCTTGTTTAATGCTCTTTATAAGATTATTGAAAATAATTCAGTAGATGTACTATTGCCACTTCACCCTCGAACAGAAAAATTGTTAGAACAAAATTTAAATCAAGAATTATATCAAAAGATAAAATCAAATACGCATTTCAAAATTATCAAGCCAGTTTCTTTCATAGAAATGATTGCTTTAGAAAAACATTGTAGTATTGTTATTACAGATAGTGGAGGTGTTCAAAAAGAAGCATTTTATTTTAAAAAGCCATGCGTTATTTTAAGACCAGAAACCGAATGGGTAGAATTAGTAAATTGCGGAACGGCTATTATTGCTGATGCCGACGAGCAAAAAATAATTGAAGCGTTCAACACATTAATCTCGAAATCTAATATGCAATTTCCTGATATATATGGCGACGGAAAAACCGCTGAGTTTATTTGTAAAGAAATACTAAATCATTTTTAGACTATTCAACAACAAAAACTTTACTGTCAATTTCCCCTTTTTTATTTTTTAATGATAAAATAAAAGATCCTTTCGAAAACATGGAAACATCAATTGCATTTTGAGCTTCAATGTTTTTTAGTTGTTTTATCAATTTTCCCTCCATGTCATAAATTTCAATGCTAGTTCCCAACGACCGATTAAAATTGTCAATATTCACATTTACTAATTGTGATGTTGGGTTAGGAAAAACATGCAACACGTCGTGTTTATTTGCTTGTTCGGATAAACCAATCAATACATTACTTTTACCATTCGCGAAAACATACTCACCTAGTTTCATGGTATCAACTGTAAAAAAGCCCGTTTTGGCAGTTAGTTTAAACTTTGTGTAATGCTTTACTTCTTTCCAATCATCACCTGCATGTTTTCTATACAACAAAATAATGCTATCTCCATTAGTTTTAGTTAAACAAGTATCAATGTAACTATTGCCTGTTGTATTTTTATTCCCGTCATAATTGAATCGTACTTTACTAACAAATCCATTCGATAATATGCCATCAATCTTCCAATAGTGTTGTGAACTTAATCTAAAATTATAAGCGTTAAACTTAAATGGATCAGGTTTTGCAAAATTATGTTCTACTCTTATAAATGAAGAATCAATTCCTTTATTTGAGACTATAAAAATTGCTCTTGCTAAGGTATAGTTAATCGTTGCATTTGTTTTTATAGTTTTATACTCTGAAGAAATAGCATCGCTAATTTTAGACTCAATATTTATGCCAATATACATTGGCTTATTTGTAGTGGTAAACGAAAAGGCGTTGGATGCACCGCTCATCGTAATGGTTTTCAATTCTTTTGTCCAATTAGCATTCATACATGTTAATTCTAAAGGCACTCCACTATATAAAGAAGGAGCTCCAAATAATTTTTGTTTGACATAAACTATATTTGTAAACGGCGCAGATACACCTGATGTTTTTACAGAGTCAATCGAGAAATGAGGCCAACCTCCATTCATCACCCAGTTATCAAAAAAAGGAACTAAATTTTGACCTGATGATACTTGAAGTAAATTTCTAAATTCTAAACTATTCATGTTCTTATAGGCTTTTTGATTCAGCACATATTTTAGGCCGGTAAAAAAAGCAGCATCACCCATGTAAGTTCTTAATGTATGAGCCACATCCGAGCCTTTTTTATAAACATGATCTCCATACGTGTATTGATGGGGCACGCCAGAAATGGCTCTGAATCCTTTTTCATCTAAGTGAGCAAATTTTAATAAGCCATCATGAACGGTTTTTACTTCAGCTAAATATTTCGCATAATTATAGGTCCATTCCAAAAATAATCGTTCGCTGTAACTCGCTAATCCTTCATTCAACCACATATCTTCTTGCGTTTCACAAGTCATTAAATCGCCCCACCAATGATGAGATAATTCATGTGCCATCAGTTGAGATTCATAGGCAATCGATGTTGCTGCTTGTGGATAAGCAATGTTTGTAGCGTGCTCCATAGCGCCACTCGAAAAAGGCACCAAACAATACCCAATTCGATTCCAAACATAAGGACCATAATAATTTTCGAAACCTAAGACGGCATCTGGTAAATGTAGGAATCCATTTTTTAAGGCCGTCGTATCTGTTTTACGTGCAGCTAAAACAACGGGGATATTTCCTAAAGCCCCCATGATATTCCAATTGACTTGGGTATAGTCTGCAACAGCCACTGAAGCTAAATAAGAAGGGATTTCTTTTAACAATTTCCAATGACGTGTTCGTTTGCTACCAACTTTAACATCCGACATTAGTTGCCCATTGCAAAACGACGTTTTTGAAGTATCAGTAACAATGAAAAATTCATACTGCGATTTTTCAACAAAATTGTCAAAACAAGGAAACCAAACTCTTCCATAATTATGCGGTTTGGCACCAAAACCAACTCCTAAATTATAAGCATAATTTCCATTAAAAGAAAATCCTCCCCAGCCAGCAGGATCACCTTGGGGTGTGCCACGATAATAAACAACGACCTGGCCGGTGTCAGAAATATTATAAATAGCCGGAAGATTTATTTTTAATAAAGTGTCATTATATAGATAGGTTAATAAAGAAGTTCCCAGTGATACGCTATCGATTGTCATTTTTAATAAATCTAATTTTAAAATAGATTGGCCGTTAATTTTTGGAGTGAATGTAACGATGGTATACCCTTTAATTTTTTGTCCAACGAAATCTGTGATATCCAAATTAATGGTGTATTTTAAAACATCCATGGTATCACTTCGCAAATTTTCGGGGGATAAATAAATGGAAGAAGTCACTGAAATAGCATTTTTTAGGGCCTGACAATTACTCACTTGAGCCGATGAAAAACCCGAAATCATTAGTAGAACATTTAAAATAACTGTATATCGATTCATTGTAACATATTTTATTTAAAGATAAAAAAAAATAAGACTTATGGTTCCGTTTTTTAGGATTACAATAATAAAAAGTATAAATTTAATTCCTATATGAACCTCATATCAAATAAAGATTTATATGATTTAGTTAAATCCTTATCTAAATCAGAAAAACGATTTTTAAAACTACATGCCGCGGCCAATAAATTGCCAGTAGAACTCATTTCATTTTTTGATGATATTGAAAGTGATCTAGACTATACGGCTGAACGGTATAAAAAAAAGGGATATTCAGAAACATTATATGATTTCATACTAAAAACATTGCGATTGTTTTATGCTGGAAACAACGCCTCTTTTTTAATCCGGGATGAGATTACTAATATTTTAAATCTATTTGATAAGGCTCAATACAAGCAATGTAGAAAGATACTGAACAAACAAAAACAAGACGCTTATGCATATGAACGATTTCATTTTGTACTCGAATTAATTGGGCTTGAAAAGATGTTGATTACTGTTGAGAATCAATTTAATATCCGAAATAATACCTTAGAAAATTTAATTAAAGAAGAAGAAATTGTGATTGCTAAAGCAAAAAACTTTGGTGAATACGCATTATTATTTTCAAAAATTAATTTGAATACCCGTCAAAAAAATAAGGCAAAAACACAACAGGATTTGAAAGCGATTGCCACATTTTTAAACTCTCCTCTGCTGAAAAACGAAAAATTAATTCTTAGCAATAAAGCACTTATTATTTATCGTCATTGCCGTTCCATTTTATTTTGCAGGTGTCAAGATAATGAAAGCAGAGAAACGGAATGTCAATTGCTATTAGAGTTAATGGATGCGCATCCAAATTTAATAGAAGAAATGCCGAATCGGTATATCACTACGTTAAATAATTTAATCAATATTGCATTCGAAGAACATAAATTCAAAACCTGCCAACAACGAATAGACATTTTACAAAAAAAAGCAAGTCTCCAAGCATTTAATACAACAGAGTTGCAGCTCAAAATAAAAGCTCACGTTTTAAATGCGCAACTAACTATTTATACCAATACTGGTAATTTTAAGGAAGCTGAAAAAACAGTTCAGGAAATTGAAACTGTTTTAAAAACCTATAAAGAAAAAATAAATAGCGAAGAAGGCATTGTTTTTGACTACATCATTGGCATCATGTATTTTTATTTTCATGACTATAAAAAAGCCAATATATACATGGCTCGCGTATTAAATCAAAGTAATAAGTTGTTAAGAGAAGATATACAAACATTTGCGAAACTATTAAACATCGGATTGAATTACGAACTTGGTAATTTCAAACAACTCAATTATATTATTCAAACCCTAAAGCAAAATAAAAGTCAGCAAGTTTCACACTTCAAAACAGAAAATTTATTACTCCATTATTATGAAAAACTTTCTGATATTAAAATAAATAAAAAAGAAACGGAGCTTGTGATTTTTAAATCATTGAAAAAGGATTTAAAAGAAGTGATGAAAGATTCTCATGAACATAACGTTAACTATTATTTCGAAATCGAATGTTATATTGATTCTAAATTAACTGGTAAAAAAATGAGTCAACTCGTGAGTGAAAAATACAAAAAAGCGTGTTTAAACTAATTTTAAATTACAAATGAAAGCAAGCAATCAACTTTACGATTTAATTAAATCTTTGACGCCTGATGAAGAGCTTCATTTTAAAAATAGCTCATCCATACAACAAGGTGAAAAAAATTATATTAAACTCTATAATTATATAAAAAGTCAAGACGATTATGATGAAGAAGAAGTAAAAAAATATTTTAAACACGAGGTATTTATTCAACATTTAGCATCAGAAAAAAATCAACTCTTACATCACGTTTTAAAGAGTTTGAGACATTACCGTTACGAAAATAGCATCAGCGCTCAAGTGGATGAAGAAATTAAAAACATTCAAATTCTTTTTAATAAATCGCTTTATAAACAATCCCGAAAACAATTAAGCATCATTAAAAAGAAAGCAAACGACCATGAACTGTTTTATAGTTTATTAGATATCATCGAACTAGAAAAAAGTTTAATTGATATGGAAGCCTATTACGGTGATATCAATTATAAAACGGTTGATGAATTGATTAAGGAAGAAAACACTATATTTTTAAAAATAGAAAATTGCGCTGCCTTTGATATCCAACTTGCAAAACTAAACGCCATATCTTCGAAAATAACGACTGCTATTGAAGAATCAGACATCAATGAAATAAAACAATTACTCACTGATACAAAAAAATTAGCTGCCAATAAAACCATCTTATCCAATAAATCTAAAATCATATACTTATACACCATTGGTTCGTGCAACCGACTGCTAAATAAAATGGATGAAGTGTACAAGTTATTTACTGATTTAATTATTGAAATGGAAAATAATCCTGAAATTATTTCAGAAATGCCAAACTACTATATTTTATCACACGGTTCTTTAATTCGATATTACGCCATTAATCAACAATACAGCAACGGATTTAAATTGATCGAAAAACTAAAATCATTGTCGCACAACAAAATGTTTAAAGCTACTGATTTACAAATCAATATTTTCTCTCAATCCTATATCACCGAAATGCTTCTTTATTGTTACATCGGAGAGCATGATCAAGCAAAAAAATTAATTCCATTAGTTATAGAAAATCTTGATAAATACGATTCTAAAATAAATAATGAAGACTTGTTGCGTATTTATCATGCCATTGCAATGGTGTATTTTGGGATTGGCGAATTTAATAAATCGTTACACTGGTTAAATAAAATCATCAATCAGAATTATGAAAATTTAAGACAAGATATTGTTCGTATTTCAAAACTCATTTACTTGATTGTTCACTTTGAAATTGGGAACGATGATTTATTACATTATATTTATAAATCAACGCTTCGATTTTTTAACACTCAAAAAAATCAACATCTGTTTGAAGCCATTTTCTTAAATCATTTTAAAAAAATTGCCATCTTAAAAAAAGAAAACAAACAAGGTGACCCTTATCAACTATTGAAAAAAGAATTAATTACGGTGTTTAAAAACTCCTTTGAAAAGAATGCTTTAGAGTTTTTTAATTTTTATGCTTGGCTCGATTCAAAAACATACAGCATCAGCTTTTCTGACGCCATTAGACTAAGAAAAGAAAATCTATAAACAACCTGCCTAGCATAAAAAATATTCGTATTTTTAAGGCATGTTAAAATCAATGACTGGGTTTGGTAAAGCCTCAAAAGAGTTTGCAACGAAAACTGTAAACGTAGAAATACGATCACTCAATAGCAAAAATTTAGATTTAAATTTAAAATTATCTTCCGCTTTTAGAGACAAAGAATACGAACTAAAAAGTGAGTTATCTAAATTGCTCGAAAGAGGAAAAATCGACTTATCAATTTATGTAGAAAATAAAATCCAAGAAACGCCTGTTGAAATTAATACAGCGCTAGCTAAAGTGTATTTTTTAAAATTGCAAGAACTTGCTAAAGAATTAAATGAGCCACAAACCGACTTATTTAAGCAGGTATTAAAAATGCCAGATGTTTTAAAATCAGAGCGAAAAGAACCAAATGAACAAGATTGGTTAGACATGAAAGAAGTGATACTATCTGCTGTTCAAGAACTAGATAACTTTAGAATAGATGAAGGGAAATCCATCGAAAAAGATTTCAATGATAGAATTGGAAACATTTCAAAAGCGCTTGAAAGTATTAAAAGTCATGATGCAAGTCGTGTACAACATATCAAAGAGCGTATCAAAAAAGGATTAGAAGATAGCGTGGCAAAAGATAAAATAGATAACAATCGTTTTGAGCAAGAACTGATTTACTACATCGAAAAGTTAGACATCAATGAAGAAAAAGTGAGGCTTCAAACACATATAGATTATTTTTTAAAAACCATGCAAGAACCAGGGGCTGGAAGAAAACTAAATTTTATTGGTCAAGAAATTGGAAGAGAAGTAAACACAATTGGTTCTAAAGCAAATGATGCAGAGATGCAGAAATTAGTTGTGCATATGAAAGATGAATTAGAGAAAATAAAAGAACAAACAAATAACGTGTTGTAACATGAATTGGTTTAAAGTTTCAGGTTATTTATCTATTACACTAGGACTGTTATGCTGCTTATGCTTATTCAATCCCTTTTATTTATTTTTCGCCTTAACGTTTTCTATTTTAGGATTTATATTTTCAACCATTCACATTTATTTGAATGCAAAATATGAAATCACTAAACACTCATTCAGCATCGGATATATTGGTATGTTGCTGAGTTCGATTCCAGTTATTTTTTTATTAGTATTAATTATTAAACACTAATGGATAAAATCAAACATTACCTTTCTTTAGTAAAATTTAGCCACACCATTTTTGCATTACCTTTTGCTATGATTGGTTTTGCCTTGGCGCTCAAAACAAATAAACCATTTGAACTCAAATTATTTGTTTTAGTTGTATTATGTATGGTGTTTGCACGAAGTGCAGCCATGGCATTTAACCGATACATTGATAGACATTTTGATAAATTAAATCCGAGAACAGCAGTAAGAGAAATTCCAGCTGGCACTATACATGCCAAACACGCCTTAAGCTTTGTTATCATCAACTCGCTTTTATTTATCGTGTCAACGTATTTTATTAATTCCATTTGTTTTTATTTATCGCCAGTTGCGTTGTTTGTAGTTTTGTTTTACAGCTACACCAAACGCTTTACTCCTTTGTGTCATTTAGTATTAGGAGTTGGGTTGGCTCTTGCGCCCATTGGAGCTTATTTAGCCGTAACAGGCGTTTTTAATTTGTTGCCACTATTATTTTCTTTTACAGTACTTTTTTGGGTAAGTGGTTTTGATATTATGTATGCTTTGCAGGATGAAGCTTTTGATAAAGAAAACAAATTAAAATCCATTCCAGTTTTATTAGGAACGAAAAACGCTTTATTATTTTCAAGATTATTACATGTGTGTTCTATCCTGTGTGTTGTGTCAGCAGGTTTCTTTGGTCAATTACAGGTGTTGTATTGGATTGGCGTTGCGGGATTTAGCGGATTAATCATATTTCAACACACCCTAGTAAAACCAACTGATTTATCGAAAATCAACTTAGCCTTTTTTACTACAAATGGTATAGCAAGTGTTTTATTTGCAGTGTGTACTATTGTTTCGTTATTTATTTAATACTATTAATTATTAAGATTATCGCTATTAATATAACTAAACATGTTGTGTCTTTATTAAACTATTTAACTGAAAAGAGCCAGCCTTCACTAAAACAGTACTAATTCCCGAAAAGATAATTCATTTGTTTCCCCTTGACAGTGCAAACTTTTTTAACCTTTAATAAAGTCGAATTAAAATCAAACTCCGTTTTAAAATAATTTAAAAGCACGACTTCATCTTGTTTGGTTATAATTTTCCTTACACCATGTTTTTGTATATTCATAAATGACTTACACAATAATTGTTTTGGAAGTGTTTTATCAATCGTAATTATCGCCGTATCCCCTTTATAAGATGTAGATACCTCATACATTGGTGTACGACTATTTTTTGAAACTACCACTTTATTAGAAATATAGTCATTGTAAGTTTTTTTATTCAAATCATAAACTATCTTAGTTGAATAATCAATAAAAAATGTTTCTGTTTCATAATTAGCTTCAATAGGTAAATCCATGTTAGTGATTCCTACCTTAATAATGCTAAAATCACTATTAGAAATTATTGACATGGTATAAGTAAACAATATGTCTTCGATTAAAACATCTTTCATTAAATCCCCAACATGAATTTTATTTTTACTAGTTGTTATACTATTTGTTTTTGATTTATACATACCACTATATTCAGATTGATAGGTTTGGCCAAAACAATTATTAATTATTAATATTAAACTGAGTGTTATTATTTTCATCTTTTTTTATTTTAATTGCCAATTATAGTAAAAGCACTATAATTGGCAATATGTGTTTTAATTAATAGCATTTATTAAAGCTTGCTTTAGATCTGAATTTTCAATCAATACATTAAATCCTTCAATGCTTCCATTTGAGAATAACAAATCATTTGTTTCAACTGGATTCTTTACACTTACATCCCAACTTCCATTTGGACATGGAGGATTCCCACTGGCAGATATATTTCCAGAAAAACTAGGAGGAAAAGCGGAAGCTTCTCCAACTATATGGAATTTGCAACCCCCTTTCGAGGTAAGCCATATATCGATGTGTTTCTGGGGTCTCATCGCCGAAAATTTTAGATCAACACTTTTTAAATTTAATATTGCATTATCTGATTTGCCAACTAAAAACGTAAAGCCTATAATGGCCACAATTATTGATTTTCTCATTTTTTTAATATTTAATTAATTTACTACTCTTTTAAAAAAAGGTTTTTCGTTTACACCTATCAATTCTTTAGCTAAATCATTTTGACAATACAAAGATATTCGACGAACAGTAAAATAAATGCATTTAAACTAAAAATATTTTCGTTTAACTGAATATATTTTTAGTTTTACTAAAAATATGACCCATGAAAGAGCACTACATTTTTGAAAACATCAAAAAACAAATTGGTGGAAATATTAAAAAAATTAGGCTTGAAAATAATTTAGAAATAAAAAAAGTATGTGCTGATCTAGAAATATCCTTAGCCGCATATGGTAATATTGAAAGGGGGTTAACTGATATTTGTATAAGCAGAATAATTCAAATTTCGAATTATTTTAATGTGCATTTAAGCACTATATTAGCAATGGATAATTTCGAAAACTATACTACTTATAATTCTAAAATAAATGATATTAAAAATACAGAAGGCTTCATTATAGCAATTGAAGAATTAAAAAAAGAAATCGAGTATTTGAGAATTCAAAATGACTATTTGATAAAAAAGAAATCGAAATAACAAAAAGACAACATTAAATGAAAATAATTATTCACGGTGGTTTCTTTAGCGAATCATCGCAATCAGCAGAAACTAAACTAGCCAAACAACAGGCTTTATCTCGAATTGCTGAAGCATCATACGATTACCTGAAAACTCATACAGCCATACAAACCATTGTATATGCGGTTGAGCTTTTAGAAAATGACGAATTATTTAATGCGGGCATTGGTTCACAAATTCAAAGTGACGGGAAAATAAGAATGAGTGCATCACTAATGGATGGATTAACCAAACGCTTTAGTGGTGTGATCAATATTGAGGATACAAAAAATCCAATTAGAGTAGCTGAAAAATTATTTACCTACGATGATCGAGTTTTAGGCGGAAGTGGCGCGACACATTTTGCAAGACATAACGGTTTTGAAAAATATAGCACCGAAATTCCCCAACGAAGAAAAGAATACGAAGAAAAAGTGGCGAGTAAAGGAATAGGCACCGTTGGCTGTGTTGCACTTGATGCTCATGGAAATATTGCAGCAGCAACCTCAACAGGTGGCAAAGGATTTGAAATGCCAGGACGAATATCCGATTCAGCAACCTCAGCAGGAAATTATGCTACCAATGATTGTGGTGTTAGTTGCACAGGTGTTGGTGAAGACATTGTCAGTGCAGCCGTTGCGACAAAAATTGTAACCCGCGTTACAGATGGTATGTTAATTGATGAAGCATTTGAAAAAACATTTAATGAATTAAAATCTATTGATGGTTTTGCTGGAGCCATTGCCATTGATAAATTTGGAAATACCTACCACCAAAATTCTCATCCTGCAATGGTATTTGCAAGTTATGATGGCGTAACTCTTGAGGTATTTAATTAAACAAAACGAGATGCAAAATCACGAAACATATATGTTGCGATGCATTGAACTCGCTAAAAAAGGAATGGGACATGTAGCACCCAATCCACTAGTTGGATGTGTCATCGTAGATAACGACGTCATTATTTCAGAAGGTTTTCATTCTGCATATGGAAATGAGCATGCCGAACCAAATGCGATTAAAAAAATAAATGATGCCTTACTAAAAAAATCTACATTATATGTTAATTTAGAACCTTGTTCCCATTTTGGGAAAACACCACCATGTGCTGATTTAATTATTAGCAAAGGAATAAAAAAAGTTGTTGTTGGAAATTTAGATGTGAATCCATTAGTAGCAGGGAATGGCATTAGAAAATTACAAGAAGCAGGTATTGAAGTCATACACGGCATTTTAAATCAAGAATGTAGAGAGTTAAACAAACGATTTTTTACATTTCACAAGAAAAAACGACCGTATGTGATTTTAAAATGGGCGCAAACAAACAATGGCTTTATGAGTAAAATGCCATTACCAGCAAACACAGCTGAAAACTGGATAACAGGTTTAGAAAGTAAAACATTAGTACATCAATGGCGCACAGAAGAACAAGCCATTTTAGTTGGACACAACACGGTGGTTGCTGATAATCCTCAACTTACAGCACGCTTGCATGAAGGAAACAATCCAATAAGAATCATCATTGACAGATCACTTGATTTAGATTTACATTATAACGTGTTTGATAACAAAGCAAAAACTCTCATTTTTAATTCCATCAAAAACGAAACAATAAAAAATTTATACTGGATAAAGATTGATTTTACAAATTTTATGGATGAACTGTTACATCAACTTTATCAACTCAATATAAACTCAGTGATAGTAGAAGGTGGCGCAAGAACACTAGAACATTTCATAAATACAGGACTATGGGACGAAGCAAAAGTATTTGTTAATCCAAATTTAGATTTTATAAAAGGAATAGAAGCTCCAAATATTGATTTTGAAAATGAACCATATGAGTATATTGGTCATGATAAATTATACAGTATAAAAAACATAATCATATGATTTTTTTAAGTCTCTCTATTTTTATTTCTGTTTTATTTGGTATTTCTTTCAAGTTCATTGCCATTAAAAAAATCAATGCGTTTCAAGCGATTATTGTAAATTATGTTGTAGCAGGTTCGTTAGGATTTTTAACTACATCATCACATGTGACTCCTATCAATGCTTTTGAGCAATCGTGGTTTTCTGTAGCTCTTGGTTTAGGAATTATATTTATTGGAAGTTTGTTTGTAATAGCCGAGGCAACTGCAAAATTAGGCATTTCAGTTGCACAAGTTGCAAACCGGATGGCCGTTGTCATACCCATTACAGTTGCCATTTTATTTTATGGCGATAGCATAACGCCATATAAAATAATAGGCATCGTATTAGCAATTATTGCTGTGTATTTAGTTTCGCACAAACAAAAAAACGATGCAAACGCACAAAAAAGAGCATGGTTATTTCCGCTCATTATTTTTTTATGTGGCGGTATTATTGACACAACCATCAATTATGCGCAACGGCATTTGTTAAGTGAAATTGATTTTGATGCCTTTTTATCAACCATATTTTCTACAGCTTTTTTATTTGGGATGATGGTGTTGTTATATCAACTCATAATAAAAAAAGAACGATTTCAATTAAAGGCAATACCTACAGGAATTATGTTGGGCATTATTAATTACGGAACCATGTTTTTTATTATCAAGGCTCTTAATAGTAAACTACTTGAAGCATCAACACTCTTTCCAATTAATAACCTCAGTATCTTGACGCTATCCACTTTTATTTCTGTTATTGTTTTTAATGAAAAATTATCGAAAAAAAATTGGCTTGGGATTGCGCTGAGTTTAATCGCCATTATAATTCTTGGCATCATTCCATTAATGATTCTTCAAAAATGATTCGAAAATAATTTTCTAAATACTGTTTAAAGATTTCATAAACGTGTATCTTTACTAACTGATGAAAATTTTACTAACTACACTTAACGCCAAATACATTCATACTAATTTAGCTATTAGATTACTCTATGAATTAAATCACCAACACGAAGGTTTAGCTTGGAAAGAATTTACCATTAAAGAAGATAAGCAGGATATTGCTAAAGAATGTGCACAATACGATGTAGTAGCCTTTAGCTGTTACATTTGGAATATCACACAAACATTAGCAGTCACAGAACTCATTAAACAACTCAGTCCGCAAACTAAAATTTTATTAGGAGGGCCAGAAGTAAGTTACGAATATGATGATGTGATTAGTAGAAATGATATTGATTACATCATTGTAGGTGAAGGAGAAACGCCGTTTAATGAATTTATTACTAGTTTCCCTAACGTTGATTTAGTTCAAAGTTTAGTCTATAAAAAAGACAATCAGATTGTTGCCAATAAAACGGCTCCCATGTTTGATTTAAAAAACTTTGAAACGAGCATGCCCTATCGTTTTGATAAGCCCGAAGATTTATTAAATAAGGTTCTATATATCGAAACATCAAGAGGCTGTCCATATAAATGCGAATTTTGTTTAGCGAGTTTAGATAATAAAGTGCGCTATTTGCCTAATGCGAGCACAAAAGCAACCTTGCTTCACATGATGGAACATGGTAAAGTGATTAAATTTTTGGATAGAACATTTAATATAAAAAAAGATTTTACTTTAGATATTTTTGACTTTATTTTAGAAAACTATAAACCTCATAATGTGTTTCAGTTTGAAATAACTGCTGATATTTTACATCCTGATATTATCAAATACATTCACGAAAAAGTTCCTAAAAATTTATTTCGATTTGAGATTGGCATTCAAACCGTGAATCAGAAAGCAAATTTAGCCGTTAGTAGAAAACAAAGTTTCGAAAAAACAAAAGGCATCATCTTAGACTTACAAGATAAAATTGAAATGCATCTTGATTTAATTGTGGGATTAGCATTAGATGAATGGGACGATATTAAATACAGTATTGAAGAAGTGTTTAAATTATTTGCTCCCGAAATGCAATTAGGATTTTTAAAATTTTTGAAAGGAACGCCCGTGCGTGATAAATCAAACGAACACGGATTTGTTTATGATCCCTTACCTCCCTATCAAATTATTGAAAGCAAGTATCTATCAAAAGAACAACTCGCTCAAATTGTAAAATTAGAACATGCCTTAGAAATTTATTGGAATGGAAAAAAAGCCATTAATACTTTAAAGTATGTGACAACACATTACAGCATTTTTGATTTTTTATTAAACCTTGGGGCTTATTTTGGAACTCAAAAAGATTACCATAAATATTCGTTAAACGATGTGTTTGACATTTTAACTGCTTATGCTAACATCAATCATCCAGACGATTTGATTTTAAAGCAAATGATAGCCATTGACTATTATTTACATTTTAAAGTAAAGCCAAAAAATTTATTTTTAGAAGAATTTTCTCAAACAGAAAAAACAAACATCATCAATGAGTTAAAATTAAATCATCACAAATTCCGTTTTGTTATTTTACCCATCGATTTTGATTTTAAACACTTCTCAGAAAACCTGAGTATTGTGAATGAAAAACAACCGTTAATTATACAATACAACGGAATCACGAAGGCTGAAGTAATCCATTAAACAAGTAATAAAGAATACAAAAATCTTAGTCAATAAAATCAAACCCTGTATAAGGCACTAATACTTTTGGTATTTTAATTCCATCCACAGTTTGGTTATTTTCCAATAAAGACGCCACAATACGAGGTAACGCTAGCGCGCTTCCGTTTAAGCTATGTGCAAATTGTGTTTTTCCATTTGCATCTTTGTATTTACATTTTAAACGATTTGTTTGAAATGTTTCAAAATTAGAAACGGAGCTTACTTCCAACCAACGTTGTTGGGCAGCACTCCAAACTTCTAAATCGTAAGTTAATGCTGAACCAAAACTCATATCGCCACCACATAACTTTAAAGTACGGTAAGGCAATTCTAAGTCTTGTAATAAACTACAAACAAACTCACGCATCGTTTCAAGTGTTTCGTATGATTTTTCTGGTTGAGTAATTTGTACAATTTCAACTTTATCAAATTGATGTAAACGATTTAATCCACGTACATCTTTTCCATAGCTTCCCGCTTCTCTTCTAAAACAAGGTGTGTAGCCACAATTCTTAATTGGTAAATCACTTTCCTTTAACATTACATCTCTATACATGTTTGTAATAGGAACCTCAGCGGTTGGAATTAAATATAAATCATCCACTTGACAGTGATACATTTGCCCTTCTTTATCAGGCAATTGACCTGTACCGTAACCACTGTCAGCATTTACTAAAATGGGCACTTGAACTTCATTGTATCCTTTTGATGTTGCTTTATCTAAAAAATAATTAATTAATGCGCGTTGTAATTTTGCGCCTTTTCCTTTATATACAGGAAAACCTGCACCAGTTAATTTTACACCTAATTCAAAATCTATTAAATTAAATTTGGTTGTTAATTCCCAATGTGGAACTGCTTTATCATGCAATACAGGAATCACACCAACTTCATTCACTACCTCGTTATCTTCGGGTGTTTTTCCTTTTGGCACCGTTAAGTTTGGCGTGTTTGGAACAGTCACTAATAGTTTTTGAATCTCAGCTTCAATGGCTTTCAATTGATCATCAAACTGTTTTTCATGTTGTTTTAATTCGGTGGTTTTAAGTTTTAGCGTTTCGGCTTCCTCTTTTTTACCCGACTTCATCATTTCACCAATTTGTTTCGCTAAACCATTAGCCTCTGCTTTGACATCGTCTGCTTGGCGTTGAGCTAACTTACGATTATCATCTAATTTTAAAATAGAATCAATAATGCTTTCAGCATCTTTAAAATTCTTAATCGCTAAACGTTTTAAAACGTCTTCTTTATTTTCTCTGATATAGCTTAACTGTAACATACTATTTGTTTTGGTGACGTAAATTTAATCTTTGTAATCTGTTTTAAAAAACTTTAAAATCTATTTCAAAAAACACAAAAAGCCCTTTGTTTACCAAAGAGCTTTTTTGAATGTAGTTTTTTGATAAAATTATGCTTCGTTTGGAATAACCGAAACATAAGAACGGTCATCTTTTTTCTTTTTGAAAACAACTTTTCCATCAACTAATGCAAATAATGTATGGTCTTTTCCCATTCCAACATTTACACCTGGATTGTGACGAGTACCTCTTTGGCGAACGATAATGTTACCAGAAATACAAGCTTGACCTCCAAATATTTTTACTCCTAAACGTTTACTGTGCGATTCGCGACCGTTGTTTGTGGAACCCGCGCCTTTTTTATGTGCCATTGTATTTAGTTTTTAATGTGTTATTAATCTTCTGATTTAGCTGCTTTCTTAGCTGGAGCTTTTTTAGCTGCTGCTTTCTTAGCTGGAGCTTTTTTCTCAGCAACAACCTCAACTTTTTCAACTTTGTTTCTTAAAGAAGGTGGTAAGAAATTTCTTACTGCTTTTTCAGCTTTTAATTCTTCTTTAACTGTTTCACCTTTACCTAAAATTCCTTGAATTAAGATTTGAGTTAAACATTGACGGTGGTTATTCCATTTTTGGTAACCTTTACGTCTTTTTTTCTTAAAGATGATTACTTTATCACCTTTAATGTGTTCTATTACTGTGGCTGCAACTTTTGCGCCATCAACAGTTGGGCTTCCAATAGAAATTTTTCCATCATTTTCAATTAAGAAAACTTTGTCAAACTCTACTTTTGCACCTTCGTTAGCATCTAGGCGGTGAACGTAAACTTTGTTGCCTCGTTCCACTTTAAATTGTTGCCCTGCTATTTCTACAATTGCGTACATTGGGTATTGGTTTTTAGTTAATAATAATTTTTTAAGGACGGCAAAGATAGACGCTTTTTTTTATTTGCCAAAGTTTTTCAATACTTTTTAACATAGAAAGGTTCAAATTAAAGCGAAAATTGAAAAAATTAGTCTTTTTCAGGCGCAACTTCAGGCAATTGACCTTCCTCAACACCTGTTTTGCCTTTCGATTTCATAATCCAAATTCCTAAAATAATAACGCCTACCATCGCAATTTGGAGCAAATTGATGATTTCTCCGTATAAAAAACCCCAAGCAATTGCTACAATGGGTATTAAATAGGTACAACTTGATGCAAAAACAGTGCCTGACAGTTTTATAAGCTGGTTAAAGGCAATAACCGACAAAGCGGAACCAAAAATGGCTAAAATGGATATAAAAAATAATGCCGAACCCGCTGCTGAATTTTCAGTAGCATGTTTTACAACATCCGTAAAGCCGAATAAATAAATAGCCGCGATAGGGCCAATTAAGGTAAACGACCAAACTGTAGCCACGATTGAATTAATGCCGCTCAAATAGGTATTGATAGCGTTTACACTCAAAGCATAAAATAACGTGGCAAGTGCAACTAATAAACAATACATGGTGTTCTTGGAAGAATCTGCATTTTCTCCAAAATAAATTAATGCAATCGCACCAACAAAACCAATTCCAACGCCAATCAGCTGATTTTTTGATATCGTTTGTTTAAAAAATAAAAAGCCAATCACAATGGTAAACAATGGAGTTAAGGCATTTAACATGCCTGTTAGGCTACTGCTAATTTCCGTTTCTGCTTTTGTAAATAAAAATGCAGGAATTAAATTACCGAAAACACCTGCCAATAATAAGCCTTTTATGTTTTTTCGTAAATCTATTTTGTAATACTTAATTAAAAAAGGGAGTAAAAATAATGAAGCTATGGTAATTCTTAAAGCGGCCACTTCATCGCTCGAAAATCCTTTTAATCCTTCCTTCATTAAAATAAATGAGCTGCCCCAAATACATGAAAGCACAATTAAAATAATCCACGACGCTGTTTTAGTTTTCATAAAAAACACAAATGTAAGTTTTAGAATTGAAACCGTATTTATCAAATGAAATCTTTACGAACATAAATTGGACGATTAAAAAAAAGATACATCAGAGCTTGCTTTTCATTTTTTGCCTTACTATTTTTTCTAAAAAAAGCCTACCTTAGTAGCTTATAAAAAATACTATGTTACGTACACACACTTGCGGAGAACTTCGACTTTCTGATAAAAATAAAACAGTTACACTTAGCGGCTGGGTTCAAAAATCAAGAGATTTGGGAGGAATGACTTTTATTGATTTAAGAGATCGCTATGGTATTACTCAATTAGCGTTTAACGAAGAGATTGATAAAGACATGAATGCACAAGCGAGAAGTGTAAGTCGCGAATTTGTTATTCAAGTTACAGGCACTGTTATTGAACGAGAAAGTAAAAACAAAAACAATGCAACAGGTGAAATTGAAATTCTAGTCAAAGAATTTAAAATTTTAAATGAATCTCAAACACCACCATTTACAATTGAAGACAACACAGATGGCGGCGATGAGTTGCGCATGAAATACCGTTACCTGGATTTACGTAGAAATGAAGTTCGTAAAAATTTAGAATTACGTCATCGTATGGCAATTGAAACTCGTAATTATTTAGATCAATTAAATTTTTTAGAAGTAGAAACACCGGTACTCATAAAATCAACGCCCGAAGGCGCACGTGATTTTGTTGTGCCAAGTCGCATGAACGAGGGGCAGTTTTATGCACTACCACAATCGCCACAAACATTTAAACAATTGTTGATGGTTGGTGGTTTTGATCGATATTATCAAATTGTAAAATGCTTTAGAGATGAAGATTTGAGAGCAGATAGACAACCAGAGTTTACTCAAATAGATTGTGAAATGAGCTTTGTTGAGCAACAAGATATATTAGATACGTTTGAAGGTTTAGTTCGTCATTTATTTAAATCTGTAAAAAACATTGACATGCCTCATGTTCCGCACATGACCTATGCCGATGCAATGAAATTTTATGGCAATGATAAACCTGATACACGTTTCGAAATGAAATTTGTTGAATTCAATGCTGTTGCAAAAGGTAAAGGTTTTCCTGTGTTTGATGGTGCAGAAACTTTACTTGCGATTTGCGCAAAAGGTGCCGCAGAATATACGCGTAAACAATTAGATGAATTAACGGAATGGGTTAAACGCCCACAAATAGGCGCAACAGGCTTAGTTTATGCGCGACATAATGCCGACGGAACTATTAAATCAAGTGTCGATAAATTTTATAATGAAGAAGATTTAAAAGCGTGGTCTATCGCTTGTCAATCTCAGCCTGGCGATTTAATGCTAGTACTATCTGGCAATGATGAAAAAACACGCAAAGCGATGAGTGAATTGCGTTTAGAAATGGGTTCTCGCTTAGGATTAAGAGATAAGACTAAATTTTCGGCTTTATGGATTATTGATTTTCCTCTGTTAGAATGGAATGATGGAGATCCTAATTTATTAGCCTCTTTAGCTGGAAGATGGCATGCCAAACATCATCCGTTTACCTCGCCAAAACCTGAAGATATGGAGTTATTAAAAACAAATCCAGGCGAAGTAAGAGCCAATGCGTATGATTTAGTGATAAATGGTGTTGAAGTTGGCGGAGGAAGTATTCGTATTCATAATAAAGACATTCAAGCGCAAATGTTTGATTTACTTGGATTCACAAAAGAAGAAGCGCAAAAACAATTTGGATTTTTAATGAATGCATTCGAGTATGGTGCGCCACCACATGGAGGTTTAGCATTCGGATTTGATAGATTGTGTTCATTGTTTGGAGGAAGCGATAGTATCAGAGACTTTATTGCGTTTCCGAAAAATAATTCAGGACGCGATGTGATGATTGATAGTCCCAGTGAAATAAGTGATGAACAACTAAAAGAATTACGCATAACAAGTACAGTAGCTCAAAACTAATTTTTAAACGCATTCAACTTGGCTTGTATGTGCATATATATTAAATGGCAAAAGGAAAACTTATAAAAAAAACATTTTACGTGATTGTTTTCGCTGCAATAGTATTTGCAGGCTATTTTGCCTATGAAAATGTTTTTAAAAGTAACGTCGCGCTCAACGGAAAAAAATACACGTATCTCTACATTAAATCAAACTCCTCCTACAATGATTTATTAAATCAAATTTATGATCAACGCATTATTGATGATAAAGAAAGTTTTGAATGGATTGCCAGAAAAATGGATTTGCCAGCTAATATTCATTGTGGCAAATTCAGAATCGACTCTAAAATGAGTAATAGAGCCATTATTAATGCCATTAAAAAAAACAAACAAGAAAAAGTAAAACTGTTTTTTAATTCTCAAATAAGAACTAAAGAACAATTTATTAATTACGTTGTAGAAAAAACGGAAATTGAAACTAATGAACTAGAATCATTCTGTAATGATGATGAAGCATTAGCAAGAGCATTTGAATTGAATTCAAACAACATGATGGCCTTAATTATTCCAAAAACTTACGAAATAAGTTGGGCAACTTCCATGGATGAATTTGCCAAATTATTAAAAGAATCTTATGATTCAGTTTGGACAGAAAGTAAAAAAAATAAAGCCAAAGGATTAGGTTATTCGGTTTCAGACATTATTACCATTGCATCTATTACACAATGTGAAAGCCATATCAAATCAGAACAAACAAAAATTGCAGGTGTTTACATTAACCGATTGAAACAAAATATGAAGTTACAAGCCGACCCTACACTTGTTTTTGCCAATCAAAATTTTGAGGTGCAACGTGTTTTATCGTCAGACAAAGCCGTTGATTCTCCATACAATACATATAAATACAAAGGCTTGCCTCCAGGGCCAATTTGTTTAGTTGAGCCTACATCTATTGAAGCTGTTTTAAATTATGCCAAACATAGCCATACATTTTTTTGTGCTAAACCAGATTTTAGCGGTTATTCAAATTATACCAATGAATATGCTGTGCATCAAAAAAATGCAAAAGCCTATCAAGAAGCTTTAAATAAAAGAGGAATAAATAGATAATTGGAGATTGTTAAAATTTAGAATAATTCCAAATAAGAGTCTAATTAACCAAGATTAAACATTATTAGACACGAGATTGTTATATAAGTAATAAATAGGGTAAAAAAATATTGTTTTAAACGCTTCACAATTATACATTTGCCGAGTAAAAAAATTAAATAAATTTTATATGAGTCAAGGATTTTTGAAAACATCGATTGGAAAAAAAATAGTAATGGGAATTACTGGTTTATTTCTTACTACTTTCTTAATTATTCACGTGAGCATTAATGCTTGCATTTATTTTAATGATGGAGGGAAAACATTTAATGCAGCAGCTGATTTTATGTCGCACAACCCTGTAATTCGTATCCTTGAAATAGGATTATTGGCAGGATTATTGATTCACATGATTCAAGCGTTAAGATTAACGATGGAAAACAAAAAAGCAAGACCAATTGCCTACGCAAAAATTGATGGTGCAGCCAACTCAAAATGGTATAGCCGCAGCATGGGAGTTTTAGGTTCTTTACTATTAATATTCTTCGTTGTTCATTTTGCTAACTTTTGGTTTCCAACCAAAGTAGCTGTATTTACGAATCATGAGCACAATTCATTTGAAAGTATGAAGCTTGTTTTTGATCAATGGTATTTTGTTGCTATTTATTTAGTAGGTGTAGGTGCATTGTGCTACCACTTATTACATGGTATTCAATCTGCTTTTCAAACTTTAGGTATTAATCACAAAAACTATACGCCTGCTATCAAATCTTTTGGTGTTTGGTTTTCAATCATCGTTAGTTTATTATTTGCATCTATGCCAATAGCTATGCACTTACATATTATTCAATAAAAAATTATAAAGTTTAAGATATGTCAAAATTAGATTCTAAAATACCAGAAGGACAAATTTCGGAAAAATGGACAAAATACCGTTCAACCCTTCCGTTGGTAAACCCAGCAAACAAACGTAGTTTGGAAGTTTTAGTAGTAGGCTCTGGACTTGCTGGATCTTCTGCTGCAGCTTCTTTAGCTGAAATGGGTTATAAAGTTAAAGTGTTTTGTTTTCAAGATTCGCCTCGTCGTGCTCACAGTATTGCTGCACAAGGCGGAATTAACGCAGCTAAAAATTATCAAAATGATGGTGACTCCACTTATCGTTTATTTTATGATACAATTAAAGGTGGTGATTACAGAGCACGTGAAGCAAACGTTCATCGTTTAGCTGAAGTTTCTTCGTCCATTATTGATCAATGTGTTGCACAAGGTGTGCCATTAGCACGTGAATATGGTGGCTTATTAAGTAACCGTTCATTTGGTGGAACACAGGTTCAACGTACATTTTATGCAGCTGGACAAACCGGACAACAATTATTATTAGGTGCTTATTCGGCATTACAAAGACAAGTTGGTTCTGGAAATGTAGAATTATGTGCTCGTCACGAAATGTTAGACGTTGTTACCATTGATGGTGTAACACGCGGTATCATCGCACGTAACCTAGTTACTGGCGAAATGGAAAAACACTTCGGTCATGCCGTATTATTATGTACAGGTGGATACGGTAACGTGTTTTACTTATCAACCAATGCCATGGGTAGTAATGTAACCGCTGCTTGGAAAGCTCATAAAAAAGGAGCATTCTTTGCAAATCCTTGTTATACTCAAATTCATCCAACTTGTATTCCTGTTTCTGGAGATCATCAATCAAAGTTAACTTTGATGTCAGAATCATTGCGTAATGATGGTCGTATCTGGGTTCCTACAAAGAAAGATGATACAAGAAAAGCAACAGATATTCCTGAAGAAGAAAGAGATTATTATTTAGAGCGTCGTTACCCAGCCTTTGGTAATTTAGTGCCACGTGACGTTGCTTCTCGTGCAGCCAAAGAAAGATGTGATGCGGGTTATGGCGTTGGTAATTCTAAAATGGCCGTGTACTTAGATTTTGCATTTAACACGGCACGTTACGGAAAAACAGAAGCGACCAAACGTAATATTCACAACCCAAGCCATGAAGAAATTATGCGTTTAGGAAAAGAAGTCGTAAAAGAAAAATACGGTAACTTGTTTGATATGTATCAACAAATTACTGGAGAAAATCCTTACGAAGTTCCAATGCGTATTTATCCAGCTGTTCACTACACAATGGGTGGATTATGGGTAGATTATAATTTAATGACTACTGTAAAAGGTTTATATGCATTAGGTGAAGCAAACTTCTCTGACCATGGTGCAAATCGTTTAGGAGCTTCAGCCTTAATGCAAGGATTAGCTGATGGTTACTTTGTAATTCCTTACACTCTAGGCGTTTATTTATCAGCAGAAGTAACTCGTATGAGTGCTGAAAAAGATAAAGCAGATTCTATTGATAAATTAAAAACGAATCATCCTGCGTTTGAAACTGCAGTAAAAGAACAAACAGATTTAATCAATAAATTCTTAACTATCAACGGAACAAAATCTGTTGAAAGTTTTCACAAGCGTTTAGGTTTAATCATTTGGAATAAATGTGGAATGGCACGTAACAAGCAAGGCTTAATTGATGCTATTGCGGAAATACAAGCATTGCGTAAAGAATTTTGGAGTGATGTTCGTGTACTGGGTACAGCCAATGAATTTAATCCAGATTTAGAAAAAGCAGGCAGAGTAGCTGACTTTATTGAATTAGGTGAACTTATGTGTAAAGATGCCCTTGACCGCGAAGAAAGTTGTGGTGGGCATTTCCGCGAAGAACATCAAACAGAAGAAGGTGAAGCTAAACGTGATGATGTAAACTATGCCTATGTTGCCGCTTGGGAATATAAAGGAGTGAGTGAGTGGGAATTAAATAAAGAAGAATTAAAATACGAAAATATTAAAATCGCTCAACGTTCTTACAAATAGTGATTAGTGAATAGAGTTAAGTGATGAGTAAAATCAATTCATTTGAAGATTTATTAGTTTGGCAAAAAGCCATCAACATTGCAGTTGAAGTGTATAAGCTAACTAGTAAGTTTCCTAAAGAAGAAATTTTTGGAATGACATCGCAACTTAGAAGAGCGTCAACCTCTATTTCATTAAATATTTCTGATGGGTCAATTAAATCAACTGCAACTTTTATTTTGCAACTAGGTCACGCAAAAGGAAGTGCAAGTGAGTTACTTTCAGGATTTATTTTATCACATAAGCTTGGATTCTTAAGTCAAGATGAACTCTCTAAAATGAGAATTCTTATAGAAGAAGAATCAAAAATGATTAATAGTTTAATAACTGCAATAAAAAATAAGAATAAATAAAAAATTGACCAGTGCTTACTAATACACATAATCACTTGTCACTAACCACCAATCACTAATTACTATGGGATCAGGACACGGAAAAGAATTGAATCTAACTTTAAAAGTTTGGAGACAGAAAAACACAAAAGCTACAGGAAGCTTTGAAACTCATCAATTAAAAGGCATTTCAGTTGATATGTCATTTTTAGAAATGTTTGATGTGTTAAATGAAAAATTAATTGTAGAAGGAAAAGAAGCCATTGCTTTTGATCACGATTGCCGTGAAGGTATTTGCGGTATGTGCAGTATGTACATCAATGGTCGTCCACACGGACCAAAAGATGGTGTAACAACTTGCCAACTTCACATGCGTAGCTTCAACGATGGTGATACAATCGTTGTTGAACCATGGAGAAGTACTGCGTTTCCAGTTATAAAAGATTTAGCTGTAAACAGAAGTGCATTTGATAGAATCATGGCAAGTGGTGGATATGTATCTGTAAATACAGGTAATGCACAAGACGCTAATAATATTTTAATTCCAAAAGAAGCAGCTGATGACGCCTTTGGAGCGGCAGCTTGTATTGGTTGCGGTGCTTGTGTGGCAGCTTGTAAAAATGGTTCAGCTATGTTATTTGTATCAGCTAAAGTTTCTCAATTAGCATTATTACCACAAGGACAAGTTGAGCGCAAATCACGTGTACTTAAAATGGTAGCACAAATGGATGAAGAAGGATTTGGAAACTGCACAAACACTGGTGCTTGTGAAGCAGAATGTCCAAAAGGAATTTCTCTTGAAAACATTGCTCGCATGAATCGTGAGTTAATGTCGGCAAGCGCTACTTATACTAAATAAACTATAAAATCATTTCTTTGAAAAGCATTCGTTAATAACGAATGCTTTTTTATTTTATTGAATCTTAAAATTCAACTGTTGAAAAATATCAGAAAACGCTAAATTAATGTTGGTTTTATAACTGTACCTTTTTAATGTTTTTTATACCATGCCATTCTTAACTTCTATAACTCTTTTTATAAGATTGTTTGTTGTTGCTCCACCCGACAGCAATACCATTTCTTATACACCAAGTTATAATTTGAAAGAAGATGTAATTACAGTTCAAAGTCTATTAACAAAAGAAAAAATGAACTTTGTTTATGATAAACAGGTTTATAACTTACAATGCGATACCATGCCCAATGTTATCTTCTGGAGAAAAATTATGCATTTACACAAAGATAGTGCCTTATTAAATCGTCCAGAGAACAGACATATATTACATACCGTTCATTGCTATAAATGGGACACGCTTTGTGTTGCTAAAAAAAATGCCATCAAAGATAGTTTACGATATATGCATTGCCTCATGGACTCTGCACGAATACTCATGACTACTGGTAAAAGTTTTTTTTACAACTTTGAAAAAGCATCTGCCAATTTCAACAGAGGAATTACTGATTTTATTGCTAATGGAGTTGACCCTTGGTACGCACAAACTATTTTAATGATAGAGAGCCCGAATAAGTTACAAAAATCGAATGTTGGAGCTTACGGATCATTTCAATTAATGAAAGATGTTGCCAGACTTTTCGGATTAAAAGTAAATAAGCAAGTAGATGAACGTAGCGATTTTGATCGATCTGCTTATGCTGCATCAAGCTTAATCAAAAAAATATGTATTCCTAAAACGAGAGACCTACTAGATTCTTTAGGGATAAAAGATTACAAAGAAAATGATTTATGGTTTAGGTTATTAGTGATGCATTGCTATCACGCAGGAGCTGGCAATGTAAAAAAAGCCTTGTTTAGTTTCCGGCCAACACGCGGTGATATTAATTTGATTTATACCCTTTGGCATACTCAAACGAAGCAATTTAAATCAGCCTCACAAAACTATTCTCAATTGGTATTGGCGGCCCTTTTAGAAGTTAATGAGAAATTTGGTTTAGCACCTTATCAAAAGCAATCTGCAAAAAAATTAATTGAATCGCCTATTCCTTTCATACACAATTAAGTAGTTTGGCCGTTGGCTATCCTATCATAATTGAGTATATTTAACCTTTATTTTAAACTTATGGAATTAACGAATTTAACCGCTATATCACCCATTGATGGAAGATATAGAAAAGTAACTCAAGAGTTAGCAACTTATTTTTCGGAATTTGGTTTGATAAAATACCGTGTGCAAATTGAAATAGACTATTTTATTTTATTAGCTCAACAAGGGTTGCCTCAATTACCAAAATTATCAAACAGTCAGATAGAAAGTTTAAAATCTGTTTATCAAAATTTTTCATTCGCTGATGCTCAAATCATTAAAGAAACTGAAAAAACAACGAATCATGATGTGAAAGCCGTTGAGTATTTTATCAAAGATAAATTAACACAACACGGGTTAGAAAATTATTTAGAGTTTGTTCATTTCGGACTAACATCACAAGACATTAACAATACATCCATTCCTCTTTCACTTAAACATGCTACTCATGAGGTTGTCATTCCAACATTAGAATTAGTAATTGAAAAATTAACGGCATTAGCGAAAGAATGGAAAGATGTGTCGTTATTAGCAAGAACACACGGACAACCAGCTTCTCCAACTCGCTTAGGAAAAGAAATGTATGTGTTTGTGGAACGTTTAACTATACAATTAAATCAATTAAAAGCCATTCCGTTTTCTGCAAAATTTGGTGGAGCCACTGGTAACTTTAATGCGCACTATGTAGCGTATCCAAACAACAACTGGATTGCATTTGGAAATGAATTTGTAAATAATACTTTAGGATTAAGTCGCAGTCAATTTACAACACAAATTGAGCACTATGATAACATAGCAGCATACTGCGATGCGATGAAACGTATTGATACTATTTTATTAGATTTTAGTAAAGATGTTTGGACATACGTGAGCATGGATTATTTTAAACAAAAATTAAAAGCTGGAGAAATTGGTTCATCGGCTATGCCTCATAAAGTAAATCCAATTGACTTTGAAAATGCAGAAGGAAATTTAGGAATTGCAAACGCAATGTTTGAACACTTAGCTGCAAAGCTCCCAATATCAAGACTTCAGAGAGATTTAACGGACAGCACTGTTTTAAGAAATATTGGTGTGCCAATTGCACATGTTTTAATTGCTTACAAAAGTATTTTAAAAGGACTTGATAAATT
The DNA here is from genome assembly GCA_947487905.1 of Bacteroidota bacterium. Lineage (GTDB taxonomy): Bacteria > Bacteroidota > Bacteroidia > B-17B0 > Aurantibacillaceae > UBA4416. The sequence goes on along the minus strand of CANLAV010000002.1, from coordinate 20,797 downwards.
AATTTTGAACGAATCTGTATTTGTAAAAGATTTAGAAAACAATTGGGCTGTTGTTGCCGAAGCTGTTCAAACTATTTTAAGAAGAGAAGGTTATCCAAAACCATACGAGGCTTTAAAAGATTTAACACGAACCAATACACATATCACACAAGAATCTATGCATACATTTATTAATGGATTAAATGTAAGTGATGCCGTGAAAAAAGAATTACTTCAAATAACACCGCACAATTTTGTTGGTAGGAATCCTGAATTTTAATTAGCTTATTATTAAATGAAAGTAACTGGCTTCACCATCATAAGAAATGCAATCAAGTATGATTATCCTGTTGTGGAAGCGATTCTTTCTATTTTACCTATTTGTGATGAATTTATTGTAGCTGCTGGTAATAGCGAAGATGAAACATTGCAATTAATTAAAAACATTGATTCTCCTAAAATAAAAATAGTCGAAACCGTTTGGGATGATAGTTTACGCAAAGGCGGACAAGTATTAGCCATTGAAACAAATAAAGCATTTGATGCCATTAGCAAAGACACTGATTGGTGTTTTTATATTCAGAGTGATGAATGTGTGCATGAACACTATTTGCCTGCTATCAAAAACGCTATGCAACTTTACAAAGATGACAAATATGTAGATGGCTTATTATTTGATTACGTTCATTTTTATGGTCACTACAATTACATTGGAAATTCAAACCGCTGGTACAACAAAGAAATTAGAATTATTAAAAATGATAAAGCTATTCGTTCATACAAAGATGCGCAAGGCTTTCGCAAATTAGACGACTCTAAGCTGTGTGTAAAACAAATTAACGCGAAAATTTATCATTACGGTTGGGTAAAAACTCCAAGAGCACAACAAGCTAAGCAAGAAAGTTTTCATAAAATGTGGCATGATGATGAATGGATGAATAAAAACGTGTCTAAAGTTGAAGAATTTGATTATTCAGAAATTGATAGCTTAGATACATTTAATGAAACTCACCCCGCTGTTTTCATGCATCGCATCAAGCAAGCAAACTGGGACTTTACGTTTGATAAATCAAAAATTAAAATCAGTTTAAAAGATAAGTTCAAAAATCTTATCAAAAAAACGACAGGTTGGCAAATAGGAGAATATAAAAACTATAAATTAGTTTAATACAAACTTGGATTTAAGTTCGTTTTCAGCATACAAAATAAAAGAAAATAATTTTATTTTTTGAATCACATAATTTTCCTTTTCAATAACAGTAGGTAGTTTTATTAACTCATATTTTTCAGCATACGATAAATCTAATAAGCGAGCAATATGATAAACCGTGGCATGGTCATAAGCATCAATAGGAATGGTGTTTTGTTGAGTAAGCCATAAATAGTCCTTTATCAGTTCTTGTAATTTTACAGAAGGCGTTTCTTTAATTTCTTCTAATAAAGCAACAACACCTGCACCGTATAATTTTGGGGATAAAACGGATGAGTATTCTAACAGTTTAAAAATACGCACTCCTTCAACGAGTATATCAAACTCTCCGTTTTCATGCCTCTTTACAACGCTATTGATTTTGACTTCGATCCCAAAATCACCAAACCGTTTATTAGAAGAATAAGGAATGCCGAAATGAGCTTGATTAGCCAAGCAATCGGAAACCAACTGTTTATACTTCTCTTCAAAAATATGAAGCATTTTTGTTTCACCCGGCAATAATAACATGCCCAAAGGAAACATTGGAATCGTAAGTTGTTTTATTGCCATAACGATTAATTTTATTAAAATACTCGTTTAATATGTTTGATTATTTTAAATAAATGTACAAAATAGTTTATCATCTTTTAAATAAATGCGTTTAATTTTAAAGAAAATCAAATTATAATTTATCATAAAATATTAATTATATGGCTAATTAAACTTATTTTTATTGTTATTAAATTTATTCTTTATGAAAAAGTACCTTATTATTTTAAGCTTGTGTCTAGCATCAGTTTTTGCATTTAATTTTTCTCAAGACTATTTTGAAGTTTCTAAAAACTTAGATATTTTCAATACGCTTTACCGCGAATTAAACATCGCTTACGTAGATGAAACAAAGCCCGGGCAACTCATGAAAACAGGCATTGAAGCCATGTTAGCGTCTTTAGACCCTTATACAAATTACTATACTGAAAATGACGTAGAAGATTATAAATACATGACAACAGGAGAATATGGCGGTATTGGTGCCATCATACAAGACATCAATAATAAAATAACCATAACCGAACCTTACGAAAATTTTGCTGCCTATAATGCAGGCTTGAGAGCTGGCGATGAAATTATTGAAATAAATGGACAAAATGTAACTGGAAAAAAAACAGATGAAATATCTTCCATTTTAAAAGGTCAAGCGGGCACAACTATCAGTTTAAAAATTTTACCATTAGGAAAAACAACGCCACTTGCCTTAACAATTAAACGCGAAGAAATTAAAGTAAAAGCCGTTTCGTATACAAGTATGCTGAGTTCTGATATTGGCTACATAAAACTATCAAGCTTTACAGAAAACTGTTCCAATGAAGTAAAAGAAGCTGTCGTAAAATTAAAAGAACAACAATGTAAATCTTTAATCCTCGATTTGAGAGGAAATCCTGGTGGACTATTAAATGAAGCCGTTAACATCGTAAATTTATTTGTAGACAAAGGCCAAGAAATTGTTTTTACAAAGGGAAAAATAAAAGATTGGGACAATAGCTATCTCTCTGTAAATAATGCATTAGATACTCAAATACCATTGATTGTGATGGTAGACAACAATTCGGCATCCGCTTCTGAAATTGTAGCCGGTGCGTTACAAGATTTAGACAGAGCCGTTGTTTTAGGGCAACGCTCATTTGGAAAAGGATTGGTGCAACAAGTAAGAGATTTAACCTATAATACTAAATTAAAAGTAACGGTTGCAAAATATTACATACCAAGCGGAAGGTGCATACAAGCATTAGATTATTCAAATAAAGATGATGAAGGAAGAGTTGATAAAGTGCCCGACTCATTAATTACAGCATTTAAAACTAAAAATGGGAGAACGGTATACGATGGTGCCGGTGTATTACCTGATTATAAAACTGACGCGATAAAATACAGTCAAGTATTGGCTGTATTATTTAGTAAAAATTATATATTTTCATACGTCAATCAGTTTGTGGTTAAACATCCCGAGATTATTCAAAGCAAAGAGCCTATTGAACTGAATAATGAACAGTATAACGACTTTATCCTTTTTTTAAAAGACAAAGATTACAATTACAAAACTGAAAGCGATTACGCGCTTGAAGATTTAAAAACAGATGCACTTAAGGAAAACTATTACCAAACTATTGAATCAGAATATAAAGCGTTATTAGGAAAAATGGCTTCGAACAAAAAAGATGATTTAATGCGTTATAAATCAGAAATCAAACAATTTATTGAGGAAGAAATAGCATCGCGCATCTCATTTCAAAAAGGAAGAACGGAAACCGCTTTAAAATATGATAAAAGCATTGTCGAAGCAAAAAAATTATTATCAGATGCTTCTAAACTAAAATCCATTTTAACGGTAATTGAAAAGCCAAACAAGCAATTTAATAGCCGTAAAAAGTTTTAAATGGAGGCAAAAAAACAATTTGAAAATGTAATCTAAATAGACTATTTTTGAATAAAATTAATTTAAACAAACTATCATGGGAAAAGGAGATCAAAAAACTAGACGCGGTAAAATTCAAGTAGGCTCATTCGGTGTTGTTCGCCCACGCAAAAAGGCATCAGCTAAAACAACTGCACCAAAAGTAAAAGTAGAAAAAGTAGCACCAGTTAAAAAAGCAGCCGCAAAAAAAGCAACAAAAAAAGCAACAAAAAAAGAAGCTTAAAAAATAACAAAAAGACCGCTAACAAGCGGTTTTTTTATATAACACTCAAAAAAATAAACAACGGTGACACATTTTGAACCATCCAATTTAAAAATAGGCGTACTTGGCGGTGGGCAACTTGGGCGTATGCTCATACAAAGCGCCATTAACTACAATTTGTATGTATGCTGCTTAGATCCTGATGCAAATGCTCCGTGTAAAGCCATAGCCAATGAGTTTACAAAAGGCAGTTTAACTGATTACGATACTGTTTTAAAATTTGGAAAAGATAAAGACATCATCACCATTGAAATTGAAAATGTAAATATTGAGGCGCTAAAAGAGTTAGAAAGACAAGGCAAAAAAGTTTTTCCACAACCAAGCGTTATTGAAATCATAAAAGATAAAGGATTACAAAAAATGTTTTACCAGCGTAACGACATTCCAAGTTCAGATTTCTTTTTAATTGAAAATAAAACACAGATAGAAAAATACGCATCCTTTTTTCCGTTTTTCCAAAAGCTTCGAACAGGCGGCTATGATGGAAAAGGTGTTGTAAAATTAGGTCATCCTAATAAAATTGAACAAGCATTTGATGAGCCAAGTGTGTTAGAGCGTTTGGTAGATTTTGATAAAGAAATTTCGGTGATTGTGGCACGCAATGAAAGCGGCGAAACAAAGTGTTTTCCTGCTGTTGAATGCGAGTTTAACTCTGAAGCAAACTTAGTAGAATTTTTATTTTCTCCTGCAGCCATTAAAAAAACAGTTGACAAACAAGCTACTGACATTGCTATACAAATTGCTGAAAAATTAAACATCGTTGGTATTTTAGCCGTAGAATTATTTGTAACCAAGCAAGGAAAAGTATTAGTAAACGAAGTGGCGCCGCGCCCTCATAATAGCGGACATCAGACCATTGAAGGCAATATCACGTCACAATTTGAACAGCATTTAAGAGCCATTTTAAATTTACCATTGGGCGATACGTCAATTATTAAACCAGCGGTAATGATTAATATTTTAGGCGAAAAAAATTATGAAGGCGCAGCAAAATATGAAGGCTTAATTGATGCCATTAAATACAAAGGTGTGTACGTGCATCTGTATGGAAAAACAACGACAAAACCTTTTCGTAAAATGGGACATGCCACTATCACAGACGATGATTTAGACCTAGCAAAAAAGAAAGCCATTATTGTAAAAGATTTGATAAAAGTGATTACATAAGCTCACAAATATTTTTCGTGAGTATTAAAAATTAAAAACTAAAAATTAAAAACTAATTAAATATGGTAGGAATAATAATGGGAAGCGCTAGTGATTTAAGCGTGATGAATGAAGCCGCAGAATTTTTAAAAAAATTACATATACCCTACGAAATAACGATTGTTTCGGCACACCGCACGCCAGAGCGCATGTTTGATTATGCAAAAAACGCACACACCAAAGGCATTAAAGTGATTATTGCAGGAGCTGGTGGTGCAGCTCATTTACCTGGCATGGTAGCTTCGTTAACAGCGTTGCCAGTTATTGGAGTGCCAGTGAAATCAAGCAACTCCATTGATGGTTGGGATTCTATTTTATCTATTTTACAAATGCCAAACGGCGTACCAGTTGCAACTGTTGCCTTAAACGCGGCACAAAATGCGGGCATCTTAGCTGCACAAATTTTAGGAAGTGCGGATACAACTATATACAATAACCTACTTTCTTTTAAAGAAGAACTCAAAGAAAAAGTAATGAAGAGTATTGATGGGATGAAGTAAAGGTGGAATAACTCATTTTCCAATTATTATAGATTCATTCAAATCAAAAGATAAACGCTAAATAAACAATTTGATTTACGTTATTCTCACCATACATTTTCGATTTAGAATCATAATAATACAACATCAACTATGCGACCATCTGTTTTCTTTTTTTCGACATTTTTATTGTTGTTTTATAATTGTACAACATTAAAAAAAATTGAACCCGCTGAGTTAACCCATCAACATAATCCATTAGTTAGTAAATCATCGTCTAACATATCATTAGAGAAATTAAAAATTAAGTACGATACACTTATACCAATTTTCAACGGTTTATTCATCACAAATGCTAGAATTGATAGCGCCTATTATTTAGAACAATCTAGGGCTAATGAAATGAATTTTACAGAATCTCAATTTATAGGAGAACATCTTACCATTCAGACTAAAAAATGGGGTGTGATTGACAGTACAGGAAATGTGATCGTGCCTTTTATTTGTGATGGCGCAAAACAGATTTCGGAAAATCAAGGTATTGTCTCGGTTTTTTTCACCAGCTATTCGCTTAACACGGGCATTCCTAGATATCAATATAAAGGGATGTCTTATGTATTTAATAAAGAAGGAATTGTGTATACAACAAAAAAAGAGTTCAGTATTAAAATTGAATTTATTGCCGATTTTCATCACACAACATTTATCATTCAAAAAGGCCCTCATTTCTATTTACCTAGCGAATACAGAATAATAAACTATTAATGGGTTGCTTTTTTCAAATAAAACCTTAATCCTGCAACTCTAGCCAACGCATGGTTTTTTCATCAATGCTTTTTAAAATAAAACTAAACTGAGAAGATAATTTTTCGATTTCATTAGCGTCTGTTAATCCGCTGGCTAATTTATTTTCAATATCTGTTTTCTTCTTTTCCAATTCTGGTAATTCAGATTCCAAACCTTCTAATTCTTTTTCTTCTTTATAAGAACGTTTCTTTTTTTCAGTAAGCACAGGTGTTTCCAAAACTGGTTTAGCAACTTCTTCTACTTTCGCTTCCAATGTTTTTTGTTTTTTTGCTTCGCGTTCCAATTCTTCTAACTCATCTTCGGAATCAAATTTCCATTGGCGGTATTCGCTATAATTTCCAGGGAAATCTTTCACAACTCCATTGCCTTCAAATGCAAATACGTGATCTACTAAACGATCTAAAAAATAACGATCGTGAGATACAATCAATACACAACCTTGAAAATCTAATAAAAACTCTTCTAAGGTTTGTAAAGTCACGATATCTAAATCATTAGTAGGCTCATCTAATATTAAAAAATTAGGATTACGCACTAACACGGTTAGTAAATACAAGCGTCTTCGCTCGCCACCACTCAATTTACTCACGTGTCCGTATTGTACTTCAGGAGCAAAATTAAAACGCGTTAATAATGCAGAAGCGCTTAGCGAGGTACCGTTAGCTAATGGAATAAATTCGGCAATATCTTTCACAACTTCAATCACACGTTTATCATCCGCCACTTGAATTCCTTTTTGAGAATAATACCCAAACACAATGGTATCACCCACCGACACTTTACCAGCATCAGGCGGTTCAATGCCTTGCAACATATTGATGAAGGTACTTTTTCCAATTCCATTTGGTCCAACAATACCAATTTTTTCACCCTTAATAAACGTGTATGAAAATGGATCTAATATTTTTTTATCGCCAAATGCTTTTTGCAATTTAGTAACTTCAATAATTTTACTTCCAATACGTTCAACTTTTACACTTAATTCAATTTTTTTATCGACGCTTTTTTTACGTGCTTTTGCTTCCACATCCACAAAGGCATCCACTCTAGATTTTGATTTTGTAGTACGTGCCCGCGGTTGTTTACGCACCCACTCTAGCTCACGTTTATATAAATTTTTTGCTTTGTCTAATTCAGATGCTTCAATCATCATGCGCTCGGCTTTCTTTTCCATGTAGTATTGAAAGTTGCCTTTGTATTCATGCATGGAATAATTATCAATTTCAATAATTTTATCACACACTTCATCTAAAAAATAACGATCATGCGTTACTAATAAAATACTTTTTTTATACGAACGTAAATAATCTTCTAACCATTCAATCACTGTTACATCCAAGTGATTAGTTGGCTCATCCATGATTAATAAATCAGGCTCATTTAAAATAACTTGCGCTAAGGCTAATCGTTTTTTTTGTCCACCACTTAAGGTGCTAACGATTTGCGTGGTATCATCCAAACCTAAATTAGAACACACTAGCATGATTTGTGTTTCCACATTCCATGCTTCTAAATCATTCATTTTATTGGTTAAAATATCCAATTGATTTTCTGTTTTCTCTGTTGGATTAGCGTAATGTGTTTCCACCAAACGCGTGTAATCAATGGCTGTTTTAACCATCTCACTATCACCCGCATAAATTGCTTCGAGTATTGTGTGAGTTTCGTTTAATTCTGGTTCTTGACTCAAAAACGAAATTCTTAATTCTTTTCTAAAAACAACATCACCCGAATCAGCAATTTCTTGGCCTTGTAATATTTTAAATAAGGTTGATTTCCCCGAACCATTCTTTGCAATTAAAGCAACTTTATCACCATAATTAATTCCGAAGTTTATATTTTTAAATAAAACTTTGTCGCCATAGCTTTTACTTAATTGATTTACTGATAATAAGTTCATTTTATGTTATTAGAGAAATTGTGAATGATTGAATTGTTTTGTCTTTTTAGTCCTTTAAGTTTTCCTGTCTATTTCTATGCTTTCAAATTTTTCTCGATCAGATAGCGTAATTTTTCTTTGGTAAGGTTTGAGTTGATTTCTCCGTTAACAGTTAGAGATACTGCTCCTGTTTGCTCAGAAACGGTAATAGCAATGGCATCTGTCGTTTCTGTAATACCCACCGCAGCTCTGTGACGCATTCCAAAATTAGATGGAAAATTTTCTTTTTCAGTTACTGGTAATACACAACGTGCTGCCACAATTCTATTGTCTTTTATAATAACCGCACCGTCATGCATCGGACTATTTTTATAAAAAATATTTTCAAGCATTTTATCTGTTAAGGCAGAGTCCACGCTTTCGCCTGTATTAACATAAAATACTAAATCAGATTTTTTTGAAATGATGATTAACGCCCCCGTTTTTGATTCACTCATAACAAAACAAGCATTAATAACAGTATCAGCGTTCAGTAAGAATTTACTACTCATGCTGCTTTCTGGACTTGAGAATGAAAACAATGTCTTCCAGGATGTGTTTTTTAAAAATTCGTTAGATCCGATATACAGCAAAAACTTACGAATCTCTTGCTGAAAAACAACCATTACGGCAATCACACCAACATTAATAAATCGGCCAAGTATCGTTCCTAGTAATTTTAATTCAAAGGCACGAACAATGATGTAAACGATGTAAATTAGGGTTAAGCCAACAAACACATTCACTGCTGCTGTCCCTTTCACCATTTTATATAATTGGTATAAAATAACAGATACTAATAAAATATCAATCACATCAACAATGCCGAAGGATATAAAAAGTATAGCTAAAGAATAATACATCAATTAAAAAAGGTTTTAAAAAATAACCACATAGGCTCACAGATATAAATAAACCTATGCTACTATGTGGTTAAGTTATGGATGATAAAAATTAAGCTGTTGCAGAAGAAAGAACAGAGTTCATGCTTCTTACAGCATCCGCGCTTTTTGCAAACAATGCTTTTTCCTCATCGTTCAAATTAAAGTCAACTATTTTCTCCCAACCACTTTTTCCGATAACAACTGGAACACCCATACAAATATCTGTTTGTCCATATTCTCCTTCTAAAAAAACACTGCAAGGAATTAATTTCTTTTGATCATTTAAGATGCTATCCACAATTGTAGCAACTGCAGCGCCTGGCGCATACCATGCTGAAGTTCCAAGCATGCCTGTTAAAGTAGCGCCACCTACCATTGTATCAGCAGCTACTTTGTTTAATGTCTCAGCATCTAACGTATTGGCAACTGGTACACCATTATAAGTTGCTAAACGTGTTAATGGAATCATGGTCGTATCTCCATGTCCACCAATAACAACACCTTGAATATCACTAGCAGGAACATTCATCGCTTTTGATAAATAGCAATTAAAACGAGCGCTATCTAAAGCACCACCCATTCCGATGATTCTGTTCTTTGGTAATTTACTTCCTTTTAAAGCTAAGTAAGTCATTGTATCCATTGGGTTAGAAACAATAATGATGATTGCGTTTGGAGAATGAGCTAATACATTTTCTGTAACTGTTTTTACAATCCCAGCATTGATACCAATTAATTCTTCTCGAGTCATTCCTGGTTTACGAGGAATACCAGACGTAACAACCACAACATCACTATTTGCTGTTTTTGAATAATCGTTGGTACTTCCGCTAATTTTTGTGTCGAACCCATTCAAGGAAGAGGTTTGAGTTAAATCTAATGCTTTTCCTTCAGCAAAGTTTTCTTTAATATCTAAAATTACTACTTCGCTCGCAATTTTACGTAATGCGATGTACTCGGCACACGTTGCGCCCACGTTTCCTGCTCCAATTACTGATACTTTTGTCATGATGTTTTTTATTTATAAATTATATATTAATGAATTTTAAATTTTCCCCACGAAAGTACGTCTTTTTGAATGTTTTGCAAAATTAAAGTCAAGGAAGGTTTATATAAAAACCTTCCTATTTAGCGAAATAAATAGGCTTAAAATTAGTGTCTTCTTAACGCTTTTTTTGAATGCTGATAACAAAATGATCGCCTAAGTTATAAAAAGGCCATTTATGGGCGTATTTAGCGTCAAGACTAATCAATTTTTTAAAAAAACTTGGACGTTTTTGAGGCATTTGATCCATATAAGTTGGTGGAATAAAACAACCCATGGCTTTTATCGACCTTGTTTCATAATTATTTCCGAAGGCCTTTTGGACATAGCGAGGCGAATAATAATAAGTGGTAAAAGATAAACCTTCTACTTGAGATTTTGAACCATTTAAACTAAATCTGCGAAATGCAAGTTTAAATAGACCCTTCACTGCAAATAGCATTTCCCACACACAAAAACGAGGCATAATAACCAAATGAGCCATTCCATCAACCTCCAATAAGTTGTCTAAGCTTTTAATCACTTTTTTTAAATCTGGCGAGCAATTTAATCCCCCAAAATTAGAAAATACATGCCCATATCTTTTTTGTTCTAATTGTTCTAATTCATTGAATGAACATTTTTGGAAGGTTAATCTATCTTCTAACTTATCATTAATAACTTTTTGTTGAAGTTGATTTAACATACCCTCTGCATTGTCTGTGGCATGAACAAATAATCCCTGATTCACAAAAAACACCGCGTCAAGACCAGTTCCGCAATTTAGTTCCAACATGGTTTGACTTGGAGCGGTATAATTTAAGACATGCTGACGAATATTATTTCGAATCAAAAGCACCAATTCATTATCAACTTCAAGCGAATCAAAAATACCAGACTGTTTAGAAAACGCACCGTTCACCTCTTCTTCTTGTCTTTTTATTTCAGTATCCCCAATGGATTGATTTTTCATAGCCATTATTTATAATCTCGATGCAACTGCTTCAATTTGTATTAGTTTATATTTCTCTAAGCGCATTAAAATATCAAATTTTACAAATACTACAACCTGTTTAATTGCACCTATATAGGAATTGTTGTTTTGATGTTTAAAAGCATCAAGTGCTTGATTGCGTCGGTATAATTTATGAATGTATTTTTGTAATTGTTTATAAAATGAAGGCTTGTAAGTGTTTTTAAACATCATCGCTAATTCATCACTGTCTAACCAATTTGATTTTTGTTTTAATTCATCTTTTACTTTTTCAAAGAAAACTGTTCCTGGCAAAGGATAAGATACAGAAATGCCAATATCATCAGGCAATAAATCGTTTACCATCTCGATGGTTTTTTTTATATCATCAATTGTTTCATTCAAATAACCTAACTGCAAAAACAAAGATACATGTATGTGATGTTTTTTTAATAAATGCGTTGCTTCATAAATCTGTTGCACTTTGGTGCCCTTATCCATTGCGTCCAAAATAGTTTGAGAACCACTTTCTGCGCCCATCCAAACCATCTTACAGCCAGTTTCAGCTAAATGTTTGATGTTATCTTCTTCTAAAAGTAAATCTGCTCGACTTTGTATTTTATAGTCAAACATTACATTTTCTTTCTTCACAAAATCTTCAAACTCTTTGAGCCAGTTAGGCTTTAGTCCAAAAATATCATCAGCAAACCAAACGTGTGTAAATCCAAATTGTTGTTGCCATTTTTTTATTTGCAATACAATGTTTTGAGGCGAATGAGAATTATATCGGTTTCCATAAATAGGCTTTGCACACCAATTACATTTATATGGACATCCACGCGTTGTCACAAAATTTAAAGAGAAATAACCGTGATGCTTCATCCACATCTGTTTATATGGAATAATGTCAATTAAATCCCATGCTGGATGTGGCAATGTATCTAAATCTTTAATAATAGTGCGTGGCGTTGTTTTTTGAAAAACACTATTATTATAAAAAGCAATACCTGAAATAGAATTGATGGATTGATTTGATTTAAAGGTTAAACATAAATCTAAAACCGTTTGTTCAGCTTCTCCAATAGTAACAGCATCGGATCCATGATTTAAATAATCTTCTGCATGATCGGTAGCATCTGAACTTGAGGTAATGACCATGCATCCTTTTGATTTGGCATATTGCTGCATTTTAAAACAAGCTTCACGCATATTCGTTAAGCACATTTTAGTAAGGTAATTAAACCCATCGTCATAACTGATAAATACATCTGGCTTAAAGTCATCAATAGTCGCATTGATATCAGTTGGAGATTGGCAAAACATTGTATCAAATAATTTCACTTCAAATCCGTGTTCTCTTAAATAAGCCATAGCGTATAGCGTTCCCAATGGTGGATAAGGCATAGCCTGCTTGAATTGTTTGCTATCAAACTTTAAAAAATAACTATGGGTAAATAAAACCTTCATTTGATTAAATAGCTTCTTTTTGCATTAACATGACATCAATAGTAGTTTGCCACTTCTCTAAAACTTTATTTTGATAGCCTTTTGTATGATGTTTACAAACATGTTTACGACTACGTATTTGCAATTCAAAATCTTCATTCTTTAAATCACTATACTTTTTTTTCCAATGTTTTAGCGTTAGTCTTAATAATAAATCGTCAACTCTATTTCCAATTACCCCAGAAAAAAAGTACTCCATAAACGATTTGACAAGATTTTTTTTAAGTGCCAGAGAATCCTTAGCAGGCCATAATGACTTTTGAGGAAAGTAAGATGTGTACCAATCGTTCGCTTGCAAAAACTGAATATATAAATCATGATTTACCATTGGCATCAGAGTTGCAATTTCAGTCGCGACAAATTGATTTCTATCAGGAATAGTTAAATCAGCTTCTGAAATAAAATAATTCAGACAAAAAAATTCTTTCTTCTTTTTAGAAAGCAACTTGTAGTATAAAATAAAAATGGTTCGACATAACCATAATCTATTTTTTGTCGTAACAATAAAATAATCGATGTCGCTATGTTTATGAAAATAATTTTTAGAAAGTCCTCCCGAAATAAAAACTCCTTTTATAAAAGGAAATTTTGAAATTCTGTCGCTATATTTTCTTGCCAAAGGAAACATTAACCGTGCTAACTGATTGGCTTTAATTCTCTGATTTATAAATTTTGTATCAAAATGTTGTGCAAAATAAAAATCATCTTGAGTCTTAATTACATTTTTTTGAATAAGACTATTGATCGTGATTTCGAAAGTTGATTCAACAAATGGATTGCCGAGATTCTCTAAAATTTCTTTTTTTGTTAGGGGATAATTAAACACATCGTAATAGGCTACTACCTTAATGATAGCTAATTCGCAGTCATTGAGATGTATTTTAGATCGTAGTACCATAAAATTTACATGCAAGTAAAGGAATTTTTTTGGATATTTATAATATCAACCAAAAGATTATGAACAGCTTTTTAAAAACTCATTACTTAAAAATAGTTGGCTTACTATTTCTTTTACTAGCTATGTATCCTAGTTCGTATATTTTCTATAAACTAAAAAAAACGAAAGAAGTTCCCTATTCGATTCAGCATCAATTAATAGAATTAGGCGGAAAAAGCTTGGCAAGTTTAGATGTTCCAGTTGGTGCCATTATCACATTCAATGATTTTATCTTAGGAACTGGATATAATAATGTATTAAAAGACAGTGTTGCATTTGGTCACGCTGAGATAAATGCCATTACCATGGCCTTAAAAAAATTAGGTATGAAAAAATTTAATGAACTTGATAGAAACAAGCTGTATCTCTATACAACGCTCGAGCCTTGTGAAATGTGCAGAGGAGCCTTAATTGAATATAGAATAAAAAAAGTTCGATTTATGAAATCTAAGTCTCTTCGTTATTGGTGGAAAGAAAGAAATTGGGAGTTGGTTTACGAGTATAATAAATCACAAATAACAGGTGAAAACTTACAGGATTCTTTATTGTTAAAACACCCACTTTATAACAACTAATTGATGAGTAGCATGCTTTATATTAATTTTTTTAGATGCAAGTATGAAAACCGAGAAGCATTTGATTTGCAACAAAGAAATATTATACTCTATAAAAAAGAATTAGCAAAGCTCCAAGCCGTTAGTTATTTGATAAATAATAATCTGAATATAAATGATATAAACGATTGTTTCAATATAAAATCATTTCATTCCAATCGACTGTTTTTTTTGATTCATACCTTATTTTATATTAAAAAAACGAAACCTCAACACGTTATCATACATGGATTGGACTATTTTTTAGAGGCTGGGCTCATTGGTTTTTTATTTAAGCTGCCTGTTTTCTTGCAGCACCATGCGGAAAAAACGTATCTACGTAAAAAGTCAATTTTAATGAGTGTTGCAGATAATTACATCAGTGCCTACTTTTTTAACGGAAAAGAATTAGCAAAGCCTTACCTCGAAAACAAACTAATAAAAGCAGGATTAAAAATCATTGAAATCCCTGAAGCTACTACACCTTTTACCCTAAAGGAGAAACACACAACATCAACAAAAAGATTAGTATGCATTGGGAGATTGAATGAAAATAAAAACACAATAACCATTTTAAAAGCCATTAACCTAGTTAAGGAATCGAGGCAGGATTTTCATTTATCAATTTTTTATGGCACTTCGGAGCTTGAGCACGAATTAAAAACATACGTCGACTCGAATCAACTTCATTCATTAGTTTCGTTCAAAGGATCTATTTCACAACAGGAAGTAGAGTCAGTTTTAAATCAATCTGATATATTTGTTTCTGCAAGCTTGTATGAAGGAAGTGGTTTTTCTTTAATCGAAGCGATGGCATGTGGAGTTTATCCAATCGTATCAACTATTTCAGCATTTAATTATTTAGTAAGTGATTTAGCGTTGAAACAGCAATTTGAACCAACAAATGAAATAGAGTTAGCACAAAAATTAAATGCAGCTTTAGACACAGAATTAAATATATTGATGCGACAATCCATTCATCAACACTTTAAAAAAACATGCAGTTCAACAGCAATCGCTGAAGCTATTCATGCGTCATTAATCCCCTTCAAATAAACTTACAATGTTATGAACTGAGCCGTTCATAGTATTAAAAACTATTCTTTCTGCGGTTTTATTCATTAATAATAAATCATTCAATCTATTCGCTAAATCTTGAACTCCATTTTCAACATATAGTCTCGAAGTTGGAATGATTGATAAACTTTGTGTAGAAACAACTTCGCAACCATTATACAAAGCCTCCATTAATACAGTTGAATTTCCTTCATATTGAGAGGTGTGTAAAAATATTTTTGATTGGTTCATTAATTTTAAAACCTCGTCATGTTTTACCTCACCTAACAACTGCAAGTTATTTTGTAAATTATGTGTTACAATGCAATCATTTAAATAAACTTCTTGCTCGCCTTTACCTGCAATCTTTACAACTAACTGCGGATGATGTTTTATAACCTCAGCAATCACTTCAATAAATAATTCATAGTTTTTTAAGGAAGTCAAATTCCCTGCGCCAAAAACATCAATTGGTCTATTCAATGTGTTTAATGGTTCAAATACTAATTCGTTAATTCCATTTGTGACAACGTGTTGTGGCAATATATTATGGTTTTTACAAAATTCCGTTTGCAAAAAATCACTCATGGCAATTAACTGTTTGGCTTCTGGTTTAACGCGCTTCACGTAACCATTTGATCGCTTAGCATCTTGTCCTATAATCCATATAAAATGTTTGACTTGATAGTTCAAAGAAAAGCGATTTGCAACCAAGGCAGAATCAATACACCATAAACTCAAGATACCAATAAGTTCGTTTTCTTGATGAAGTTTTAATAAAGTGCGATATGCTAAAAACCGTGTTCTTATTCCTATAAAACGACCTTTATTGCTTCCTCCGATTGCAAAAACTGGAATGCCATTCCAGAAATACCTGTTCTTCTTAAATGGATAATGAAGCGAAAGAACAATGATATTGTATTCAGTTTTTTTTAATAGACTAACGAATTGCTGAAATGCAGGTAGGCACGTCGTATCAGCCTCGCTTTCAGGAAAACCTGGCGTAACGACAATGAGTGTTTTTCTTTGTTTCAATGGTTAAAAAAGAATATTAATAAGCTGACACCATACCATGATTAATGGAAGCAATCACTTTTCCTTCCATTGATTTTCCAAAAAATGGAGAATTTTTTGACTTCGAAGCATTATCTTTTTCTGAAATAACTGTTTTACCGCTTAACGTGAATAAGGTTAAATTGGCAAGCTTATTTTCAGCCACCTCTTGTTGTTTTATTCCTAAAATAGTGCGTGGATTTTCAGCGAACACTTCTGCTATTTTTTGAGAAGTTATTTTTGATTGGCTCGATACTATACAATTAAAAGCCGTTTGAGTAGTAATCATTCCATTGTCCGCTAAATCAAATTCTAAATCTTTACTTTCTATGTCCTGTGGTGCATGATCACTCACCACAACATCAATAATTCCATTTTCTAATGCTTTACGCAAAGCATTTACATCTTCTTTACTTCTCAACGGAGGATTTACTTTAAAGTTTGAATCAAATCCTTCAAGTGATGTATCATCCAAAAATAAATTATACGCTGCAACACCAGCAGTTACATGTAATCCATTTGCTTTTGCCTTTTTTATTAATTCAACACTGCCTTTCGTAGAAATAGTTGGGATATGCATGCGACCACCCGTATATTCCAAAATTTGTAAATTACGTTGTAACATTAATTCTTCTGCTAATGCTGGAATGCCTTTTAATCCAAGCTTTGTAGAAGTAACACCTTCGTTCATCTGTCCGTCATGTGAAATGGTTTTATCATCGCAGTGTGTGATAATAAAGCTATCAATACTTGAAGCATATTGTAGGGCACGTAAAACTAAACCAGCATCTTTAATTGGTTTTTTGTAGTCGCTAAAAGCAAATGCTCCTGCCAACTTCATGTCGTACATTTCAGATAAATCTTTTCCTTCTTGCTCATGACTCACCGTGCCAATTGGAAATACATCAACTATATTGTTTAATGAACGACTCTTAATGTATTCTATTTGTGCTTTATTATGCAACGGAGGATTTGTTCCACTCATCACACAAACACCAGTAAATCCGCCCTTTGAAGCAGCCGATAAGCCAGTTTGTAACGTTTCTTTATGTTCATATCCTGGATCACAAAAATTAACCTGCATATCAATCCAACCTGCAGACACAAACAAATCTTTAACCTCTATTAACTTACTATTTTTTGTCGGTGCAATCTTATTTTTTATTTGAGTAATCACTCCTTTTTCAATTAAGATGTCTACCGTTTTGTTATGAAATAGACTTTTTGAGTCTACTATGGTTGCTTGTTTAATTAATATAGTCATATTTTTACAATTTTTAGTTTTTTAAATTAAATCCTATCAGCTATCTAAAAAAACGGATAATTAAGATTTCTCCCAATAAAAATAACAAAGTTAAAATTAAAAATAATTTCCATAATTTATTTCCATTGTTGGTTTCTTTTAATGATTGGGTAATTGAAGATTCTTCACTCTTTAATAATGTAAGGTTTTTTAAGCCCAAACTATCAGACCAAACCTTCAACTCGTCTTCGGTAAAAAAACGCATGTCAGATTCTTTTCTATCGTAATTAAAGCCTAATCCTAAAACAACTTTATCGACTTGATTGACTGAGTAATGTCCAGCTTCTGAAACTTGATTCTGAGTAAATAATGTGATCTTACTATTTATAATTCGTTGCTCAGGAATCATGTCAAAGTCAGATTTAGTTTGTAAAATATGAAGCGGCTGCTTTTTATCATTACTATCTAAACTCACATCAATAGCTTCTGAGGTCGAAGTTTTATAATAAATAGACGCTGGCTTTAAACTCAAAGCTCCTATTCTAATAAGTGTTGGAACGAATAAAGCATGCTTTAAGAAATTAGAGGAGCTCTCTTCACTTGAAATTGAAAAAAGATATATTCTTCCTTTTCCAATGTTTAAAGAACTCAACAATGATTCTCCGTTTTGCAATATAATAACAGATTCACCAGTGTTAAATTTGTTTTTCTTATATCTAAAGTGATTTTTTACTTTAGGCATATCCATTTTTTCATTTAATTTTTCGAACACACCTTGAAAAAAAACTTGATCACTCTTTACGATTTGTGCATCAACTCGAGTTGTATCAACCAGTTCAATTTCTGGCAACTGCATACTTTTAAATGCACTTGTGTAGTTATTTAAATCAGCCTTTAGGTTTGGAAATAAAACGACTGTGCCGCCGGAAGTGACAAATTTATTTATTTCTACTATTAATCCACTTGATATCGTTTTTAGGCCATTAAGAACAATAAGATTCTTTTTTGAAAATAAATTGTAGTCGATGTTATCTTCTTTGTTTTCGTGAAAAACAAACATACTATCATTCTGAAACAAAGAACTGAAATTTTTTGCCGTTTCCTCATCATCACCATTTATAACCAATGTTGAAATAACGTTATTAGAATTAAAAGAAAAATAAAACGCATCGTCAAATGAAACTGGATAATCGTCAATCTTTAAAATACCATAATTAATTCCGCGTTCTTTAATGTTAAAAGAAACTTTAACTGTTTGTTTGCCCTGCGCATTTATATTAAATGAAGTAAGTGAAACTTGTTTTTGATTAATAAGTAATTTTAGAGTACCTGCCTCCAAGTTTTTTTTACTGGCATTATTAATACTTACGTTTAATGTTTGAGTTGTTCCGAATTTTTGAACAGGACTTTCAAACCAAGCGCTGTCTATAAAAACATTACTTACTTCTTCAGAAACAATTGGAATAAGAAACATAGAACTTGACGTGTCACAATTTTCTTTTAAAATACGCGATGTGTTTTTTTGAAAATCACTTAAAAAAAACTGTTGCTTGTTTTTAGAATTGGTGTTTTGAAGAAAATCTAACTGCCTTTTTATGACATCATTTATATCGCGGTTTGCAGATGAAATTTTCACCTCATTAACCTGTTCGATAAACTCATCTCTATTCAATAACCGCTGATGCTTTCCTAGAAAGTCATTTGTTAGTATTTGAAATCTATCATTTATATGGTAAGCTTTTGCGATACTGATCGCACTTTCTTTAGCAGATTCTAATAACGTTCCTTTCGAACTGATATTCTCCATGCTGAAAGAATTATCGATATATACACTAATTGTTTTTTTACCAAGCGCTATTTTCTGCGTGGATGGTATAAAGGGTTGTGAAAAAGCAAAAACCAAACACACTATCGCTAAAATCCGCATCAGTAAAATCAACAACTCTTTGAGCTTTGATTTTTTCTCACTTTCAAATTTAATATCTTTTAAAAATTGAACGTTTGTGAAATGAATAATTTTATGCTTTCGAAAATTAAACAGATGAATAATAAGCGGAATTGCAATGGCAAAAAGTCCAAATAAAAATGTAGGAAATAAAAAATTCATCAAGAGTAAAAATAAGAAAAATCTTGGTGATTAAATCATTATAAGAATACTACTTATAAATTAGAATGCTCTGATTCCACCATATTTTGAATGGTGAGAACGTCTTGTAATTCTGTTCAAGCCAACAAAACGTAACGATAATTCGTATGCGCCTCTACCTGTTGAGACTTTGGTTAATTTAGATGCGTTTACATCATAACTTAATCCTATGATATAGTTTTTCATTTCATACTGAACCACGCCAATAAAAGCGTCCAATCCACGATATAATACACCAAAATTAAAAGCATTACTCACTACATATCCCGTTACAACTGATTCCACTTTTGGTTTATAACTCAATATCATACCCGCAACAAACTCTTGATGCTTGTTCTGAATTTGAAAATAACCCTTAGGCAAAATAGCCAAACTCGTATTTTTTAATCCAAAATAACCTTGAAAATATACCATTGCCCTTGTTCCTAAACCACTATTTCCATTTTTATAAAGGGAGACATTATTATTGTTGATATGAAAAGCTGAAAACCCAATATCAAAAATACGAGCGTCATTACTAGAGATTGTTTTTTCGGAAGATTTATAACGATAGTTAAATCCTGTTGCAACATCAACAAAATTAATTCTTTGCAAATTAACTAATTGCTCGCCAGTTGGTAAATTAGGATTATACGACTTACCAAAATATTGCTCACCCCACTGAAAATTAGCGTCATTTATGGATCGTTGATTGTAGTTTACTTTTAGACCACTACTAAATGAACTGGTTCTTGTAATCTTCAAATGATAAGCCACATTTAATCCTGCCTGCATACTGACATAAGAACCATCACCGGATTTATCATAAAAACAATCCAATCCTACACCTAAGCTCCCTGTTTTTCTTTTTTTTCCAACTCTGGCTGCTGCTGCAACGCCGTAACTTGTAAATGGTTCTGTCAACGCTTTCCATTGAGTTCTATGTATGACCCCAATATCTATATTGTTGTCAAGTCCAGTGTTAGCTGGGTTTACAAAAGTTGGAAGAGCAAAAAATTGAGAAAAATGAATATCTTGAGCATATGCATGAACACTTAGTAAAAACAAGCCAATAATTGCTATATTT
>CANLAV010000001.1 GCA_947487905.1 Bacteroidota bacterium | reverse complement strand
TATCTTTTAGCAGTTAACAGTCTGGAATCCAAAAAGTTAGAAAGATTAAATTTAGCTATGGAAAGTTATTTAAAATTAGTAGATTTGTACCCTAAAAGTAACTTCTTAGTGAAAGCGGAAAGCATTTACCAAAGTTGCGAACAAATGAAAAACAACATTAATAAACAATAAGATGGATTTTAAAAAAACTAATGCCGACCAAAGCACTGTAACACGCGACATCAGAAACTTTGATGCGCCAACAGGAAATATTTATGAATCAATTTCAATTATTTCGAAACGTGCTAATCAAATTAGTTCAGAAATGAAAGAAGAGTTATCTGCTAAATTAGCTGACTTTGCAAGCAATTCTGATAACTTGGAAGAGATTTTTGAAAACAGAGAACAAATTGAAGTTTCTAAATATTACGAAAAATTGCCTAAACCAGCATTGATTTCTATCAATGAATTTTTAGAAGATAAAACCTATTATAGAAATCCTGCTAAGGATTAAATTTAAAAGCTCAACAGTGTTGAGCTTTTTTTTTGCCTGTTTTTTACAAAACATAAAAAATAAATCATCATAAAGTATTTGCGTTGAATCATGAAAATCGTTGTTACACTTAGTCTTTTTCTAGTTTTTATTTTTTGCTTAAGTCAATGTTCTCAATCAACGCATTTAGAGAAGCAATTAACTAAACCAACAAGTATTGAAGAACTCGGAAAACTATTATTCTTTGATTCATTATTATCCCGCGGAAATCAAGTAAGTTGCGCCTCTTGTCATAAACCAGAATTCGCATTTTCTGATACCACAGCATTAAGCTTTGGAGTGGATAGTGCTAAAGGAGTAAGAAATACACCCAGTGCTATGAATTTAAGCAGTCGGTCGTTTCATTTTTGGGATGGAAGAGCTGAAACGTTGGAAGAACAAGCCTCTGGGCCAATTGAAAACACAGTAGAGATGGCATTACCTTTATCTGAAGTAGTTCGTCGATTAAATAAACACGAACAATACCGATCATTTTTCATTTCCATTTTTGGTAAAATTGCAGATAAAAAAAATGTAGTTGATGCCCTTGCAGCATACGAAAGGACATTAGAAACAAATAATTCAGCCTTTGATAATTACATGACAGAAAAAGATACCATGCAATTTTCTGCTGCAGCTAAGCGTGGTAGAATTATTTTTAACGAAAAAGGGAAATGCTTTGATTGTCATTTTGGACCTGATTTTACAGGTGATCAATTTAGAAATATTGGATTATTTAATGGTAAAGAATTAAATGACAGTGGTCGATTTATCGTAACAAGAAAACCAACAGACTTAGGGAAATTTAAAACACCAGGATTAAGAAACGTAAGTATTACTGGGCCTTATATGCATAACGGCATGCATAAAACATTAAAAGAAGTGATTGATTACTATAATGAACCCGATAAATTCGTTTCAAATTCAATAAATAGAGATAGCTTGCTAAAAAAACCACTTCACTTAAGTGTCAAAGAAAAATTAGATTTGGAAGCTTTCTTAAATTCTTTAACAGACAAACAGTTTTTGAAAAATTAACGCGTGTTCGTTTTTTAATCATTTACAAGTTGAGTTTCTATATTGAGTTTGCTTTTTTTATAGCTGTATGTAAAGTAAATAATAAGGCCAATAATAAGCCAAATTACAAAGCCAATCCAATTCTTTAAATCAATTTGTGCCATCATGTATAAGCAACTGATTAATCCTAACACTGGTATCAATGAGTGCTTTTTCTTGTAACACTGTATGGTCATATAAACAGAAATCAAAGAAAAAATCCACATAGGTATATTATAAATGAAAACAAAAAAATCAAAACGATGCGAGGATGCATCAGTTGAACATAAAAACGAAAGCATATGATCCTTATTAAACACATAAATACTTACAACTGTTCCAATAAAAATAATAGGAGCAATGTATTGAGCATTCATATAAGGCGTTTTAAATTTTCGCTCTGGTTTATTAGGCATTGTATCTAATTTCAAAACACCTGCACATACTAAAACAAAAGCGAAAAGTGTTCCGATACTACATAAATCAGTCACCGTAGACATATTCATAAACAAGGCTCCACCACCAACAATCAAACCAGTAACAATGGTTGCAAATGAAGGAGTATTAAATTTTGGGTGAATTTTCGAGAAACGTTTTGGTAACAATCCATCTCTGCTCATGCTCATCCAAATACGAGGTTGACCTAACTGAAAAACCAATAAAACACTGGCCATAGCAACAACCGCGCTAACTGCAATAATACCAGATAACCATTTTAAATTTAATTTTTCGAAAACAAAAGCAAGTGGATCATTCACAGCTAAATCAGTATAATGAACCATGCCCGTTAAAACTAATGCAATAACAACGTATAAAATGGTGCAAATAATAATAGCCCACATCATTCCTTTAGGTAAATCTTTTTGAGGATTTTTACACTCTTCGGCAGTTGTACTGATGGCATCAAAACCAATGTAAGCAAAGAAAACGGCTGAAACACCTTTTAAAATCCCTCCTACTCCGTTTGGTGCAAATGGATGCCAATTTGCTGTATCAACATAAAATGCGCCAACTGCAATGACTAATAATACAACGGCTAATTTAATAATCACCATCGCATTACTGGCATTCTTAGATTCTTTAATACCGCGATATACCAACCATGTAATTAAAAATATAATTAATAACGCGGGCAAATCTGCAATCAAATGAAATCCAAATATGGTTGGTGCACTTGTCCAAGCTAAATAAGCTTCTTGAGCATTAAAACTAAAATCAGACAGTAATTTTCCATTTGCTACTTCTTTGGCCACTTCAGCATATCCATGTGATGCAGATAAATAGTCAATCGTCATCCATTCTGGAAGATGTAATCCCATACTTGATAAAAGTCCTGTAAAGTATCCACTCCAGCCAATCGCTACGGTAATGTTACCAATAGCATATTCCATAATTAAAGCCCAACCGATAATCCAAGCAAATAATTCGCCAAACACAACATAGCTATATGTATACGCACTTCCTGAAACGGGCAATATACTTGCAAATTCGGCGTATGCAAAAGCTGCAAAACCACAAGCAATTGCGGTAAAAATAAATAAAAAAATAACTGCTGGACCACCATCTGCACTTGCCTGTCCGATCGTTGTGAAAATACCTGCTCCAATAATGGCTGCTATGCCAAGCGCTGTTAAATCTTTAACGCCAAGGTGTTTCGCTAAGCCTCCGTTTAATTTGCTATCACTTTCAGCCTTTGCTAAAATATCTGAAATATTTTTTTTTCGAAATAATTGATTAAGATTCATTGAAATTTTGAATTTAGATAAATATACAAATTATCATTTAGTTTGTATAAAGGATTAAAGTAATGTGTATTGAAAAACAAAAAAATAGCACCATTACAAATTACTAACAATCGCTAAACGCTTGTTTTTAGTATCAAAAACGAAGCGTGTAATTTTTTTGATTCCTAATTGAGAAAAAGAAAATAATACTTCCCACGTTTTAGAAGATTCTTTATAATATAGTAAGTCAGCGTTCTCTGATTTTATTAAACCCAACTCATCATTCCATACAAAGTCTTCATTTAAGGATGGATAGGAAGCGTAAATTTTACTTTCTTTCATCGTTGGATTGTAAATTCTAAATTCAACTGAAGAAGAATCTTTTTTAAGACCGTAAATAAATTGTGATGTCTTGCCATACTTTTTAAATGCACGAGTGGGATTATCACAAATCCAAACATCTTTGTTGGTATGAATATTCCAAGCTCTGAGCGAGTGTGGATTGGTCAATTTATAATACAATACCGTATCCTTATTTAACCAAGTAAAATAGCCAACAGAATCTGGATTATTTATTTTATCACTAATTTCTGTAGCAGGCATTTTATTTACAATATTATAATTAAGTAGTTTTTGCGAAGAATCTTTCAAAACTGTAACACATGTCAAAAACTTTTTATCACATGTCAATGTAGGCGAATATTCACTTTCCAAACTTTGGCAAACTGACTGTGTTGTTTTGTTTTTTAAATTATAAACAAACACATCCGTTTGATTTGAATCCTTATTACTTACAAAGTAAATCTCCTTACCATCTGACGAAAAACTTGGTTGGTTATCGTATCCTCTGCGATTTGTAAAGTTCAAAGGTTTTTCAAAACTATATTTACCTTCTTTTTTGATCAGATCTACAACCCAAATATCCGTTTCTGGCATTTGAGAAAAACAACAGTTTGAAATAAAAAGACTAAATAGAAATACTTTCATCATATGTTCTTAAAAAATATAATTTTTGTAGCTGGTACACCACAAATCCAAAAAATAATCCAACCAACATACCCGCAAAAATATCAGAAGGATAATGAACGCCAAGATACATACGAGAGTATGAAACTAAACCAGCCCAGATAAAAAATACAAATCTCGAAGCCTTTGTTTGTTTACTAAAAAGTAAAAATAAAAACATAGCGATACCAAACGTGTTAGCTGCGTGGCCTGAAAAGAAGCCATAAGTGCCGCCTCTGTAATTTTTTACGATTAATAAGTTATCTTTTATTTCAACATTATGAGTAGGTCGAAAACGCTTTACTGATTTTTTTGTTATCGTTGCTGTTTGATCACAAAGTGAAATTAGTAGAGCTACAAATACAATTAAAATAGCTGTTTTTTTCACGCCCATTTTTTTATAAATCAAATAAATCAAATACAAAAAAAGTGGTGTAAAAATCCAAATTTCAGAAAGGTAAAACATCACGACATCTAAAAACGAACTATGAAAAGAATTGATAGCAAGTAAAATAGTTTTATCGATGAGCTTGAGTGAATCTATCATTTTTAAAAATAATCAAAAAAACAATTCGATGTTTCTTTTCTATAAATCAAATTGTTAAAAACTTGTTATTAATCCATTTTTAAGCACTTTTCAACAAAGTTCAAATAAGCAAAACCAACGATTATCTTTGTACTTTACTACAATTTATGAGTTCACAAAAGAAAATCAAAAGCGCACTAGTTTCTGTTTATTACAAAGATCATTTAGAGCCAATCATTGAAAAATTAAACGCTTTAGGCGTCACTATATATAGCACGGGAGGCACCTTGTCTTTCATTGAAAAATTAGGCATTCCAGTAAAATCTGTAGAAGGATTAACGTCTTACCCTGAAATTTTAGGAGGAAGAGTTAAAACTTTACATCCGAAAATTTTCGGTGGAATTTTAGGCAGAAGAGATTTAAACACGGATATCGCTCAAATGGAAAAACACGACATTCCTGAAATCGATTTAGTGATTGTCGATTTATATCCGTTTGAAGAAACCCTTTCTAGTGGCGCCAGCGAAGAGGATATTATTGAGAAAATAGATATTGGAGGTATTTCTTTGATTAGAGCAGCAGCTAAAAATTTTAATGATGTTGTCATTGTTTCATCTCGAAATGATTATCCATCATTAAACAATTTACTCGAAAGTAAAAATGGTTTTTCTGATTTAGCTGATCGAAAATCATATGCCGCGAAAGCATTTGCTATGAGTAGCCATTACGATGCTGCCATTTTTAATTATTTTAACGACACTGAAAAATTACCGATTTTAAAACAAAGTATACACGAATCTAATCCATTGCGTTATGGTGAAAACCCTCATCAACAAGGTGTTTTTTACGGTGATTTAAATGCCATGTTTGAAAAATTAAATGGTAAAGAATTATCTTATAACAATTTATTAGACGTTGATGCCGCCGTAAACTTGATAGCAGATTTTACAACCGAACCAACATTTGCTATTTTAAAACACAATAATGCTTGTGGTGTTGCATCTCGTTCAACCTTATTAGAAGCCTGGCATGCTGCATTAGCTGGTGATCCGGTTTCTGCGTTTGGAGGTATTTTAATTTGCAATACAGAAATTGATTTTGAAACAGCAGAAGAAGTCAATAAATTATTTTGCGAAGTTGTTATTGCTCCGTCTTATTCTGAAAACGCATTAAGGATTTTAAAATCAAAAAATAATCGTATTATTTTAATTCAAAAACAAGTTGCCTTGCCAACTAAATTAATTCGTACGTTACTAAACGGCGTAGTTGAGCAAGATAAAGACTCGATAACAGAAACAGAAACCAATTTAACACCTGTTACAACGGTTGTTCCAACTCAACAACAAATTAAAGATTTATTATTTGCTAATAAATTAGCTAAGCACACTAAATCAAACACGATCGTAATTGCAAAAGACAATCAATTATTAGCGAGTGGCACAGGGCAAACATCCCGCGTAGATGCGCTTAGACATGCCATATCAAAAGCAACAAGTTTTGGTTTTGATTTAAATGGAGCGGTGATGGCTAGTGATGCCTTTTTTCCTTTTGCAGATTGTGTTGAGATTGCTCACAAGGTTGGTATTAATACGGTGATTCAACCAGGCGGATCTATTAAAGACAAGGATAGCATTGCTTATTGCAATGATAATGGCATGAGCATGGTATTTACGGGTTCAAGGCATTTTAAACATTAATATAATATTTTACAAAATTTTCGTAGATTTAAGTAACCATCTGCACAAGCATTTAAACTAAAAAACATTAAACTGAATATGGGATTATTTGATTTTTTAACACAAGATATAGCCATTGACTTAGGAACGGCCAACACCATTATCATTCATAATGATAAAGTAGTAGTTGATCAACCAAGTATTGTGGCCGTGGATAGAACAACAGGAAAAGTAATTGCTGTTGGAAAACAAGCCCAAATGATGCATGGTAAAACCCATGAAAATATTAAAACCATTCGTCCTTTGAAAGACGGAGTAATTGCCGATTTTCAAGCTGCAGAAGAAATGATAAAAGGTATGATCAAAATGATTAATACCGGAAATAAATTTTTTAAACCATCATTAAGAATGGTTATTTGTATTCCAAGTGGAATTACTGAAGTTGAAAAACGTGCGGTAAGAGATAGTGCAGAACACGCTGGAGCAAAAGAAGTGTATTTGATTCATGAACCAATGGCAGCAGCCATAGGAATGGGTATTGATGTAGAAGAACCAGTTGGAAATATGATTATTGATATTGGTGGTGGAACTTCTGAAATTGCTGTAATGGCACTAGGAGGTATCGTTTGTGATAAATCAATTCGTATTGCAGGTGATGATTTCAATGCCAATATTGAAGAATACATGCGTCGTCAACACAATATTTTAATTGGAGAAAGAAGTGCGGAACAAGTGAAAATTGAAGTTGGTGCAGCTATGACAGAAATTGATAATCCTCCTGCGGATTACGCCGTTCAAGGAAGAGATTTAATGAGTGGAATCCCAAAAGAGGTATTTGTAAGTTATGTTGAAATTGCACATTGCTTAGATAAATCTATTGCAAAAATTGAAGAAGCTATTTTAAATGCCTTAGAAATGACTCCTCCTGAATTAGCTGCAGACATATACCGTAAAGGTATTTTCATGGCTGGTGGTGGCTCATTACTTCGTGGGCTAGATAAACGTATTTCATTAAAAACGAAATTATCCGTCCATGTTTGTGATGATCCTTTAAGAGCCGTAGCAAGAGGTACAGGTATTGCACTTAATAATGTTCACAAATTCCCATTCTTAATAAAATAAATAGCTAGTTTCATTTTACTTTAGATTAAAATTAATCAACTCAATTTTTTGTTTGTATTAAAATTTTAATTGGTGAAATAAATAAATAGAAATGAATAATATATTTGCTTTTTTATACAGGAATAATTTCTTTTTTATTTTTTTAATTCTTGAAATTTGTTGCATTGTTATTATTTCTAAAAACAAAGGTTACCAAGGTTCACAGTTGATTAATTCGTCAAATGAACTAAGTGCTAATGTATACCAGTTTACTGCAAACGCCAAAGAATACTTGCAACTTAAAGAAGAAAATGATCGCTTAGCAAAAGAAAATAATATTTTAAAGAATCAAACAAAACTTGGATTCGCTATTCTATCCTTAAAAAATTATAAACAAAACGATACATTATACAGGCAAGAATTTGAATTTATCAATGCTAAGGTGATTAATAACACTGTAAACAAACGGAATAATTATCTAACCTTAAACATTGGCTCTAACCAAGGAATCTCACAAGACATGGCAGTGATTAATAGTGAAGGTATTGTGGGTGTTGTAAAAGCAGTTTCAGAAAATTATTCATCAGTCATGTCTGTCTTACACAAAGATGTTATTGTTCCTTGCAAACTAAAAAAAGAAGGCATCAATGGCACTTTACTTTGGGAAGGTTTAGATTATAAATATTGTAACTTAATTGATATCCCAACACATGCTAGATTAAAAAAAGGGGATAGTGTGATTACCAGTTCATTGTCAGGCATTTTCCCTGAAGGTATTTTAGTAGGTTTTGTAGACAGTCACGAAAGAAGACAAAATGAATCGTTTTATACAGTGAAGATTAAATTAAATCCTGACTTCAAAAAACTGAATCATGTTTCGGTTATTAAGTATATCTATAAAACAGAAAAAGATAGTTTAGAAATTAAAACACAAACGCAAGGTGATAAATAATATTTTAAAAAATAGTTTTCGTTTCTTAATTCTAATTCTATTGCAAGTACTTATTGTACAAAACATTCGATTAGGGTCATACTTTATTTTATTTCCCTATGTTTTATTTATTTTAATTCTTCCATTTGAAACGCCAAAACTATTGGTCTTAATTTTAGCATTTCTAACAGGTTTAACCATAGATATGTTTTACGACACCGCAGGCATGCACGCCGCAGCTTGCACGGTTATTGGATTTTTGAGGTATTATATTCTAAAACTATTATCTCCTCGCGAAGGATATGATGTAGGCTTAACACCTACTATTGACAGCATGGGTTCTGCATGGTTTATAACCTACGCGTTAACTATTATTTTCATCCATCACCTATTTGTTTTTTACATCGAAATTTTTCGATTCAACGAATTTTTCAGAACGCTCTTACGTGTTTTCATTAGTTCGATTAGCACGTTTATCTTTGTTTACATTCTTCAATTTTTATTTTATAAATCAAATAAAGTGAAATAATGTATCAATCAAATTTATCAGAAAGAAAAATCATCATCTCCACATTTTTTATTGTTGTTGCTATCATTTATATTTCACGACTTTTCTATTTACAAATCGTTGACGACCAATATAAATTAGATGCACGTAACAATGCGTTTAGATATCGGACTGAATACCCTGTAAGAGGTTATATTTACGACAGAAATGGCAAACTACTTGTTTTTAACGAACCGTCTTACGACTTATTGATTACACCAAAATTGGCAAAGAATTGTGACACCATGGCGCTTTGTAAAATTTTAGAAATTACAAAAACAGAGTTTTTACGTAGAATGAAAAAAGCAACGCAAGCGCCTAATTCGCCGCGTAAAGAAAGTATTTTCGAAAAACAATTATCACCTAAAATTTACGCAGCCCTTCAAGAAAAATTATATCGATTCAAAGGCTTTGATCTTCAATCGAGAAATGTAAGAAAATACCCACGCCCCATTGCAGCCCATTTACTTGGTTATGTGGGGGAGGTTAGTAAAGATAAAGCAGCAAAAGATAATTATTACAAAGAAGGTGATTACATCGGCATATCAGGTATTGAACGATCATACGAAGAAGAGTTGAGAGGAAAAAAAGGAACTCAAATTGTTATGGTGGATGTGCATAATAAAACGAAAGGTCGTTTTATGGATGGACTTTACGATACATTGGCAAAGCCTGGTAAAGCCTTGTATAGCAGCATTGATATTGATATGCAAGAATATGGTGAAAAATTAATGACGGGTAAACGCGGTGCCATTGTAGCCATCGATCCACAATCAGGAGAAATATTGTGTTTAGTTTCAAGCCCTGGTTATGATCCCAATTTATTAGTAGGTGGAAAAGAACGTTCTCGAAATTTCACCAAACTGTATTACGATTCCATTAATAGACCACTTTTTAATCGCGCATTAATGGCCATGTATCCACCAGGTTCAACCTTTAAATTGATTGATGCCTTAATTGCACAACAAGATAATTTAATTTCACGATCAACGTCTTTTCCATGTAATCGTGGTTATCCGCCAATGGGTGGACACCCAAGATGCCATGCTCATCCTGGTGTTGATTTAACTGGATCTATTGCAACCTCTTGTAACTCTTATTACAGTTATGTGTTTAGAGAAATTGTTGATCAAAAAAAATATCCGAAATTTGAAGATGGCTATAATCATTGGCGTGATGCCGTTCGTTCATTTGGACCTAACACAAAACTAGGAACTGATTTACCG
This sequence comes from Bacteroidota bacterium, assembly GCA_947487905.1. Classification (GTDB taxonomy): domain Bacteria; phylum Bacteroidota; class Bacteroidia; order B-17B0; family Aurantibacillaceae; genus UBA4416. The sequence goes on along the minus strand of CANLAV010000001.1, from coordinate 50,923 downwards.
TATGACAAACCAGGTAATGTGCCATCCGTAGAGTATTACAATAAAGTTTTTGGAAAAAATCATTGGCGAAGCAATACGGTTGTTTCCTTAGGAATTGGACAAGCTGAATTAACCTTGGTTCCTTTGCAAATGGCTAACGTTGTGGCTTCTATTGCAAACAGAGGTTTTTATTACACACCACATTGCATCAAAGGCGTTGGATTAGAAAAAAAATTAGATCCTCGCTTTAAAGAAAAACGTTTTACGTATGTGCAAAATCAAGTAGCATATGACAACGTGCATGATGGTATGCAACAATGTTTTGATGCTGGAACAGGATATGCCTCTCGTATACCAGGCATTGTTGCTTGTGGCAAAACAGGAACAGCCGAAAATCCACACGGAGATTCGCATGCCGTTTTTTCCTGCTTTGCACCACGTTACAATCCTAAAATTGCCATTGTGTGTTTGGTTGAAAATGCGGGATTTGGTGGCACATGGAGCGCACCTATTGTGAGTTTAATCGTTGAGAAATATTTAACAGGAAAAGTAACACGTCCTGATCTTGAAAAAAGATTGATAGAAGCAGATTTAATTAATAGAAAAAATTTATTAGGTTCTGGCCATCACTAATTAATTACCATGAGAAAACAAGAACACAGTTTATTTTTTGGTGTCGATAAAATAACGGTATTGACTTATGCACTATTAGTGTTGATGGGCTGGTTAAATATTTATGCGGCTGTTTACAATGAAGATCATCAAAACATTTTTGATACGACCCAAAAATATGGAAAACAATTAATTTGGATTTCTTCAGCTGCACTCATTGCTGTTTTTATTTTAATTATTGATGCAGGATTTTTTACGGTATTTGCTTATGTGTTTTATGTAATACTTCTATTAGCATGTATTGCCGTTCCATACCTTGGTAGGGAAGTAAAAGGGAGTCGTTCTTGGTTTCGTTTTGGTGACTTTGGTGTGCAACCAGCCGAGTTTATGAAATTTGCAACCAACTTAGCGCTAGCCAAATTTTTAAGTAATGTCAATATTGAAGTGCAAGAATCGAGAAGAAATAAACTCAGTGATATTCTTAAAAATTATCAAAACACAATTATTGCCGCCATTTTTTTAGGCTTGCCTTTAATCATTATTAAATTACTGCAAGATGAAACTGGACTAGCTATTGTATTTGTTGCCTTTATCATCACACTTTACCGCGAAGGATTGTCTGTCAACTTTTTAATTTTTGGTTTATTTTCTGCTTTGTTGTTTGTATTATCCTTAGTGATGGATCAAAATACCTTAATGATTATATTAAGTTGTATTGCAGCCTTATCATTATTGTTTGTGAAACGCAATCGAAAAAACATCATCATTATTTCTACGATTTTAATTACCGCTTGCGGTGTGGTGTTTGGAACAAACTACGTTTACAATCATTTAGAAGATCACCAGCGCGTTCGTATTGATGTTCTATTAGGAAGAGGGACCGTGAATTTGAAAAAAGAAGGATACAATGTGAATCAAGCAAAAATAGCCATTGGCTCAGGTGGTTTTTTTGGTAAAGGATATTTGCAAGGAACACAAACTAAATATGATTTTGTTCCAGAACAAGACACGGATTTTATTTTTTGTACAGTAGGCGAAGAATGGGGTTTTGTAGGCTCTTCAGCAGTTATTATTTTAGAACTGTTTTTAATTTTACGAGTTATTTTTATGGCCGAACGGCAACGTTCTCCGTTTAGTAGAATTTACGGTTATGGCGTAGCCTCTGTTCTATTTTTTCACTTGGCAGTTAATGTTGGTATGACGATTGGCTTAATGCCTGTTATTGGAATTCCTCTACCATTCTTTAGCTACGGAGGTTCTTCACTTTGGTCCTTTACTATTTTATTATTTATTTTTATAAAACTAGACGCCAACCGTTTAGTGATTTTAAGGTAGTTTTTAATTGTTGGTGATGACACCAACAATGGCTGAAAAAATTTTATATTTATATTTTTCGATATTCTAATTGTAAAAAGTTAATTAAAGTTGGAATTAATTCACTTTTCAAAAAAACAATTTCAGGATTAGACAATATATTTTCGCTTATACAAGCTGTTATTTCAATACTCTTAGCACTTGGTTTATCTTTGTGCGTGATATCATAAGTATAACTACTATATTCAGACATGGTAATGATGTCATAAATATTGCTCAATGCAATTATTTTCTTTTTTCCAAGTGGTGTAGTTCTATATAAACCATCAGTTAGTCTATCAAATTCAAGTACCGTTTTATTTTTTATTAATAATCGATACAATCCAACTATAATGCAAATACTACCAAAAATCAAACCTAAATAAACACCATCTTTCCATATAGAAAATAAAGAAACGAATAACCCAATAACTAAAGAAGCAATTCCAATTACCAAGGGACCTTTTCCATTTAGTGAATCATATAAATAAGGTTCATAAGATATAGAATGATCCGTTTTTTTTAAATTAAAATAATTCGACATATATAAAACTATTAGGCCTGTTCATTTGACATTATGAGGTTAATTTCTTCGTTTATGCCTCGCATAGTTTTAGCAGAAATATTTTGTCCTAAAAGGATTTTACTTTGTTTGCCATTCTTTTCAAATCCAAGAAGAAGAGTAGTAGAAAGGGTAAAACCATATTCGTTTTTCATTTTTTCTTGTGTAACACCATCTAATTCGTCAAATCTAAATTCTTGAAATCCAACGCCTAAACCTTTAGAATACTTAAAAAATTTCTGATTGGGATAAATTATAAATTGTCTTGTACTGCGCCAAAAAATAAATAGTCCAAATGCTAAAAACAATAACGTGTATAACAAAAAATTGCCTTGACTTGTTTTTATATAAGACATTAGACTTCCGATAGAGATTGCCATTAAAACGACTCCTATTAAAACGGTTGAAATCATTCCTTGCTTTTTCAAAGTGTAACCACCATCTGGGGTTGGGTTAAAGTTTTTGTACATTTTTTTTGTTTTAAATTGTTAAATAATCACTTTAAGGTTTCGGCTTTAAACTTGCCAATAACTTATATTAAAGAAAAATACTAAACAATAACTGTGCCAAAATTAAATGCACTTAATTACTAATCAAAACTATATCGTAATATTTATTAACGCTATGCTTGACTTTTAAAAAAAATAAATGTTTGAATAGAATTATTTTTAATGCTTCTTCATTTGCCATTGCTCGTGTTTTCACTAGCAACTATAAAATACTGAAGTATGTTTAATGAATTATTTATTGCAATAGAACACTAATAATATAAATTAAACTTGTTGGTGAGAACAGCACTAAAGGCTGAAACAATTGATAATTAATATGTATTGTTCAAAGAGTTAGGAAGCATTAATAAAAATGGTAAAGATTGTAAATAATCGAGTTCCAAATATTCTAAACCTAACAATCGAATGTTTTTATAATAGTTTTGATGATTTTTATAATAATTCTTTTCACTTTGAATAAACCAAGCCTTATCACCAAGTTTTTGGGCAAGAAACCACTTTTCAAGTAAACGGGCACTTCTGCCATTACCATCATTCCAAGGGTGTATTTTCACAAACACAAGATGAATCATGGATGCAAAATAAAATGTTTCTTCTACCGATAAATTTGATTTTAGTAACACTTCAATATCATGATAAAATTTTTCCATTTCGCTTGGAACCTCAAATGGCGCAGCGGCAACGTATTCAATTTTTCCATCTGGAGTTGAAACATACATATTTTGCGTTCTAAGTTTACCTTGACTATGAACTGCTAAAATATGTTTACTTAATAATTGATGTGCTTCAGAAATATGTTTTTTGTTTAAAGCATTATATTTTGCAAATGTGTAAGCATTATATAAATCATCGATTTTCTTAGTATAATCAGGTAAAAACGCGATACCGAATTTTTTATGTTTGATATAACTGTCTAATTCAATGTCTTCACCTTCTATTTTACTCGAAAAAACAGAAGACACCGAAGTATAAAAACTAAACGATTCGGTTGACATGTCGGCATCTGTTAATGCTTCAAACAATTCAGCTAAATTACTTTGAACATTTTTTTTAAAATCTTCAAGTAAAGCAATTGATAGTATCTGTAATTCGTTATTCTCCATTTAACAAGACTGTATGTAAATATACAAAATGCAATTAAATATGAGATTTAAAACAAAACAAATGTATGAAAAGGATTATTTTTAATGCTTCTTCGTAGCAATCATAAAATTGCTATTCTTATCTCTAAAGTTATAACCAATACCAAACCCGATATTTTTAGAGCCTTGTTGTTTATAGGTTGAATCTAAATCGGCTTGATAAAAGGCAGAAAACATAGCAATTGGTCTGAGATATGATCCATAAAATGTATAACTCCATGTACTGTTACTTTCTGTAAAATAATGAAAAGCAATACCACTATCATCTTGTATCACGTGCTCACTTTGGTTGAGTATTACGTTACGCACCATCGAAAAATAACTTTTGTGCATCAAATACGAAGCGCCTTTTAAATACGTGTTAATGGTTCCCATATTGATTAAATAAGTCATAAATCCTTTATTTTGTTTCATACCGCCATCAGCAGCGTTCAACGAAAAATAACTCACTGTTTTTGGTTTATTGTTTTTATCCGTAAATTTTATTTCAACACCTTTAGTTGGTGATTTCATTTTTTTCAATTCGATAAATGAATTCAAATAAACGACTTGTCCCAAACTATCAACAGTTACAGGCTTAGCCGAACAAATTAAATTACCCGTGCGTTTTAAAAATAGAAATAATAAATGTAAGGTGCCATCTACCTCCGTATTTTTTAAATCTTTACTCATACTCACTGTTCTAAAAAAACTAAATTTTAAAATCGCATCTAATGAGGTGTTGACTCTGTTATAATAAGGCATTAAAGAATCGAGCTGCGAATTTTTAAACGTTGGCAAACTGCCTACTGGTTCTAGCCCTATCATCACATAATTATCAGCATCCGGAAAAAAAGTTTGCGCATGTAAAATATCAGGACCAGAGAATGGATAAAATAAAGTAGTTTGTTTTTTTACCACTTTCGAAATTTCATTTTCTCTAAAGGTGCGCAAGTTCGTTAATCGACTCGAGTCAAAACTCATCCAACGTTTATTGAAATTAGTGCTAAATGTTTGAAACGATAGTGTGCTTTGAACGTTTTTATAAACATCACTCGAATCAGCTATTCCAGACATCACATTCGCAATGGCATTTAAAGAATCGTTAGCGCATGGCATAAGTTTTAGTGCTAAAAAATCTGTTGCTTTATTTGCAACACTATCTTTATGCAACACCGTTTTAGGTTTAGATTCTGTTTGATCAGATGATGTTTGACAGCTACTAATAGTTAACGCTATCGTTAACATCGAAAAAAATAATTTAGACATGTTTGTTTTTTGAAAATTGTTTACCAATAAAATATATGCTTGCGCCAATCACTACATTTAAAAGTCCCCACATAGATTCTTCTGTTTTATTAATAAAAACAAAATAAATTGTAAATCCATTTAATGCTAAAAATAAAATAGGAGTAAATGGATAGCCCCACGTTTTATACGATGAGTTTTCGATTTTTTTAAATCTTAAAATAAAAATACTCAACACCGTTAAAAATGTAAAGATGCTCAAACTAAATCCCACAAAGGTTAAAACAGATTCGAACTGTGAGGTTAAAATTAAAATAACCGTAATAGCAGATTGCAACAGAACGGCTAAATAAGGCACATTGTTTTTATTAGTAATGGCCAAAAAATGGAGCATTGGCACATCTTCTCCCATTGATTTGATGATGCGTGGACCAGCCATAATCATAGCACTAATAGAGGATACTAATAAAAAAGCAATGGCTAAACTCATAAACTTCCCAAAAAAAGCTCCGAAAATATGAGTAGCAGAAACGTGTCCAATTTCCAATACACCTATTAATTCTGAAGCAGGTGTAGTATATAAAAACACATAGTTTAATAAAACATAAATGGCTGTGACAATAAGGGTTCCTATGATTAATGCTTTTGGCAAATCTTTTTTCACATCTTTCATATCGCCTGCTAAATATGAGGCTGCATTCCAACCACTGTATGCATAAGAAACATAAATTAAACTAACCCAAAAGGATTGACTCCCAATTTCATATTTGGAATTGGCTTGTGACAAAATAGAAATACTGTGTACGGGTGCATAACAAAAACCAGCTATGATAAAAAGGATGATGAATACAATTTTTAGTAAGGTTAGAATTTTCTGAAACCCACTACCCGATTTTAAATTGGTGGCATGTATCAATGTAATGATGGCAACAACACTCAGTGCACACACCGTTATATTAATTTGAGGAAACATCACATGCACATAGGTCCCTAATGCCACGCTAGCCAAAGCAACAGGTGCAGCAAAGCCAACAGTTGAGGAAACCCAGCCCGATAAAAACCCAACAAATGGATGTATGAGTTTAGATAAATACACATACTCGCCACCACTCTTAGGAAATGTAACGCCTAATTCGGCATAAACTAAGGCGCCACACAGAGAAATAATACCACCTAAAAGCCATAAAATTAAAATACTAAAAACTGAATGAATATCTAACAATTGAAAGCCAAGGCTTGTAAATACGCCGGTGCCAATCATATTAGCAATCACTAATGAAATAGCTGTGTAAAAACCAATCTTATAAACAGAATTCATTAATCGTATGATTGGGTTGATTTAGAAGAAAGTTCTAACATAATTTGATATTCTTCTGGAGATAAATCGTTGTAATAAAAATTAATTGGATTTACTTTTTCTCCATTCTTAATCACTTCATAATGCACGTGTGGACCTGTGCTTAATCCGGTACTTCCTACGTATCCAATTAAATCGCCTCGCTTCACTTTTGCCCCTGGCTTGGTTGCCATTTTACTCATGTGACCATATAATGTTTGATAACCATAACCATGATTAATCACCACATGATTACCGTATCCCTGAGCGGCCGCATCGGCTCGTTCTACAATACCATCACCCGTTGCGTAAATAGGTGTACCTTGTTCAGCTGTAAAATCCATTCCTGGATGAAACTCTTGTGTTTTATAAATAGGATGCGTTCTCCAACCATATCCACTTGGTGCATGTTTTAAATTTTTATTATTTAACGGCATAATGGCCGGAATAGAAGCAATTAATTTTTCTTTTCCTTTCGCCATTTTAATCACATCATCATACGATTTGGATTGAATATACAATTGTTTCGTAATGCGGTCTAAGGCTTTTGTGGTTTCGGTCATGATCTCTGTGTTTTCATAACCTTCTAAATCTTTATAACGATTACTTCCTCCAAAACCGGCTTGTCTAACTGAACTTGCAATGGGTTCTGCTTCAAAAATAACGCGGTAAATATTATCATCACGGTCTTGCAAATCATTTAAAACAGATTGCACTTGACTCATTTTTTTATTCAATAAATCGTATTGTAATTTAACCACTTCCAATTCCCTGTTTTGTTTTTTCTGAAGAGGCGACGGTAAAAATTTATTAGCTAAGGCGATGGTGATAACAGCAAATACAATACCAGTAGCCAAATACGAAAGCACTTGTAAAAATCTCACTTTGAATGAAACTTTTACCTTTTCGTAGGTTAAGGATTTGGTATTAAATCTATATTTTACTTTCGACATAACTCTTGCTTTTAAAAGCAAAGTAAAGATAATTAAATATTTAACTAGAAAACCTAACCACTTTTTATTTTAACAAAATGAATGGCGCTTGAAAAATGGGGAAAAACATAAAAAAGTACATAATTTGTGATGGTTGATGCCACTGATTTTATTATATTCACACTTTCTTTTTATATTATGGAATCAAATAAAGTACGAAAAACATTTCTCGATTTTTTTAAATCTAAAGGCCATGAGATTGTTCCCTCTGCACCAATGGTTGTAAAGGGCGATCCAACATTAATGTTCATTAATAGTGGAATGGCACCATTTAAAGATTTGTTTTTAGGTAATGCGCCTATTAAATTCCCGAGAGTAGCCGATACTCAAAAGTGCCTACGTGTAAGTGGTAAACATAACGATTTAGAAGAAGTTGGTGTGGACACTTATCACCATACTATGTTTGAAATGCTTGGTAATTGGAGCTTTGGTGATTATTTCAAAAAAGATGCCATCGCATGGGCGTGGGAACTATTAACCGAAGTTTATAAAATTGATAAATCAAGATTATATGTGACTGTATTTGAAGGTAGCGTTGAAGAGCATGTTCCATTTGATCAAGAAGCTTATGACACGTGGAAATTATACATTGATGAAGCACGCATTTTAAAAGGAAATAAAAAAGACAACTTTTGGGAAATGGGCGATACTGGGCCTTGTGGACCATGTACCGAAATTCATTATGACGGACGAAGCGACGAGGAGCGTCAAAAAGTAGATGGTGCAACACTTGTAAATAATGATGATCCACAAGTGATTGAAGTGTGGAATAATGTATTTATGGAATTTATGCGCAAGGCCGATAAATCATTAGAAAAATTACCGGCACAGCACGTTGACACAGGAATGGGATTTGAGCGTTTAGTGCGTGTTTTACAAGGCAAGCAGTCAAATTACGATACAGATGTATTTACACCGTTACTAACTAGAATTGAAGAGTTAAGTGGTTTAACGTATAAACCAGAAAACGAAAATGACCATAAAGACCAACTCACCATTAACATTGCGATGCGTGTGATTGCTGATCACATTCGTACCATTTCATTTTCCATCGCAGACGGTCAATTACCAAGCAACACTGGTGCAGGCTATGTCATTCGTCGTATTTTAAGAAGGGCGATTCGCTATGGATATCAATCACTCAATATCAAAGAGCCGTTTATGTACCGTATTGTGCCAACTTTAGTGAATCAACTTGGCGAACAATTCACTGAATTACAGACTCAAAAAACATTGATTGAAAAAGTGATTAAGGAAGAAGAGATTTCTTTTTATAAAACTTTAGAAATTGGATTAAAACGCATCGAGCAAGTTTGCATGGATTTAAAAACATCTCAGGCAAGCCATATCATAGATGGTAAAACCGTTTTTGAATTATATGATACCTTCGGGTTTCCTGTAGACTTAACTTCTCTCATTGCTCGTGGTTATGATTTAAGTATCAACGAAGAAGAATTTAATTTTTATTTAGATGAACAAAAAGCCCGTTCACGTGCAGCAACGGTTATAGATACAGAAGATTGGGTTATTTTAGAAACACAAGAAAATCCCAAAACCTTAACAGAATTTATTGGTTATACAGATTTAGAGTGCGATGCAAAAATTGTTCGTTACCGAAAAGTAAAAGCAAAAAACAAAGAACAGTTTCAGGTTGTATTAAACAAAACACCTTTTTATGCTGAAAGTGGCGGACAAGTTGGTGATTCGGGAACACTCGAAAACATTAATGAAAAAATAATCATTACCGATACAAAAAAAGAAAACGGAATCATCATTCATTTTTGCGATAAATTACCAGATAATATTACTGCAACCTTTACGGCAAAAGTGGATGCAAACAAACGGACGCTAACTGAAAATAATCACAGCGCCACACATTTATTGCACGCGGCACTTCGTCAAGTTTTAGGCACACACGTTGAACAAAAAGGAAGTTTAGTAAACGACGAAAATTTACGTTTCGATTTTTCGCACTTCTCAAAAATTACGGATGAAGAATTACATGAGATTGAAAAAATAGTTAATACAAAAATTCGTGAAAACATAAAAAGCAATATTCAGCAAATGAGTATTGATGAGGCTAAAAAAACAGGTGCGATGGCTTTGTTTGGTGAAAAATATGGTGATGTGGTTCGTGTTGTTGAATTTGATAAAAATTATTCCATTGAATTATGCGGAGGAACGCATGTGAATGCTACTGGACAAATTGGATATTTTAAAATAATTTCAGAAGGTGCCGTTGCAGCTGGTATCAGACGTATTGAATCTGTTACAGCCTCTCAATTTGAAGCGTTTTTTGAAAATCAAACTAATACCTTAAACGACGTAAAAACGTTATTAAAAAATAACAAAGACGTTGTAAAAAGTTTGAGCAATGTATTAAACGAAAATAATGAGTTACAAAAACAACTTCATGTTTTATTAAAAGAAAAAGCTCAAATCATCAAACAACAGTTACTCCAAAAAATTGAAACTAAAAATGGAATTAATTTTATTGCAGAAAAAATTGTATTCAATAGTGCTGATGAAATCAAAAATATGTTGTTTGAAATTCGTAATCAAGTAGAGCATTGCGTGTGTGTGTTAGCAGCTGAAGTTAATGGAAAACCGAGTCTTTCCGTAATTATTGATGATGAATTAGTGAAATCAAAAAACCTACACGCAGGTAATATCATTAAAGACCTTGCGAAAGAAATTAATGGCGGTGGCGGAGGTCAAGCGTTTTATGCACAAGCAGGTGGAACAAAATTAGAAGGATTGGATGCGGCTATTTTAAAAGCAAAACAATTAGTTTAATTTTTTTAGTAAATCTATAAAATAAAAAAGTGGGGAAAATTTTCTCCACTTTTTTTATAACCCTATTTTAAAATTACTCGACCCAACTTTTATAATATTTACCATCATCAATGGCCATAGCCTCTTCGGTTACTTTAAGTGGTCTAAAAGTATCTACCATCACGGCAAGTTCTTGAGTAATGGTTTGCCCGATACTTCTTTCCATGGCCCCAGGAGCTGGTCCGTGCGGAATGCCTTTTGGATGCAACGTGATGTGTCCTTGCTCAATATTATTACGACTCATGAAATCGCCATCCACATAATACAGCACTTCATCGCTATCAATATTACTATGATTATATGGGGCAGGAATCGATAGTGGATGGTAATCGTATAAACGCGGAACAAATGAACACACCACAAAACTAGAAGTTTCAAATGTTTGATGCACGGGAGGTGGCTGATGCACGCGACCCGTTATGGGTTCAAAATTATGAATGCTAAATGCATAAGGAAAATTGTAACCATCCCAACCCACAACATCAAAAGGGTGCGTTGCATAAAGAAATTCATGCATCATACCTTCTTTTTTTATTTTAATGATGAAGTCACCTTTTTCATCATGCGTTTCTAATTCAGTTGGTAATTTAAAATCACGCTCACAAAATGGCGAATGTTCTAATAATTGCCCTGAAGAAGATTTATAACGTTTTGGTGTGTAATAAGGTTCGAATGATTCCACATACAATAATCTATTATCCGTTGTTTCGAATTCAATTTGGTAAATCATTCCACGTGGAATAACCAAGTAATCGCCATACTCAAATGGAATATGTCCCATAAAAGTTTTTAGTTTTCCTTTTCCTTTATGAATAAAAATGAGTTCATCAGCATCTGCATTTTTATAAAAATAATGCTTCATGCTTTCTGTTGGCGCAGCTAGTCCTATGTGGCAATCATTATTAAATAAAACCGTTTTACGACTTTCTAAAAAATCAGCCGTAGGCTTAATATCAAAACCTTTTAATAACAGAGATTTAATGTTTTTCCCGATGGCTACTTTTGGTTCAACAGAATAACTTTTTAAAATTTCTTTAACCTGCGTCGGTCTGTGTGTATGATATAGTAAAGATGAATGACCATTAAATCCTTCCGTTCCAAATAACTGTTCATAATAGAAATCTCCTTTTGGTGATTTAAAAATGGTATGTCTTTTTTGAGGAATATTTCCTAATTTATGATAAATAGGCATAACTGTTTTTTACTTTAAAGATATGTTATTTTTTATAATTTCTGCTAAATTAGGTCGAAGTCTGCTTTTATAAACAGACAAACACTCTGGACCATTTTTAATTCTGCCTTTTCTTAACTCACGCTGCATTTCAATTGGCATAGCTGCAATCTCTTGACATGATGGCGTGCAGCAACCATTCATGTGTGAAGTGCATGCATCGCACTGAATAAATAACAAGTGGCAATCATCATTTTTACAATTAACATGTGTGTCGCAAGGCTTCCCACATTGATGACAATTAGATAATATATCCGAAGTAATTCTCTCTCCTATTCGCTCATCAAATACAAAATTAACTCCTCTGAATTTACTTTCTAAACCTTGTTCTTTAACCTCTTTAGCATACTGAATGATGCCGCCGCGTAAATGATTCACATCTTTAAAACCTTTGTGTTTCAAATACGCACTCGCTTTTTCGCAACGAATACCTCCTGTGCAATACATGATAACTTTTTTATCTTCTTGACCTTTTAAGTGTTCAACAACCAAAGGCAATTCTTCTCTAAAGGTATCAGCATCCGGACAAAAGGCTTTGTCAAATCTACCCACTTCACTTTCGTAATGATTACGCATATCTACCACAATTGTGCCTGGATCTTCAATGGCTTTATTAAATCCTTCGGCATTTAAATAAGTGCCCGTGTTGGATGGATTAAATGTTTCATCATCAATACCATCCGCAACGACTTTGTCGCGCACCTTTACGCCAAGTTTATAAAATGATTTGCCGTTATCATCATAAGCTATTTTGAAAGGGATTCCATTAAATCTAAGATCGCTATAAAGTTGGCTTACAAAAGCATCCCAATTATTCTTTGGAACACTCATTTGAGCATTGATGCCTTCGTGTGCGATGTAAATTCTCCCAAAACAATTGAGTGCTGACCATTGGATAAAGAGTTTATCTCGAAGTTCTTTTGGATGTTCAATAGGCACATATTTATAAAATGAGAATGTGACGCGCTCAATTTGTTCTTGAGCCAAACGAACTTTAAGTTCATTTTTATTAACTCGATTTCTTAATTCTGTCATAACTTAAATAGATACAATTGCAGGTTATACTATTTTTAATTTTAAAATTATTTAATTACGTTTGTAAAGATAGTTAAAAACTCAAAAAACTAAGCTAACATTTATCATGTATAATAAAGAAAATAAAATTTTAATCATTGGAGCAGGCGGACAAATAGGAATTGAATTAGCTCAAGAATTAAGTTTACTATACTCACCCGAAAATGTTATTGTAGCTGATTTAAAACCCATTTTAAGTTTGCCAAATAATCCATTTGAAATATTAGATGTTTTAAATAAAGACGTTTTATTTTCAGTTGTAAAAAAACATAACATTACACATATTTATTTATTAGCTGCCTTATTATCCGCTACTGGTGAGCAAAATCCAATGTTTGCCTGGAAATTAAATATGGAAGGACTATTTAATGTGCTTGATTTAGCAAAAGAAAAACACATTCATAAAGTATATTGGCCAAGTTCGATTGCTGTGTTTGGTCCAACTACACCTCGCCTTAATACACCTCAATACACGGTTATGGAACCCTCAACTATTTATGGAATTACAAAACAAGCTGGTGAGCGTTGGTGCGAATGGTATTTCCGTAAACACAATGTGGATGTAAGAAGCTTACGTTACCCAGGCCTGATTGGCTGGAAATCAGCACCAGGCGGTGGAACAACAGATTATGCCGTTCATATTTTTCATGAAGCGTTAAAAAATAAATCATACGAATGTTTTTTAAGTGCCGACACGGCGTTGCCTATGATGCATATGGAAGACGCTATCAGGGCCACGATTGAAATTATGCATGTGCCGGCAGAAAAAATTAAAATCAGAGGTTCTTATAATTTAGCTGGAATTAGTTTCACACCTGCTCAAATTGCAACTGAAATTCAGAAACATATTCCTGATTTTAAAATTTCTTACAAGCCTGATTTCAGGCAAGATATTGCTAACAGCTGGCCACAAAGTATTTCTGAAATTGAATCGAACCAAGATTGGGGATGGAAACAAACTTACAATTTAGAGTCATTAGTAAGTAATATGCTCGAAAATTTATCTCACTCTTAACTCAATATTGAAATATAATTAATCGATTTTTTTTAACTATTAGTCTAAAATCTATTGTTAATTTAGTTAAAATTATTTAATTTGGAGTAAGGCAGCTTATAGCCCGTTTTATGATGAAAGCACTGTATTTCATACCTATACTATTGATTTTTAGAATTGGTTATTGCCAATCTCGATTGTATGAAATAGCCTCAAATGGAAAAGATACTTTAAACTTGGTGGATCAATTAGGGAAAAAACAGAGGATGTGGATTTTAAAAGGAAAACACAAACCTGGCACCTGTTACGAACCTGAGCAAAAAAAAGAAGAAGGCAAATACGCCAACAATAATAAAATTGGTAAATGGTTAGAATATCATTGCAACGGTAGCTTAAAAAATCAATTAACCTTTCAAAATGGCCGACCAGATGGATATGCTGTGATGTATCATAGTAATGGGAAAATATACGAAGAAGGTATTTGGAGAAATAATAGATGGGTTGGATCTTACAAACTTTACTATGAAAATGGACAAATTCAGCATCTATTTAATTATAACCCAAATGGCAAAAGAGAAGGACCTGTAAAATATTTTTATGAAAATGGACAACTTGCTGTAGAAGGCAATTTCATTAATGGAAAAGAGGTTGGCATTATCAAAGAGTATTACGAAAACGGCGACCTCAAAGCAGAAAAAATGTATAATGACGGCGTAATGGACGTGGCTTCCATAAAAGAATTTGAACCAAAAAAACCAATTATAAAAAAAGCAGAACACCTTGAAGGCCCTAAAGCCATTGTGAGAGCGGATGAAAAAGTGAATGGTGCAAAAGGCCCATTGATTTTAAACGGTCAAAATATTACTTACAATAAAAATAAACAGATTACAAAAGACGGTCTTTTTAAAGACAATCGACTAATGGAAGGCAAAGCTTATCAATACGATGAAAACGGATTGCTACAAAGAATATCTGTTTATAAAAATGGTCAATACGTTGGCGATGCCCCCATTGAAAATTAAGACAAATATTTAATCAAAAAGAATGTGCGGCGGTAATTTACCGTCTTTTTTTTTGCTAAATTTAAAAACTCAATACATTATGGAAAATCTATTTATATATAATACCCTTACAAGAAAAAAAGAAGCATTTAAAGCCATCAATCCTCCGTTCGTAGGCATGTATGTGTGTGGACCAACAGTCTACAGTGATGTGCATTTAGGTAATTGCCGTACGTTTATGTCGTTTGATATTATTTACCGTTACTTACTTCATTTAGGCTATAAAGTGCGTTACGTGCGAAACATTACTGATGCTGGCCATTTAGAAGGCGACAATGATGAAGGTGATGATAAATTTGCAAAAAAAGCAAAGCTTGAACAAGTGGAACCTATGGAAATCGTACAACGCTACACTGTGGGTTTTAGAGATATCATGGCTTTATTTAATTCGTTACCACCAAGTATTGAACCAACTGCAACAGGCCACATCATTGAACAACAAGAGATCGCCAAAAAAATTATTGAAAATGGATTAGCCTACGAACATAACGGAAGCGTTTATTTTGATGTCGAAAAATATGCTAAAACTAATAATTATACAGAGCTTACTGGAAGAAAGCTCGATGATTTATTAGAAAATACTCGTGATTTAGACGGGCAACAAGATAAAAAAGGACGCTTAGATTTTGCGCTTTGGATTAAAGCAAAGCCAGAACATTTAATGAAATGGCCAAGTCCTTGGGGAATTGGTTTTCCGGGTTGGCACATTGAGTGCTCTGCTATGAGTACAAAATATTTAGGTAAAAAATTTGATTTACACGGCGGTGGCATGGATTTACAGGCAACGCATCACACCAATGAAATTGCACAAAATGTGGCATACTGTGGTGAATCGCCAGCAAACTATTGGATGCATACCAACATGCTAACGGTGAACGGACAAAAAATGAGTAAATCATTAGGTAATAGTTTTTTGCCAATGGAATTATTTACTGGCAATCATCCTTTATTAACAAAAGGATTCAGTCCAATGGCTGTTCGTTTTTTCATGATGCAAACACATTACAGAAGCACGCTAGATTTTAGTAATGAAGCATTAACAGCATCTGAAAAAGGATACGTTAAATTAATGGAAGCTTATAAAACATTGCAAACACTCAAAGCTTCAAGCCAATCCACTGAAGACATTAAAACATTGGAAAGAAATTGTTACGAGGCCATGAATGACGATTTCAATACCTCTGTGGTGATTGCCCAATTATTTGATGCAATTAGAATTATTAATTCGGCTCACGATCAAAAAGTAAGTTTAACCGAATCAGACATTGCCACGTTAAAAAACATATTTCAACATTTTGTGTTTGACATCATGGGTTTGAAAAAAGAAGAAGAAAATGGCAAAGCAAACACAGCATTAGAAACCGTTATGAATTTAGTGTTAGACTTAAGAGCTAAAGCTAAAGCCAACAAAGATTTTGCAACGTCGGATGAAATTAGAAATAAATTAACGGACGCAAACATTCAGGTGAAAGACGGAAAAGAAGGTGTAACATGGAGTATTTAAAAAACAGATTTAAAAACATGACTCATTTTAAACTACTTTTTTCACTTTTAGTTTCCATGATTTTATTTTCGTGTGGAACCGAAAAACCACAAGACATCAAAAAAATAGACGAAACACCTGTGGTTGAAGCGCCCGAAACTCCTATCATTTCCTATAGTGTGGTGAATTCATATCCACACAACATCAACTCATTTACAGAAGGATTTCTTTTTCATGAAGGAAAATTATACGAAAGTACGGGTGCACCCGAAAATTTACCACAAACAAAATCATTGTTTGGTATGGTTGATTTGGAAACGGGAGACATTCAAACAAAAGTAGAAATTGATAAATCTATTTATTTTGGTGAAGGCATCAGTATTTTAAATGATAAAATATACCAACTCACTTATAAAAATCAAACTGCTTTTGTATACGATGCCAAAACATATAAACCCATCGCAAAATACAGTTATCAAAACAAAGAAGGTTGGGGATTAACGCACGATGGTAAACATTTAATCATGAGTGATGGTTCTAATTACCTAACATTTTTTGATGAGCATTTTAATGTCACTAAAACATTGGATGTTTCTGAAAATGGCTATGCCGTTGATTTCCTCAATGAACTTGAATACATCAAAGGATTTATTTACGCCAATATTTATACAACGAGTACGATTGTAAAAATAGATCCTGAATCAGGGCAAGTGGTTGGAAAAATAGATATTTCGAATTTATTTCAAGCGTGTAAATCAAAAAACATGTATTCATTGGAAACTAATGGCATTGCTTACGATTCTATTTCTGATAATATTTTTGTAACGGGAAAAATGTGGCCAACGATTTATAAACTAAAAATGCTACCGTAATTTATTTCAACCGTTTTCCTATCCCTATTTATTTTACCATACGATTCTTACTTACATTATTTAAATCATGATAACCAAAGATACTCCCAAAAAATTATTTTTACTGGATGCGTTTGCACTCATTTACAGAGCTCATTTTGCGTTTGCAAAAAATCCAAGAATAAGTTCAAAAGGGCTTAATACCTCAGCCATATTTGGTTTCACAAATACCTTGCTCGAAATTTTAAACAAAGAAAAACCAACACACATTGCCATTGTGTTTGATACACCAGAACAAACAGCGCGACATGTAGAGTTTGAAGCCTACAAAGCACACCGCGAAGAAATGCCTGATGATTTGCGTGCCAGCTTACCATACATTCATCAATTAATTGAAGGCTTCAACATTCAAGTAATTAAAACACCAGGATTTGAAGCAGACGACGCCATTGGTACATTAGCTAAAGTAGCCGAACAACAAGGTTTTACAACTTACATGATGACGCCTGACAAAGATTACGGACAGTTAGTAGATGACAATACGTTCATCTATAAACCTGCACGATTTGGCAATGCCCCAGAAATACAAGGGAAAGAAGAGATTTGCAAAAAATGGGACATACAAAGTGTGGATCAATTAATTGACATCTTAGGGTTAATGGGCGACTCAGCAGATAACATTCCAGGCATACCTGGCGTTGGAGAAAAAACAGCCATTCAATTGATTAAAGATTATGGCACCATCGAAAAGATGTATGAAGACACCAGTAAACTAAAAGGAAAATTAAAAGAAAAAGTTGACAATCATAAAGAAATGGCTTTGCAATCCAAACGATTAGCAACCATTATTCTGGATGTCCCCGTTGAATTTAATGAAGATGAATTACGTTTAAAAGAGATTAATAAAGAGGCTTTGCGCGAATTATTTGCTGAAATTGAATTCAGAGGTATTGCTCAAAAACTTTTAGGTGAAGACATTGGAAGCGCACCAAGCGCAGTCTCTAAGCCAGTTGCAGCGGCTAAAGAAGTGGTGAATGATTTATTTAGTTCGGCTGAAGAACAGGCAACTAACTTTGAACAAGATAACGAAGAACCGCAAGCTCCTGTTTTTAAAACGATTAAAGATTTTTCGGTAGATTATATATTATGCAACACAGCTGAGTCTATTTCAAATCTTATTTCCATATTACACGCAAGTGGTGAATTTTGTTTTGATAGCGAGACAACCGATTTAAATACCATTAATGCTGAATTGGTTGGTTTATCTTTCTCAATCAAAGAAAATCAAGCGTATTACATTCCTGTATCAGCTAATCAACAAGAAGCTCAGGCGTTGATGGATTTATTTAAACCTCTATTTTTAGATGAAACAAAAACATTAGTTGGTCAAAATATTAAATACGATTTACAAGTTTTAAAAAATTATGGCATTGAAATAAAAAATAAATTGTGGGATACGATGGTGGCGCACTTTTTATTTATGCCCGACATGCGTCACAATATGAATGTATTGGCAGAAACGTATTTAAATTATTCGCCTATCAGCATTGAAGATTTAATTGGTAAAAAAGGAAAAGATCAATTAAACATGCGTGATGTTTCTTTAGATATTATTAAAGATTATGCAGCTGAAGATGCAGACGTAACCTTGAAATTAAAACATGTCTTTGAGCCCTTATTAAAAGAAGCTGGTGTAGAAAAATTATTTCATGACGTGGAATTGCCTCTGATTGAAGCCTTAGCAGGCATGGAACGAGAAGGCATTAACTTAGATGTGAAAGCGCTCAAAGAATTTTCGTTGCAACTGCAAGATGACATTACAAAAGTAGATGCTGAAATTCAAGAATTAGCTGGAACGAAATTTAATATTTCTTCTCCCAAACAAGTTGGAGAAATATTATTCGAGTATTTAAAAATTGTTGAGAAACCTAAAAAAACAAAAACAGGACAGTATGCCACTGGCGAAGATGTTTTATCGAAGTTAGAAGGCAAGCATCCGATTGTTTCCAAAATTTTAGATTACCGCGAATTGGTTAAATTAAAATCGACCTATGTGGATGCTTTACCATTATTGGTAAACGAAAAAACCAATCGCTTACACACCACGTTTAATCAAGTAGTAGCAGTGACTGGCCGATTAAGTAGCGATAATCCAAACTTACAAAACATACCTGTGAGAACAGAACGTGGTAAACAAATTCGTAAAGCATTTATACCACGAAATGAAGATTACATTTTATTATGTGCCGATTATTCGCAAATAGAATTACGAGTGGTGGCTTCCATCAGTGAAGATAAAAACATGTGTGAAGCTTTTAACTTAGGAAAAGATATTCATACGGCTACAGCTGCAAAAGTGTATGGCATTGAAGAAAGCGAAGTTACCAAAGACATGCGTTACAAAGCAAAGAGCGTCAACTTCGGAATTATATACGGACAAGGTGCTTTTGGTTTAGCCGAAAACCTTGCTATATCGCGCACAGAAGCCAAAGAGTTAATTGAAAATTACTTTGAACAATATGGTTCTATTAAATCATACATGGAAAAAGAAATTAATTTTGCTCGCGAACACGGTTATGTTGAAACGCTGATGGGAAGAAAACGTTGGTTAAAAAACATTACTTCTAATAGCCAAATGGAACGAGCCTTTGCCGAGCGAAACGCTATTAACGCACCAATACAAGGTTCGGCCGCAGATATGATTAAAGTAGCGATGATTAATATTCACAACGAATTAAAATCCATGAACATCAAATCGAAAATGATTTTGCAAGTGCATGATGAATTAGTATTTGATGTGTATAAACCAGAACTAGAATTGATTAAACCGATTGTAGAAAAACACATGCAACATGCCTTACCACTTAAAGTACCCGTTGAAGTTGGAATGGGCACTGGAATTAACTGGTTAGAGGCGCATTAATTTTTTGTGATGATGAAAAATTTGTTGGTGATAACTCCAACAAAGACTGAAAATAAAATCATGAATAAATCCACTGCGTTAAGGATTGCAGTGAAAATCCTTTTTGAGAAGAATGAACAAAAAGATTGAAACGGAAAGCCTGGCAGAAGGCAACGCCCAAAAACTTTAAAAAAAATCAAAGAAAGCCTACAAATGCATGCTGTCTTTTTTCGCTAAAAGTACCTCTTCAGATTCTTTGTGGTCGTCATCCGCTACACAGCAATCTACTGGGCAAACCGCAGCACATTGTGGTTCATCATGAAAACCAGCACACTCCGTACATTTATCGGTAGCAATGTAATACACATCCATACTGTAAGGCACTTGAGGATCGTTTGCATCCACAGTTAATCCTGTATTTTTACCAGTAAATTGTCCTTTTACTTTTGTACCGTCAGCAAAACGCCATTCAGCACCACCTTCATATATTGCGTTATTTGGACACTCGGGTTCGCAAGCTCCACAATTAATACATTCGTCTGTAATTTTAATAGCCATTTTTTGAGTAATTTTATACTTTAATATAAGATTGCAAATATAAGAGTATTTTTTATGACTTTAAAACAACGAATTCAAGCTTTTGTTCAATTAGGTATTTTTATCAATGATCATATTTCGAAAAACCATCAAGATAAACACCAAAAATTTCACAACGATTTAACCTCCTTAGTGGATATTGCGTATCAATACAATGGCTGGTTTAGTCCCGAAAACATTGAAAGAGCCTTGAAAGGCTTAACAGTGATGCTGCATGAAAGCGATTTAACTGAATTTGCCAAACAAGTAAACGAACCCCCACATCCTAAAACAGTCGCCGTGATTATGGCTGGCAATATTCCTGCCGTTGGCTTTCATGATATGATGTGTGTGTTACTAAGTGGACACAACATTTTAATTAAAGCATCGAGCGATGATACGGCACTGATTACGTTTTTGGCGGGCATGCTCATTTACTTTGAACCACAATTTGCAACGCGCATCAATTTTTCGGATGGAAAATTAACTGATTTTGATGCTGTGATTGCCACAGGAAGTAATAATACCGCCAAGCATTTTGAATATTACTTTAGCAAATACCCGCACATCATTCGTAAAAACAGAAACTCCATTGCAATTTTAAACGGAAAAGAAACGCGTGAAGAATTACAAGAATTAGGAAAAGACATTTTTTATTATTTTGGATTAGGTTGCCGCAATGTGTCAAAATTATATGTGCCCGAAAATTATACGTTTAATGCCCTATTTGAATCGCTTTACGATTATAAATACGTGCTTGACAATAAAAAGTACAATAATAATTACGAATACAATCGCGCGATTTACCTTTTAGATTTATTACCGTTTTTGGATAATAATTTTTTAATGATTACCGAAAATAAAAGTTTACACGCCCCTACTTCGGTTTTGTTTTACGAAACCTATACTAATGAAAGTTCCCTTGTTGAAAACATATCTCAACTGAAGGAAAATTTACAATGCGTTGTGAGTAATTTTGAATTAGAAGGGTTGGAAACGTTACCATTAGGAAAAACACAAGAACCGGGTGTTTTTGATTTTGCTGATGATGTCAATACCATCCATTTTTTAAACACGATTTAATTTTACAAACTAAACACACGACCATTCTTACAGTCACTAAAATAGCTTATAATTATCCTAATTCCTCTCATTTTAAAGGAATTAGCGATGTATCTCTGACCTTAGAAGCTGGAAAAATATTAGCCATTATTGGTAAAAGTGGAAGCGGAAAAACAACCCTCCTTAAATGCATTTATGGCTTAACAGATTTAGAAGCTGGTAATATTACCATTGATCATAAAATTGTGCTTGGACCTGCGTATAATTTAATTCCAGGACACGCTGATATGCGTTTTGTGAGTCAAGATTTTTACGTCTTAGATAATCATACGGTTGAAGAAAACATCAAAGACAAATTGATGGGTTATACCGATGAGTACAAACAAAAACGCGCCAATCAATTATTAAAATTATTAGACATCACGGCTCTTAAAAATTTAAAAGCCATCACACTTTCTTCTGGACAAAAACAACGCGTGGCTATTGCACGTTCGTTGGCTGAGTTTCCAAAAGTATTATTGTTAGATGAGCCATTTAGTAATTTGGATTTACCATTGCGTGATAAAATTTTTACTTACATCAGAGCGCAAATTAAAAAAGAAAATGCAGCTGTTATTTTAGTGACGCATCAGCCTGAAGAAGCCTTGCGTTATGCCGATGAAACGGCGGTGATGGATAATGGCAAGCTAACACAACACGACTCGACGTTTCAGGTGTATTACCAACCAAAAAATAAAAACATTGCATCGCTCATGGGGCGTTATTTTGTATTGAGCCAAGAAGACTTAATTTCGAATAAAACAAATTTAGCCAAAAAGCAAACTTACATCAGGCCTAATCAATTACAAATTGTTGACACCAAACAAAAAGCATTATTACAAGTAACGGTTACCAATGTATTTTTTAATGGCTATGGTTATGAATATTTTGCAGAAACAAAATTGGGGCATTCCATTTACTTTTATGCAAAAGATAACACCATAGATATCAATCAACAGGTGTATTTAACTGTAAAATGGTATTAAGCCGTTAAGCGATTTCTCAGCATTTTTTTTACCCATCTTGTTTTTTTGCAATCAAACAAATAAATACTGACCTTTACACCTTGTATGAAAAAGAAAATCGAAATTCTATCGCCAGCCAAAAATTTAATACAAGGCATGGCGGCCATCAATGCCGGTGCAGATGCAGTTTATATTGGTGCTCCACAATTTGGTGCACGTTCTAATGCCACCAATTCGCTGGAAGATATTGAAGAATTAGTGAAGTATGCACACTTATTTAAAGCTCAAGTTTTTGTGGTTGTTAATACCATTTTGTATGATCATGAATTGGAAGATTGTAAAAAACTCATTCATCAATTGTATGCCATTGGCGTAGATGCCTTGATTGTGCAAGACATGGCCATTATGGAAATGGACTTGCCTCCGATTGTAATTCATGCGAGCACACAAGCCAATAACCGCGATCCTAAGCACGTTAAATTCTTAAAAGATGCTGGGATGAAACGCGTTGTTTTAGCCAGAGAATTAAATTTAGATCAGATAAAAGACATTAGCAAAGAAACCGATGTTGAATTAGAATTTTTTGTGTCGGGCGCCTTGTGTGTGTCATTTAGTGGTAATTGCTATATGAGTATTGCTAATGGCGAACGCAGTGCCAACAGAGGTTCTTGTGCTCAAAATTGCCGATTACCATATAACTTAGTGGATGGTACAGGAAAAACACTTATTGCAAATAGTCATTTATTATCAATCAAAGATTTAGACTTAAGTAATCAATTACCTAATTTAATTGAAGCAGGTATCACCTCATTTAAAATTGAAGGTCGATTAAAAGATATGGTGTATGTAAAAAACAACACTTCTTTTTTACGAAAAAAATTAGACGCCTTTTTAGAAAACAATGAACATTATCAAAAAGCATCATCAGGCCGAACGTTCTATAATTTCGAAGCAGAAATGGATCGAAGTTTTAACAGAGGTTACACCGATTATTTTGTAAATAAACGTACCGAAAAAATTGGCTCTTGGGAAAGTCCAAAATCACAAGGACAATTGATTGGTAAATTAATAGAAGTTAAAGCCAATGGATATGTGATTGAAAATAGCGAACTGCTTAACAACGGCGATGGACTATTTTTTCTCAATGAAAACAATGAACCAGATGGTGCGCAAGTCAATATCATTATCAATAATATTGTTGTACCTAACACCTTTAAACCTCTTAAACCTGGCACCGTTATTTATAGAAATTCGGATGCTAACTTTAACCGATTAGTGGAACGAGAAGATAGTGCCATTCGTAAAATTGGTGTAACGCTTCACTTTACAGAAACCACAACTGGCTTTCAATTGGTAGCGAAAGATGAAGATGGACATGAAAGTGTTTCATCATTTGAAGCAGATAAAGAAGTCGCCAAAAATGAAGAATCGACCATTCCAAACATCAAAAAAAATCTTTCAAAAACAGGAAATACGCCGTTCATTGTTGACGATATTCAAGTTACATGTTCTAACAATTGGTTTTTACCTATTTCTAAAATCAATGAAATAAGAAGAATTGTTTTAGAACAATTAATTGATGTGAGAGTAACCGAATACCATCGTATTGAACTTCCTATTACAAAAACAGATCATCCTTATCCGGTTTCGCAATTAGATTTTACATACAATGTATCTAATCAAATGGCGCGTAATTTTTACAAACGACATGGCGTCACTGATATTGAAAAAGCTTTTGAATTACAATGGGATCCAGGTAAATCAAGAGTGATGGTTACTAAATATTGTGTGAAATACGAATTAGGAAAATGTGCTCGTTTTCAAAGAGACACCATGGGTGAAAAAGTAGTTGAGCCACTTATCTTAAAACAAGGTGAATTGGAATACAAATTAAAATTTAATTGTAAACCTTGCGAAATGGAAATTTGGGAAAAAGATGCAGAGCTAGAATTTGAAGACGAAGATTAAATCAACAATGATTGAACTATGTTTTATCTTTAAAATACGTTGCGTCAAATTCTTTAATCATTAAGTCGTGTTTTTTAACTGACACTTTCAACCATTCTAAATAAATTTCTTTTCTTTCAGCATCGGTTAATTTATAATTAGGAACTTGGGATCTTATCTTGGTGCTTAACTCGTGCATACACAAGGCTGCACACACACTGATATTAAAACTTTCTGTAAAACCAAACATCGGCAAATACACAAACTCATCTGCCATGTCTTGCACATCTTCTGAAATGCCTGTTAGCTCAGTCCCGAATATCAAAGCGATTGGTTTATCCACTTTCAGTTGATCTAAGGTAACACTTCGTTCGTTTAATGATGTTGCAACAATGCGATAGCCTTTATTTTTTAGTTGCGTGATACATTCACGGGTATTATTCTCAAATTTTTGATAGCGATTTAAAGTCAACCACTGAGTAGAACCCATCGAAACATCTTCGCTAATTTTATATTTGTTTCTGTTTTCAATAAAGTGAATATTTTGAATGCCAAAAATATCAGCACTTCTGAGCACCGCACTGAAATTATGAGATTGATAAACATCCTCTAATACAACCGTTAAATGATTCGTGCGTTCCGCTAAAACTTCAACTAATCTGCCTTTTCTTCGTTCACTCACAAAACCCTCTAGATAATCCGTAAGTGCTTTTTGATATTCTAAATCATACATTTTGCAAAGGTAAGACTTTGCTTTATTTAATCGGCCCGAAATCGCTAAAAAAGGCTTACATTTGTAAAAAAATTACAACATGTCAAGAGATAGTCAAGGACCAAGAAAAACGTTTTCAAAAGGTGGTTCGTCAGATTTTAATAAAAGAAAATCGTATTCAAGTTCAGATAAATCAAAAAAATCGGATTCATCAGAAAGAAAACCTTACGAAAAACGTGAGGGTGGTGAAAAAAGATCTTATACAAAACGCGAAGGCGGAAGCTATGAAAGTGCTGGTCCTCGCAAATCATTTGGTGATGGTGAAAGAAAACCATACACAAAACGTGCAGATGGTAAATACGAAAGTGCTGGTCCTCGCAAATCATTTGGTGATGGTGAAAGAAAACCATATACCAAACGTGAGGATGGTAAATATGAAAGTTCAGGGCCGCGCAAATCATTTGGTGATGGTGAAAGAAAACCATACACTAAACGTGAAGATGGTAAATACGAGAGTTCAGGACCGCGCAAATCATTTGGTGATGGTGAAAGAAAGCCTTATGCAAAACGTGAAGGTGGAAGTTATGAGAGTTCTGGACCACGTAAATCATTTGGTGATGGCGAAAGAAAGCCATATACAAAACGTGAAGATGGTGAAAAAAGATCTTTTACAAAACGCGATAGCGGAAGCTATGAAAGCACTGGTCCTCGTAAATCGTTTGGTGATGGTGAAAGAAAGCCATACACGAAACGTGAAGATGGTAAATACGAAAGTTCGGGGCCACGTAAATCGTTTGGTGATGGTGAAAGAAAACCTTATGCAAAACGTGAAGGTGGAAGTTATGAAAGTTCTGGACCACGTAAATCATTTGGTGATGGTGAAAGAAAACCATTTGTAAAACGTGAAAGTGACCGAATAGATGGAAAAAGACCACGAAAATCATTTGATGATGGAGAAAAAAGACCATTTACAGCAGATAGAAAAGTAAAAGGAGAATACAGAGATTTTGATAAACCTTACGAACCAAAATTATCGAAGGATCAAAAAATTGTGGAACGATCAAAAAAAATCGGGCCTTCCAAAACATCGACACAAAAAAATGTCAGTGATGATGCCGTTCGTTTAAATCGTTATGTTGCCAATTCAGGCGTTTGCTCTCGTAGAGAAGCGGATGTATTAATAGCGACAGGCGTTGTTACGGTTAACGGAAAAATAATTACTGAAATGGGTTATAAAGTAAATCCAACCGATGTGGTGAATTATGGTGGCGTTCCAATTAAACATGAAGTGAAAAAATATTTGGTGTTGAATAAACCCAAAGATTACATCACAACCATGGACGATCCAGAAGAACGTAAAACGGTTATGGAATTAATTCGTAAAGCATGTAAAGAGCGTTTGTATCCAGTTGGAAGATTAGATAGAAATACAACAGGCGTTTTATTATTTACAAACGATGGCGATTTAACGGCGAAATTAACACACCCTAAATTTGGCGTAAGAAAAATTTACCACGTTGTGTTAGACAAACGTATTTCATCCGAAGATTTTAAAACGATTGCAGAAGGATTTGATTTAGCTGATGGCTTTATTAAACCGGATGCGATTGAATACGTGGGCGAAGGAAAATCGGAACTTGGTGTTGAAATTCATAGTGGAAGAAACAGAATTGTTCGTCGTATTTTTGAACATTTAGGTTATGAAGTGATGAAGCTTGATAGAGTTGCGTTTGCTGGCTTAACTAAAAAAGATTTACCACGTTCTAAATTTCGTTTTTTAACACCGAAGGAAGTAGATTTCTTAAAGATGTTAGGATAAAATAAATTAAAATACCATCATTAAAAATGTGTTTGAACATTCAAACACATTTTTTTTATTCATTTTTTTTCAAAGAACTGAAATGTTTGCGTTAAGGATTGAAACGGAAATCCTTTTTGAGAGGAACGACCAAAAAGATTGAAGTGAAAAGCCTGGCCGAAGGCAACGCCCAACTCATTTTAAAAATCATTATAAAAACACTGAAGGCTTTGCGTTAAGGATTACAACGGA
Organism: Bacteroidota bacterium; assembly: GCA_947487905.1. GTDB lineage: Bacteria > Bacteroidota > Bacteroidia > B-17B0 > Aurantibacillaceae > UBA4416. Next base: position 23,429 of record CANLAV010000001.1, on the reverse strand, counting down.
AATCCTTTTTGAGAGGAACGAGCAAAAAGATTGAAGTGAAAAGCCTGGCCGAAGGCAACGCCCAACTCATTTTAAAAATCATTATAAAAAAACTGAAGGCTTTGCGTTAAGGATTGCAACGGAAATCCTTTTTTGCGGAGCTTGCGTAGCACAAAAGATTGAAGTGAAAAGCCTGGCCGAAGGCAACGCCCAACTCATTTTAAAAATCATTATAAAAAAACTGAAGACTTTGCGTTAAGGATTGCAACAGAAATCCTTTTTTGCGAAGCTTGCGTAGCACAAAAGATTGGAGTGAAAAGCCTGGCCGAAGGCAACGCCCAACTCATTTTAATTGTATGACTCATGGAATAAGTTTAAATTTGAATGATCAATATCTAATCCTTATGAAAAAAATATTTTACCTTTCCTCATGCGATACCTGTAAACGCATCATCAATGAATTAGAATTAAAAGAAAAAGGATTTATTTTTCAAGACATAAAAACAGAAAAAATAACTTCCACTCAATTAGAAGACTTAAAAAAATTAGCTGGCTCTTACGAAGCCTTATTTAGCAAGATTGCGCGCAAATACAAAGAGCTGAATTTATATTCAAAACAATTAACAGAAACTGACATTAAAAATTATATTTTAGAAGAATATACCTTTCTAAAACGACCTGTGATTTTAGTCAATACTAAACTATTTATAGGTAATTCAAAACAAGTGATTGAGTCTGTAAAAAAAGAATTGATGTAAAATAAACTTCTAACTTTGATTTTTTAGTTTTACCATCGTCAAAATAGTAGCAATACCAACTGTTTGACCAGCTTGATCAACAGCATCAAATTTCTCTAACACATCCATTGAACTCGCATCATAAATATCAACGACCCATTTTACAATGCCTACTTTTACTTCTTCGCCATTAGCTGCTGTTAATGGTTTATCATTTTCAATTTTTTCTTTGCAAGTAAACTTCACACCAATCGTCATTCCAGGGTAAATAGGACGAGTAAAACGACACTCATCAATTCCGTAGTTTAATAATACAGGACCTTTTGGTGGATCAACGAATAAACCAGCTGCTTTCGCTAAAATAAAATAGCCATGCGCCACAGTGCGTTTAAAAATCGTTCCTTCTAATGCATCTGGTTGTAAATGTGCGTAAAATTTATCGCCTGTTAAATTAGCAAAGTTTACTAAATCATCTTCCGTTACGGTGTATGTTGGCGTGATTTCTGTTTCACTTACTTCTAAATCTTCAAAGTACTGGCGAAACGGATGCACATCTTTAATAATCATTTTAGCACCTACTTGATAACTATTTAAAATAGATGTAATCATTGAAGGCGAACCTTGAATGGCTGTACGTTGCAAATAGTGAAACACACCACGTTTTCCACCCATTTCTTCGCCACCACCTGCTCTTCCTGGTCCACCATGCACGAGCATTGGCATTGGAGAACCATGTCCAGTACTTTCTTTTGCACACTCGCTATTTAAAACTAAAATACGACCATGCATGCAAGCTGCACCAATAGTGTATTTACGAGCAATGGTAGTATCAGCTGTAATAATTGAACTAACTAATGAGCCTTTTCCCATTTTAGATAATTGAATGGCATCTTCAATTGTTTTGTATGGCATAATGGTACTAACAGGTCCAAAGGCTTCTACATTATGGCAATCTGTATTTGTAAATGGCTTATCATTATAAAAAATAATGGGAGGCATAAATGCACCTTTATGTTTATCAGCCCCCTTTACTTCAAAGTTTTCGAAATTACCAATGATAATTTTTTGTGTTTTAGAAAGTAATTCCACTTTTTCTTTCACTTCAATCAATTGTGATTGCCCAGCTAATGAACCCATACGAACACCTTCCACGTTTGGATCACCAATGATATTTTGCGATAAGCGTTTACCTAATGCAATTTGAACATCTTCAACCATGTTTTCTGGAACAATGATACGACGAACAGCTGTACATTTTTGCCCTGCTTTTGTTGTAATTTCTCTAGCAATTTCTTTGATGAAAATATCGAACTCAGGCATTGATGGTGTTACATCTGTACCCAATACACAACAGTTTAAAGAATCTGCTTCCATATTAAAATGAACAGCTTCTTGTAACAAACGTGGATGCGCCTTTAACATTTTTCCAGTTGATGCAGACCCTGTAAACGTAACGATATCCTGACTTTCAACATGATCTAAAATACCGTTTGCACTTCCGCAAATTAATTGCAAAGCTCCTTCTGGTAAAATGTTGCTTGCTATAATTTCTTTAACAACGGCTTCAGTTAAATAAGATGTTAAAGCTGCAGGTTTAACAATAGCGGGCACTCCAGCCAACCAGTTAACGGCTACTTTTTCTAACATGCCCCACACTGGAAAATTAAACGCATTGATATGAATAGCAACACCTTCTTTTGGAACACAAATATGGTGACCAATAAACGTATTGTTTTTAGACAAACGAGCTACATCACCATCGTAACAAAATGTTTCGTTAGGAAATTGACGACGCAATGAGGCATAAGTAAATAAATTTCCAATACCACCTTCAATATCTACCCAACTATCAACGCGAGTTGCACCAGTTGCCCAAGATATTTTATAAAATTCTTCTTTTTTACTTTGCAAATGCAGTGCTAATGCTTTCAGCATTAAACCACGTTGTTGAAACGTAATGTTGCGTAATTTTGGTCCACCTACGGTACGCGCATAATGACACATGGCACCAAAATCTAATCCTTTACTACTTGTCGTTGCAATAGCATCGCCTGTTATTGCATTATATAATTCTTGTCCTTTTTCAGAACCAGCTGCCCATTGCCCTAAGGCATAATTTTGTAATGCGTTCATATTTAAAATAAATAATATGCACTAAATATAAAAAAATTGAGGGAATAAAAAGGCTTTTTTAGTTAACATTGTCGTAGAAATTCATTTATTAAAAATTACATTTGAAATACCTCATGATGATTTTAAAATCCATACAAACCTACCATAATTCGCAGTCGGAAGAAGACAAAGAAATCTGTGAGCTCTTATATCAAGAAATTTGCAAACACTTGCCTGAAGCTGAACATAAAATTTGGCATGCTCATCCTGTTTGGTTTTTGGATGGCAATCCAATTGTAGGATATAGCAAACTAAAAGCAGGTTTGCAATTATTGTTTTGGAGTGGAGTCAGTTTTGAAGAAGAACGATTAGTGCAAGGAAAAAGCGGCAAATTTAAAGATGCGTCGGTGACTTATACATCTATCAAACAAATTAATACCAAAGATTTGAAGCGTTGGCTTAAAAAATCAATAGACATACAATGGGATTACCAAAACATTGTGAAACGCAAGGGTGTTTTAGAAAGATTGAAGTAATTTCTAAACTAATCTTTTTAAGAAAAAAGTTCCAAATGGCACTAGAGACAATAAAAAACAAAGGGCTGCATTTTTAAATGACATCTTTACTTTAAAGAACATAAGAGCTAATAAAATCATAAAGGCCACAAATAAAACCCCATGCAAAGTACCAACAGGACGAACGTATTCAGGAATATGAAATATGTATTTTAATGGCATCGCAAAGAAAACTAAAATTAAATAACTATAGCCTTCAATTTTTCCAATTTTTAAAAACCAATTGGTAATGTTTTGATTTGAATTTTCCATACGCTATAAATGTACCGAAAAATTTAATTTTAAATTAAACTTTTATATCTTCATCAAGCCAAACGAATGTTAAATAAAATTACATGAAACAAAAACAACTTTTAGTTCTAGCTATTATATTTATCAATGTAACAATAAAAGCTCAAAGTCTTTATTTTCCTCCATTAACAAGTACAACGTGGGATTCAATTTTACCTTCATCGATAGGCTATTGCCAACCACGTATTGATTCGTTATACAATTACCTTCAAGCAAAAAACACAAAAGCTTTTATAATTTTAAAAGATGGCAAACGTGTTTTAGAAAAATATTTTGGCACTTACACTAAGGATTCGTCGTTTTATTGGGCTTCTGACAGTAAAAGTTTAGCTTCATTTATTACTGGTGTAGCTCAACAAAAAGGATTTATCAATATCAACAATCCTGTGTCTACTTATATAGGAACTGGCTGGACAAGCGCGCCATTAATAAAAGAAAATTTGATTACCATAAAGAATTTATTAGAAATGACTAGCGGCTTAGATGATGAGCCACCATTACCTTGTGATAATGAGGATACCGCAAAAACGTGTTTAATTTATAAGGCAAATGCAGGCGCCCGCTGGGCCTACCATACAGGTGCTTATCGCAAAGTTCAAGACGTGGTTAGTAATGCTACTGCATTAAACTACAATGCAATAACAACCAATTGGATAAAATCACGTATTGGAATGGGAGGTATTTGGTTGCAACAAATATATTACAGCAAGGCTCGAGATATGGCTCGTTTTGGTTTACTAAATTTGAATAAAGGCATCTGGAATGCAGATACTTTAATGAAGGATTCATTGTATTTTAAAACCATGACCAATACCTCACAAGTATTAAACAATTCTTATGGCTATTTATGGTGGCTGAATGGGAAATCAAGTTTTATGAGTCCACAATCACAAATTGTTTTTCCAAATACCTTAATCTCGAATGCTCTAACTGATATGTATTGTGCTTTAGGTAAAAACGATCAAAAAATTTATATCGTTCCTAGTCAAAATATCGTTATTGTGAGGCAAGGAAATACAGCTGGTGGATTTAGTTTAGCAGCCTCTTCTTTTGACAATACATTGTGGGATTACATTAATAAATTAACCTGTGTTACGTCTATTCATGAAAATGAAAATGGGGCACTATATTTTTCTTATCCTAGCCCAGTTAATAAGGATTTAACGATTGAGAATGTGAAACAAACAATTGAAAAAATTTCTATTTATGATGCATTAGGAAATACTTTATTTACCAATTCTAAATTACAAGAAGAAGCAAACATAAATATTGATTTATCATCATTTTCAAAAGGTATTTACGTTATAGAAATAGAGAATAAAAACCATTCAGTTTTAAGAAAGAAAATTATAAAAGAATAAATAAAAATTATTCTTAACTTATTAATTGCGGTGCCACCATAAACTTTTCAATCATGGCTTCAATTCTTTCAGAATAGGCATTCGTAAAAATTAAATGCTGACATTTAGGTAAACTATCTGCTAAACGATGAATATAGCCTTGATGTAAATTCTTAACGACAAGTTCTGTATCATCAATCGCAAACAATTTAACTTTTGTAATATTAATATTCTTACGAAAATAAATTTCCATGATTCGTTTAGGTGTTCCAATCACAACATCGGCGCCAATATAAATGTCTTCATTTTGTTTGTCAATTTTTCCGCCCTCATGTGCTGTATGAATTCTTAATTTAGTTCCAACTGACAATAATTTAAATTGATTTTCCATTTCAATGGCATGGTCAATACTCGGAACAATAATTAATGCTCGAGCTGCATCTTCAAATGGCTCCTTTAACTTATGAATAGTAGTTAAAACAAGTGCGGTAGTTTTGCCAGAATTATCTTCACTTTCAATAATTAAATCAGCTCCGCTGTTTATTTTTGAAATTATTTTGAGTTGTAATGGCGTTGGTTCTAATAAATTATTTTCAGTCAGCGCATTTGCCAGTTGCTTACTCATTTTTTTTATCAAGGTATTCATGTCCGTTTTTGTTTCGAATTAAATACTAAAAAAACGGATAGCGATTTGTTTAAAAAATTATCCAAACAGTTTACTAAATACTTCTTCCATTTTAGTAACCGCCACCACATCGATTTTTAGCTGCCTTAAATTTAAGCCTTTTAAATTATAAGTTGAAATAAATATTTTTTCAAATCCTAATTTCTGTGCTTCAAAAATACGTTGCTCAATTCTGCTAACTGGTCTAATTTCACCCGTTAATCCTACTTCGGCAGCAAAACACACATTTTGAGGAATTGGTAAATCTTCGTTACTTGATAACACCGCACAAACTAATGCTAAGTCTATTCCTGGATCTTCTACTTTTATTCCTCCAGCAATATTAATAAACACATCTTTGGCACCTAATCTGAATCCACAGCGTTTTTCTAAAACAGCCAACAACATTGATAATCGTCTTAAATCAAAACCAGTTGAGGAGCGTTGTGGCGTGCCATAAGCTGCCGTGCTAACCAAAGCTTGTGTTTCAATTAGTAACGGTCTGTTTCCTTCTAATGTGGCCGCAATGGCAACACCACTGGTTGCTTCATTTCTATCAGTAATTAAAATTTCAGATGGATTTAAAACCTCTTTCAAACCGTCGCCATTCATTTCGTAAATACCCATTTCGTTGGTGCTTCCAAACCTGTTTTTAGTAGCACGGAGTAATCTGTAAATATGATTTCTATCGCCTTCAAATTGTAACACGGTATCAACCATGTGTTCTAGCACTTTTGGACCTGCCAAACTTCCCTCTTTTGTAATATGGCCAATCATAAAAACAGGCACATTTGTTTCTTTGGCAAATCGTAAAAACTCAGCAGCACATTCTCTCACCTGACTTACACTTCCGGGGCTACTATCAATATAAGCCGTGTGTATGGTTTGAATAGAATCAATAACCACCAATTGTGGTTGAACTATATTTATTTGCGTAAAAATATTTTGGGTATTTGTTTCTTGAAGAATAAAACAATTTTCGGTAGTAACGCCAATACGTTCTGCCCGCATTTTTATTTGTTGTTCACTTTCTTCGCCACTGACATAAAGCACTTTTAAATTCTTTAGCCTCAACGCAAGTTGTAACATCAAGGTTGATTTTCCAATGCCTGGTTCTCCACCAAATAAAACCAAACTCCCTGGCACAATTCCGCCGCCTAACACTCGTGTTAACTCTTGGCCAGGAACAGGAATACGAGGGTATTCTGAAATCCCAATTTCTTGTAATAAAATGGATTGATTTGATTTATGATTTTCATTCTTACTTGCCGAAAATAATTGTAAGCGATCATTCTTAGTTTCTTTATGAATGACTTCTTCAACCAATGTATTCCATTCGTTGCAACTATTGCATTTTCCAGCCCATTTAGCAGCCTGTGCGCCACAACTTTGACAAAAATAAGAGGTTTTTGTTTTCGACATATTCTGATTTTTTTTATAAATCAAAAGTAATGCGTTTTATAGGAGTGTATTGCTACAATTTGTAGAATCTTTAATATTCGATATCTAAATCAAATCTTTTTTTAAGTTCTAAAAGCATAGGATTCTTTTCAGACATTAATTTAAATTTATCCATTGGCTTATATGCCTTAAGCGAATCAACGGTTTCTAATACCTTTATTTCTAACTGCGCTTGTTTATTTTTTAAAATTGTTCTGATTTCATCCAACATATCTTGCTTAATGGTTGTAAGCATTTCACGTTGAACTTCATTAGTTAATTCAATCAAGATTGTTGGAAAATGGAAGCTAATTTTACTGGATGTTAATGTGGCATACAATTGTCTATTTCCACTTTGTAATTTTAATTCCGCAAACTGTATAACACCCTGTAAAGCATGTTCACTAGTTAACTCGGTTTCAACTTCAGCGACGGAAGGTATTACAACCTCAGAAACACTAATAGTACTTACTGGCTGTTGAACACCATTTTCTTTCAACAAAAACTGGGATTTAATTTTTAGTTCATTAAACCCAACGACAGGTGTTTGAGTTGTTTGAATTTGAGGAATGGCATTGAATTTTGCAACTGGAGTAGTTGCTTGATTAGTGTCGCTAGCAACTTGAGCGTTTGCCGAATTTACGAATTCATCTTTTTTTTTTCCGCATTTGAAAGTGCGGCAGTTAAATTATTAATTTGTAAAAGCGTCATTTCAACTTGCAGTCGCTGATTTTTGGCAGACTTATAGTTAACGTCACACTTACTGATATAATTTAAAGCATTTAGTAAAAAAGGTACCTCACACAATTTTGATTGATCAGAAAAACGTTGTTTTAATTGATCACTTACTTCAAGTAATTGAACCGTAAATTGATCTTTGCTAACTAATAGATTACGCAAATGCTCTCCAAATCCGATGATGAAATTATGACCATCAAATCCTTTCTTTAAAATCTCATCAAAGGTTACCATCACTTCGCCCATGCGATTATTTAAAACAGCATCCGTTAATTTAAAATAATATTCATAATCAAGTACATGTAAATTTTCTACAACAGCCTTGTATGTTAGATGATTACCTGTAAATGTAACCATCTGATCAAAAATGGAGCAGGCATCGCGCAAACCTCCATCGGCTTTTTGTGCAATGATATTTAAAGCTTCTTGTTCGTAGGTAATTTGCTCCGTTTTGGCAATATGAGCCAATTGAACAGCAATGTCTTCAGGTCTAATTCTATTAAAACTAAACACTTGACAGCGTGATAAAATAGTTGGGATTATTTTATGTTTTTCTGTGGTAGCTAAAATAAATTTAGCATGCTTTGGTGGCTCTTCTAATGTTTTTAAAAATGCATTAAATGCAGAAGGTGATAACATGTGAACCTCATCAATCACATATACTTTATAATCACCCAACTGAGGCGCAAACCTTACTTGATCTACTAAATTTCGAATATCGTCAACCGAATTATTTGATGCCGCATCTAATTCATACACATTTAATGATGCACCCGAATCGAATGATACACAAGAATCGCAAGCGCCACAAGCTTCGGCATCGGTTGTAAGATTGGTACAGTTTATCGTTTTTGCGAAAATACGCGCACAGGTCGTTTTACCAACACCGCGCGGGCCGCAGAATAAATAGGCTTGAGCCACTTTCCCGTTTTTAATGGCTTGTTTTAACGTATCCGTAATATGACTTTGCCCCACAACTGTATTAAACAATTGAGGACGGTATTTTCGGGCTGATACTATAAAATTATCCATATCTTGGGAATAAATTTACACTAAAAATGGCGATAAAAAAGGTTAAATTATCAACTGATTGTGAATAAGTATCTATATTTGAAATATGAGGTTTTTTAACAACTCGACATATCTTTTATCTTTTTTAATTGGACTATTGTGCGTTTTTAAATCAGAAGCTCAACAAATTTCATTAAAAGGGACAATTGTTAGTTCTGATAGCGCCACCGTGATGCCCTTTGCCTATGTCATCAACACGCGAACCGGACAAGGTCAATTGAGTGATATGAATGGTGAATTCTCTATTACGGCTAACCTTTCAGACTCTTTATTATTTTCTTTTATTGGTTATCATCGGTTGAAAATACCAGTAAAAAAACTATTTATAGGAATTGATAAGTTGTGCAAAGTCATTATGAATGAAACTACCTATAAAATAAATCAAGTCGTTGTTAGTGAATTTAAATTAAAACCTTACGAAAGGGATTACATGAAACGTGTTATTTCAAATTCTAAGATAAAAACTATTAATGCAATTGAAAGTCCGATTAGTGCATTATATATGGAATTTAGCAAAAAAGGAAAAGAACAAAAAAAATTAGCGAAAATTTTTGAAGAGATATTTATTCAAGAAGAAGTAGGGAAAAAATTTAATGGCGAAACCCTTCGTAAACTAACTGGCGATGAAACGATTGATTTTGAAAAATTCAGGAAATACTGCTATTATTTAAGTAATGACTTCATCATAAATACCGAAGGGTACGATTTGTATTATCGTGTGATGGACTGTTATTACAGATGGAAAGAAGAAGGTAAATAAAAACTACAATAAGGTTTCAATCGCTTTTGGTAAAAATTCCATTTCTAATTCATGAATTTTTTTCGCTAAGGATTCAGGCGTATCAAACTCATCTAAAGCACATTCTTTCTGTAAAATAATTTCGCCTTTATCGTATTCTTCATTCACAAAATGAATTGTAATTCCACTTTTAGTTTCTTTATTGGCAATGACTGCTTCGTGAACAAATGCACCATACATTCCCTTTCCACCGTATTTTGGCAATAACGAAGGATGAATGTTTATTATTTTATTTGGAAATGCTTTGATAAACGCTTCTGGCATTTTTAACAAAAAGCCTGCTAAGACAATAAAATCTATTTTTTCAGTTTCTAAAAATTCAATGATTTTATCCGTGTATTCATTCAATGCGGTCTTACTAATCAATTGAACATTTTTTTTATAACGTTCTGCTCTTTCGATAACACCGGCTTTTTCATTATTAGTAACAACTAATTTTATTTTTACGCGTTTATCATTATTAAAATACTGAAATAAATTTTCGGCGTTTGTTCCTCCTCCTGATGCAAAAATGGCGATGTTTGTCATAACTATTTAATTAACTTTTCCTAAAGCGTAATAAAAACCAAAACCAATCGTAATTAAACTTGTATTCCATTTATTACTAATACGCGTGTAATCGAGCCATTTATCAAAGCCTGCATAAGCTGGATTAAATTGAGAAAAATTATAATGGTAAGAGATATAACCTCCAAAAGCAAAATTAGATTCTACTAAAAAATTAAGGGCTAAAGAAGGCTCCATAAATGAACTTGTAAAACGGGTTGGATACTTTCCTATCAAAGAATCATTTTTGTATTTAATAGCAGAAAACTGAGTTGAACCAAATCCAGTATTCAAACTCATAGTAGCAAATCCTCTATCGCTAAAAAAATGATCGTAGCCAATTTTCAAATAACCATTTTGCATTTGCATAGAGGTATTGATAAATTGTTCTCTAAAGTGTTTTTGTGATTTATAATACACATGATTGAAACCAATGCCTGCAAAAAAACCTCCAAATAATTTATAGTTAAGATTTATATCCAATGAAGAAACTCCTGAAAATGAACTTCGAAGCGCTTTGCTTGATGCCACTTTTGGAATACCAACATTGGCACGGATAGAAAATTTAGGCAAACTTGTTACCTTAATGTCTTCTTGAGCTAATGCAGACAAAGCAGAGAAGGACACGAACCATACAATGATACATTTCATCTTAAAAAACGAAACCGACTTGTATTTATTGTATGAATATGACTTCAGTATTTGCACTAAGCAAACTTAGATTCAAAATGTTTCATCACATCCACTAACACCTGCACACTTTCTAACGGTAGCGCATTATACATAGATGCTCTGTAACCACCAACATCTCTATGTCCTCTAATTCCGCTAATATTAGCTTCTTTTACTAATTTATCAAATTCAGGTTCTAATTCAACTTTGTTTAGAAGAAAACACGCATTCATATTACTTCTATCTTCTTTCGCCGTTGTACCAACGAATTGCGTATTTCTATCAATTTCATTATACAATAAATCAGCCTTTTGTTGATTGATTCCTTCAATCCAACTAACTCCGCCGTGCTCTTTTAACCAACGTAGCGTTAACATCGTTACGTAAATAGGAAATACAGGTGGCGTATTGTACATGCTTCCACCTTTGATATGCACTTGATAGTCCAACATGGATAACATTTTACGGCCTGTTTTACCTAAAATACCTTTTTTAACCATAATCATGGTACTTCCAGCAGGTCCTATATTTTTTTGTGCTCCAGCATAAATTAATGAAAAATCCTTTGAGTTAATTTTGCGACTGAAAATATCTGAACTCATATCACACACTAAAGGAATATCGCACTTAGGAAATTCTTTTAATTGTGTTCCGTAAATTGTATTATTTGATGTGATATGCAGATAATCTGCATCTTTCGGAACTTCATATCCTTTTGGGATATAACTAAAATTTTTATCCTCAGATGAAGCAATCACATTCGTATTACCGATAATTTTAGCTTCTTTAATCGCTTTAGTTGCCCAAACGCCTGTATTTACATAGGCAGCAGTGCCACTTTCTCTTAATAAATTATAAGGAACCATGGCAAACTGAAGACTTGCTCCACCTCCTAAATACATCACATCATAATCGTCGCCCACTTCAAATAAATCTTTTATTAATTGATGAGATTCATCAATAACAGCTTCATAGTTTTTACTACGATGAGAAATTTCGAGTAATGATAAATTTAAATTATCAAAATTTAAACACGCATCAGATGCTTGTTGTAATACTTCTAAAGGTAAAATACCTGGACCTGCACTAAAATTATGAATTTTCGACATATGGATTTTATTTTTTAATGTAGGCTAAATTAATAAATTAATATCAATTTATACTAATCAAAAAACAACCAATTTATACCAAATTTAAAGGCTCTATCATTTTGAATATAATTTGGGGTGAGGCTGTAATTGCTGCCAAAAAAGCCTTGCGAAACATGATCAATTTTAATAAAAAATTGAACCGGTTTAATTCGTGCGTTTATAAAGAAATCAACATAAGGATAATTTCCAACGTTTTTTTTAGTTTGAACGTAATACATATTTAAAGCAGGTGAATAAGCCATGCCATTAAATTCGCTGAAATACGTGGCATTAAAACCAACTTGAAGTTGTAAGGCATTTTTAAATAAAGCTCCTTGGTAAAATAATGCGGAATTAAAAATATGCGATGGCAAAGAAGTGATTGCTTGATAGGAAGATGATTGGTAATTATATTTTACATTTAAACCTACATGTTTTAGTACTAAAAAATCTTTATAAATAAATGCAGTCATATTTTGAATCGTTGCGGATGTTTGTTCGGGGGAAACAAGCTCATTCAGGTAAATTTGATTCTTTATGTTTTGAGATATAACACCAAATCCAAAACGATTATTTAAACTAGATATACCAATAGTTGACTGAATTTTTTCAATTGGCACAAAATTATTTTTCCATTGATAGTGATTACTAATCCACCTATTATAAATATAATCGGGATGCCGTTGTTCTCTCGAAAAATTAATAAGCAATTTATATGAAAATGATTTATCCTTAATAACCATTTTCTTGATCACTTCGTTATTTATTTCAAATTGATAATCAGTTGCATTGCCTCCATTCACTATATAACTTGCCTTTATGAAACCATTATATGCTTTTTCATTTATATAAAAGCCGGCATGCATACTATTATTTTTAATCATTGAATCAAAACCATGTTGATAGATTTGGTTAAATTCATTTCTAAAACCTACTTGTAATTTAGCATGAATAGGTTTTATATCTAACACATAATGTATTGCATTTGAGAAATTACGCCAATGGCTAGAATCATTTGTTTTTAATGTATCCAAATAATTCAATTGATAATATTTATCAGTTGAAATACCATTATCTAAATATTTCGAAAAATTGCTCTGATACTCTATTTCATAATTTATGTAATGTGAAAAAACGGTTGAGCTATCTTCTATTTTATTTAAGCGATACCAAGGGTTAAAATTAACGGTCGTTTGTCTTAATTCGCGCTTTGCTGCACTTAAATTCAAGGCTAATAATTGTTTATTGATATTGATATTTTCTTTAAAAACAGTATCATATTTTAACCCACCATTTTCAAGGTGTTTATTTTTATTGTACAGAAAAAAAGCAAAGTAACCGAATCTATTGGATTTACTTTTATAATGACTTGTTGTATAAAAATTATTGGTGAATGTTTGTTGTAGCTTATAAAACCCTAAACTACCGTAACGTTTAAATCCTAATGTGACGTTTAATTTACTTTTTAATGTATTGCTAAATAAAAAATCGAAATTCTGTTCTTGCTTACTGCCAGCAATGCCAGTTAAACTAGCATATGGACCCTTTGTTTGATGATATACAATATGATTATAATTGAATACATCATTTTGATAAGGAACGCGGTAAAAATTAAAACCAAGTCTGAATGTTTCGTATCTAAAGCATAGTGGTGAGGATGGCAAACCATAACTGCCATTCGTATTGCGAGGTGAGTAATTTTGAATATGACTAATTGATGTATCTATTTTTTGATACCTGAATGACTTATAATTTGTTTTTTGTTCATGTGTTAATACAGAAATATAGCTACTATCAACAGGATAGAAAACTTGGGATTTTATTTCCAAGCATAAGCCTATAAAAAAAATTAAACTAAGGGTGTTTTTCACTTCCGTAACTACTAAATTATAAATTAACCTTAATGAATGTTAGCATTTTATTGTATAAATGTGTGCGTGTTAAACCACCAGATATACCATGGTTTTTATTTGGGTATGTCATGAAGTCGAATGGGATATTATTTTTTACCAATTCTCGAGATAGTTCCATTGAGTTCTGAAAATGAACATTATCATCACCACTACCATGAATTAATAAAAACTTTCCTTTAATTTTTTTAGTAAAATTAATAGGTGAATTATCTTCGTAGCCGCTTTTGTTATCTGAGGGCTTTCTCAAAAAACGTTCAGTGTAAATATTGTCGTAAAACTTCCAATTGGTAACAGGTGCCACAGCGATTGCCGCTTTAAAATAATCTGCGCCTTTACTAATTAACAATGAAGCCATATAACCACCATAACTCCAACCCATGAAACCAATACGTGTTTTATCTACAAATGATAAATTACCAATGTATTGATTGGCTTCGATTTGGTCTTGAACTTCTAATTTACCTAACTGTAAATACGTACTATGTTTAAATTCTCTTCCTCTACCTAAAGTGCCTCTACCATCGACACATACAACCATATAACCTTCTTGATTAAGTAATGAATGCCACCAAAAATCTGTTCTATCCCATGCGTTATTGCATTTGTTAGATCCCGGTCCATTATATGCATACATGTAAACTGGATATTTTTTTGACGCATCAAAATCACGTGGTTTCATCATCCAACCGTTTAACTCAACACCATCTGAATTTTTGAATGAAAAGAATTCTTTTTTAGATAAGCTGTAATTTTTCATTTGCAAATTTAAATCAGCGTTATTTTCAAGAACTTTAATCAACTTTCCATCGGCACTATGTAGCTCATAAACTGGCGGAGTATTTGCATTCGAAAATGTGCTCACATAATATTTCAAACCATTACTAAATTCAGCATCTGTTGTTCCAGAAAGTGAAGATAAACTATTTTTTGTTTTCCCATTTAAACTGATACTATAAATGACTCTGTTAATCGGTCCCTGTTCCGTACTTTGATAATATAACCGATTAGTTTGCGGGTCATATCCATAAAAAGCAATGACATCCCAAGCTCCTTTTGTTATTTGATTTACTAAAATTCCGTTATTATCATAAACATATAAATGATTAAAATTATCTTTTTCACTCGTCCAAATAAAACCTTTTCCATTTGGCAAAAACACTAAATCATCACTTACATCCACATAAGTTTTTGATTCTTCAGTTAATATAACTTTTGTATCCCCAGTTGAAGCGTTAGCGTAAAATAGCTCTAACTTATTTTGCAATCGATTCATTCTTTGTACAGACAAACAATTTGGATCTGTTGTCCATTTAATTCTAGGAATGTAAATATCTAATTCAGTACCTAATTCAACATTAACGATCTTAGCAGTTTTTAAATCATAAATATGCACAGAAACTAAGGAATTATCTTCGCCAGCTTTTGGATATTTAAATGTTACTTTATCCGGATATAAATTATTGTTATATACATCAAAGGAATACTCCTTTACCTTACGCTCGTCAAATCGGACAAAAGCAAGTTTCGATCCATCTGCATTCCAATCAAAATAATCTGCTTTACTAAATTCTTCTTCATAAACCCAATCAGCCCAGCCATTTTTTATTTCATTATTTTTTCCATCCAAAGTGATTTGTGATTCTTGATTAGAATCTAAATCTTTCATAAATAAATTATTATCGCGAACAAATGCTACTTTATTGCCGAGAGGAGAAACGGCTGCAAACATTTGTTTTCCATTATTAGACAACGCAGACAGTGTACCTTTATAAATATCGTAAATAAAATATTCAGCTTTTGATGAGCGGCGGTAAATCTCTTCAACGTTTATTTTAAATACAATTTTTGACTCATCCGGACTGAAAGAATAATCGCTTATATCAATTGGGTTTCCAGCAACTTTCAGGCTTTTATTATCTAATACAATAGCCAGCTTTTTTCCAGTTTTTAAATCGTACTTCACAATTTGGTTACTCCCATTTTCAGAAACGATATCGGTATAATGCATGCCATTTTTTAAGGCCTTGAAACCAGAAGCAGATTTGGAAGAAAATTTCCTAAATGTAAAAATGTCTTCTACGGATATGTTTTTTTGTGCAAACATATTTCCTAAAAAAGTCGTTAAAAAAACAACTATTATTAATCTTAAAATCATAATGAAATATTTAATAAAAGTGCAAGTTAATAAATACTCTGTTTCAAAAAACACGATTTGATACAAAAGGTAAATTATTGAATAAAAGTATTGGATTTAAGTTTAATTTTGATTAGATTAGCTTAAAAATAATACGAGATGCAAACCTATACTACCATTATCATTGACGACGAAGAAAACAGTCGTAGCAACACCAAAACGATGCTAGAAAGCTATTGTCCGGAAATAGTTGTCATAGCTGAAGCTTCAAGCGGTATGGAAGGAAAAAAATTGATACAAGACCTAAAACCACAAGTTGTTTTTTGTGATATCAATATGCCTGGAATGACAGGATTAGAGATGATTGATGGATTAGCGCATCGAGATTTTTGTTTAATTTTTTTAACGGCATATAGTGAGCATGGTATTAATGCCGTAAAAGCTGGAGCCATCGATTACCTTTTAAAACCTTTGATTTTAAAAGAACTTCAAGAGGCAGTAAAAAAAGTGGTGCATAATTATGAGCAAAAAACAATTGTTACCAATACTGCTAACGTAGATAAAAATCTTGTTTTAATTAATCACAGTAAAGGATTTACATTAATAGATTATAAAGACATTGTTTGGTTAGAAGCTTCAGATAATTACACGAATATTTTTTTAAGCAACAACAATAATAAAAAAATTGTAGCTTCAAAAACATTGAAAGAATTTGAAGCCATATTACCAACAAATGTTTTCTTCAGAATTCATCGTTCATCCTTAATCAATATTGATTATATCAAAGAATATTCTAATGCTGAAGGCGGAACGATTATCATGTCTGATGGTACAAGTATTCAAGTTTCAAAAGCTCGCTCACAAGAGTTTTCGGAGTTCTTAAAAACCAGAGCCGTTACCCCAAAGTAATTTATCAACTATTTATAAATTATTTGGGACCTAACAACATTAAAAAGTTGTTACAAACTGTATGAGGCTATTCGCTAATAAATATCTGTTTTTTGTTGCCGTAATGCTTATTACGAGTTATTCAATTGGTCAAAACCGAAGTTTTTCGTTTCAGCATTTTGGACCAGAAGATGGGCTTAGCAATGCCAATATTTTCGCTATCAAACAAGACGCTAATCATATTTTATACTTAGCAACAGAAAATGGTGTATATAATTTTGATGGTTATAATTTTCAAAAAATAAAACCAAAAACGTCTTTAAAGTCTAACTACATAAGAAATATTGGATTTAATTTAGAAAATCAATTGGTTATTATTAACAGAAAAGAAGGAGTCTATAATTTCAATAATAAAACAAATACAGCGACTTTAAATGAAAAATTAAAATTTAACAACTCAGTTGATGAGTTAATTTTTACTAAAAATTACATCTATTCAATCACAGATCAAATTTGTGTATCGTCTCTTGAAATAAAAACAAACAAAATAACTGGGGATGATTTATTTATTGGGAATAAAGACGATAGAGCGCATTGCATTTTTAAAACAAAATCAGGCAAAGTTTTAATTGGAAGAACGAATGGATTATATTTTTTTAATGGCGATAAACAAGCGAAAATTAACATCGATAAAAAATGCCCTATTTATTCAATCACAGAAAATGAAGACGGCGTTATTTACTTAGGAACAGATAATGCTATTTTATGCTTAAAAGACAACGTTATTACTAAAATAATTAGTATTAATACTCAAAAAACAAATAGTTTTTTTAGTTCAAATAATGTGGCAAATGTGAGCAAATTACTTGTTGATAAATACAATAGAGTTTGGTTTTCAAATGCACCAGACGATAACTTATACGTTATTGAAAACGATATCACGTATAATGTGTTTGATATTTTGGGAATTGACAAGGTATTAGTTAATTGTATTGTAAAAGACAATGACGAAAATATTTGGATAGGAACTTTTAATGATGGTGTTTACTTAATTCAAAATTCCTTATTCAAGAATGTTAATTTTACATCGGGCAGAAAAATATTACCAGTAACCTGCGCTGCTTTTGTAAATGACAATGTGTGTGTTGGAACCATAAATGGGTTGTTTGTTTATGATAAAAAAACAAGTAACACACAAACAATTGTATCTCCTGACGATATTTTTCGAGAGGAAATTTTCGACATTAAACCAATTGGTAAAACAGTGATTTACTCGAAAACAAACTCTATTTCTAATAAGTCAAAATCAGTATTATTGAATGAAGCGTATTACAACTTTGTTCCCATTCAATCTCGTTTATTCGAATATTCTCAAAAACCTAACGAAGCTTACATTGCTGATGGAACAGCCACATTATATAAAATAAAAAATTATAGTTCAGGGAAATTTGTACTAACGGATACATTGATTTCTTATATCGATTACCGGACAAAAATAAATAGTTTAAATGATAAAAATGGCAATTTATACATTGGTACATCTGAAGGTTTGTCTATTTATAATCTTAAATCAAAAACGTTTAAGCAGTATAAAAAAGAACTTTTTAACTATAACATTAATCACATTCAGAACTACAAAAACAGAACATACTTGGCTCATGATAACGGCATTACAATTTTAGAAGATTCAACCATTATTCAACAAATTGGAGAACATAGATTAACATCAGTTAAAAAAATAAAATTTTACAAAAATAAAATATGGGTAGCTACGTTAGACGGATTATTTATTTGCGATGAAAAATTTAATCCCATTGTTATTTACAATAAAACAAATGGGCTGCAATCTAATACAGTTAATGATGTAGTATTTGACAATGATAACTGTTGTATATGCACTAACAGAGGCACAACCATATGTAACATTAGTGATTTATTATCTAATATTAAAATCGCGAAAAAACCATTTATATCCTCTATTGAAGTAGATGAAAAAACCGCACATGTAATTAATGATATTTTGTATTTAAACAGTTCGGAAAGCGATGTAGTCATCACATTTATTAGTCCACTATTTATAAAGCCTAATAAACAATATTATAAATATAAATTTGATAAGAGCCGATGGTTAAATTTAGAAAATACACAAGTCCATTTAACTTCTTTAGAAGGTGGTAAACACAGTCTTGAAATTACGTGTTCTTATGATGGAATTAATTGGTCTGATCCAATTTTGATTTCAATAAAAAAAGACATTCCGTTTAAGCAAACCATTTGGTTCAACCTTAGTTTAATATTTGGTTCTTTATTTGTATTAAGTATATTTTCTTACTTCGTTATTAAGAGAATCAAAAAGAATGCTACGCGACGTGTTCAAGAAGATAGGCAAGTTAACTTATTAAAACATCAAGCAATGAACTCGCTCATGAGTCCCCATTTTATTTTCAACTCGTTAACAAGTATTCAAAATTACATTAACATCAACGACTCATTAAAAGCAAGCGAATACCTTGCTAAATTTTCGAGGTTAATTCGTATGATTATTGAAAAAGCATCTCAAGGCGAAATTTTACTGAGTGAAGAAATTGTTCGATTAAATTATTATTTAGAGTTAGAAAAAGAACGATTTAAGGGCAAATTTGATTTTCAAATAGATGTGGATTTAGAGTTAAAAACTGATGAAATAAAAATACCAAATATGATTATTCAGCCGTATGCTGAAAACTCTATCATACATGGTATATTGCCAAAACATGAACATGGCACTTTGTTTATTCGATTGAAAAAAATAAATAAAAAAACATTACTAATTATTATAGAAGACGACGGCATTGGATACAAAAAAGCAAAAGAACACGCTAAATCTGACCATAAATCGTTAGGAACAAAAACAATTGAAAATATTTTAGAACTTAATACTAAACTGACTGGAAAAAATCAAAAAGTAGAAATTATTGATAAACAAGACCATGATGAAACAGACCATGGAACAATTATTTCAATCACAATACAAATCTAATTATCATTTTTAAAATTATAAAAACGCACTAAATAAAAAATAATGCAGTCCGCTATTAAAAATATATCCTACCTCATTATTGGTTTTTTTTTCATGCTTTCACATGACCTTAAAGCTCAAACTAAAACAAGTATTTTTTTAAAAGATACTATATATGTATGTTTAGGAGATTCTATTTTGATAGATTTTAAAACGTCAACTTTAACAAAAGATGCGGTAATTCAGTGGGACACCCCTTATGGTTCAATTTATAATTCTAAACAATATTATATAAAATATAAAGGTCAGTATTTACTAAAAGTAAGAGATGGAAAACAAACCTATCATGAAACCACTTTTGTAAAAACATTTGAACGTCTAAAATTTAAAATGAGAGACACATCCTTATGTACTGGATCAGTATTGTTAATTAGTCCTAAAATAAAAACACCTTACTATTTGTGGAGCACAGCTGAAACAACCGATCAAATAAAAATAGAAAAAGCGAATACATATTGGATAAAATGCTACAACAAAGGATGCGCTTATACTGATACATTTAAAGTAAGAAGTCTTGCTGGTTCAATTCCTAATTTTGGAAAAGAATTAGTTGTGTGCGAAAGCGAGCCAAATAAAACACTTTCCATTAAGGTGAATAATGATGTTAAACTTTATTGGAATACAGGGTCCAATTTGTCTTCAATAAACGCAACTAAAGAAGGGATTTATTGGGTAAGATCAGTTTCAAAAAATTGTGGCTCAAAAACAGATAGCGTTACAGTAAAATATAAAAATTGCGATTGTGAAATTTATCTACCAAATAGTTTTACGCCTAATGAGGATGAAAAAAATGATTTATTTTCTCCTACATTTCAATGTGAGTATTCTTATTATTTATTGATTGTTTCGGACCGATGGGGAAATGTAGTTTACACGTCGAATAACATCAATAGTAAATGGGATGGGAAATTTAAAAACAATCCATGTCCTGACGATATTTATGTATATCATTTAGAAGTAATACAAAAAAATTCAGATAAAAAAGTTTTACGAAACGGTAAAGTCGCTTTATTTAGATAAAAAGATTATTTCTTTTCTGCTAAATAAATAGCTGCCAATCCAAAATTTAAAGATTCGAAGTTAGCATTAACATAACCACAATTTTTTAAAATGGAAACAAAATGTTCGTTATCTGGAAATACTTTGATTGATTCGGGTAAATAGGTATAGGCTCTCGCGTCTTTCGAGAATATTTTTCCTAATGTGGGTGTAACGAACTTAAAATAAAATTTATAAAATTGTTTAAAAGGAAATTTACGCGGTGTAGAAAATTCTAAAATACAAATTTGTCCGCCTGGTTTTAAAATACGATTCATGTTAATTAAACCCTTTTCCAAGTTTTCAAAATTACGAACACCAAAACCAACGGTAATTGCGTCTATCGAATTATCAGCCAAATCACATGTTTCAGCATCTCCATAATGTAATGTAATTTTACTTTGAGCTTTTAATTTTTCAATTTTCACTCTACCAAATTTCATCATACCTTCACTAATGTCAACGCCTACTATTTTTATCGGTTTTAACTTTAGCGCTTCAATTGCAAAATCAGCCGTTCCAGTTGCTACATCTAAAATGTATTGGGGATTTTTTTTTGCAATTAACTTGATGCATTTTTTTCTCCAACCTTTATGAATTCCTAATGAAAGTAAGGAATTTAAAAAATCATACCTAAAGGCAATGTTGTCAAACATCTGCGCCACTTGATTTTTTTTTGAATCGGAATTATTATAAGGAGTTACTGATGCCATAATTAGTTAGTTAGTTCAACCTATGTTGAATGATATTATTTTACGAAATTCAACTTCAAAGCTTCTTCTAGAAGTTGTTCTTTATTAATTGGCACAACGCCTATTTGTTCACAAACTAATCCACCTGCTAAATTAGATATGTGAGCGGTAATAATTGGATTAACATGTAATGCTGTTAATAAGGCTGCAACGCTTATTACAGTGTCACCTGCTCCACTTACATCTGCAATAGATCGAATATGCGCGGGCGTATGTTCTTTTATCGAACGTGAATTTACAATAACACCTTTTTCTGCTAATGTAACAAGTGCAGATTCAAACTTCTGCTTCACTCTAAAACTACTAATAGCCCTTTGTAACTCATTAATATTATCTGAACTAACATCAAGTTTTAAACCTTCGCGCAATTCTTTCAAATTAGGTTTAAATAAAGTAACGCCTTTATATGCATTAAAGTTTTTCTTTTTTGGATCAACGCAGGTTGGTATGCTTTTGCTTTTTGCTAATTCTACTACTTTCGATATGAGCTTAGGAGTTATTAAACCTTTGTTGTAATCCTCGAACAAGATACAGTCTATTTTTTCGTGCTGAATAATGTAGGAAATAAGTGTAATTAATTGCTGCGTTTCTGCAGGTGTAATATCCTCATCAACCTCTTCATCAATTCTTAAAAGTTGAGTATTATTTCCTATGACACGTGTTTTTTCAGTAGTAATACGTGTGCGCGATTTAAGGATTCCTTTCTGACTTAATTTCTGAGTTTTCAATAACTCTAAAAAATTTTGACCTTCATAGTCTATTCCTATTACAGAACATAAAATTGGGTTGGCGCCCATTGCTTGGATGTTGAGCGCAACATTTGCAGCACCTCCTAATCTTTTTTCTTTCTTTGTAACTGCTACAATAGGAACAGGAGCTTCTGGCGAAATTCTATTTACCTTTCCCCACATGTAACTATCAATCATTACATCACCGATAATTAAAACATTTAAATTATTAAATGATTTGAAAATTTCGCGAATGTGTTCTTTTTTTACCTTAAAATTCTTCATGATTTACTTACTATTTCCTATTGAACATTAATTTAATTTTTCAACAGCCACTTTCATTCGTTTTAAAGCTTCTGTTAATTTATCTTCAGAGGTAGCGTAAGAAAAACGAATGTATTTATCATCTCCAAATGCTGCACCTGGAACCAAGGCTACATGCGCTTCATCTAATAAATAAAGAGATAAGTCTGTGGCATTATTAATAATATAACCATTGTATGATTTTCCAAACAAAGCAGAAACATCTGGATAAACATAAAATGCCCCCTGAGGAATGTTAGTTTTAAACCCAGGAATTTCTTTCATTAAATCTAAAACCAAATCTCTTCGTTTAAGAAAAGCGTCGCGCATATAGTTTGTACTTTCTGAAGGTAAATCCATGGCAGCGTGCATTGCTTTTTGAGTAATACTGCATGTGGCAGAAGTAAACTGTCCTTGCATTTTGTCACAAGCTTGTGCAATCCATTTAGGTGCTGCCATAATTCCACCTCTCCAGCCTGTCATCGCAAATCCTTTTGAAACACCATTAATTGTTATAACAC